>CAMBVX010000213.1 GCA_945871085.1 Opitutus sp. GAS368 | reverse complement strand
GGATTCCGCGGTGGGTGCGGCGACCGGCAGCGCGAGCCAGCGGGTCTGCAATGTGGCGATCGGGCCCACGTCCGCCTTGGGCCCGGTGAGAGTGGCCCAGATCGTCGCGAGATACTGGGGACTCACCCTGGCCTCGACGGCGATGGCCTCCAGTGAGGCACTGTCCCGCCCGAGGGCCGCGCGATTTTTGAAACGCCACGCCGCCAGAAAATAATCCGCGTAATCGGTCGGCTGCCGCCGGTAGAAGTCGATGATCCGCTGCACCGAATAGCGGTCGCGGTCGGTATCGACGACGGCGGGGTGCGGCGCGAATGCGAAGCCTGCCGGTTGCAGCACGAGGTGCTCGGCGACGGTGCGAGCGGCGCCCAGATATTTTTTCAACAGCGCCGGCGACATCGCGAGCGATTCACCGGAGTTGTCGAAACCGGCTTGGTTGGCGGGATCGACGGGGAACTCTTTTGTCGGCCGGATATCGGCCCCGGTGAGATCGCGGATTGTGTAGTCGTATTCGGCGTTGCTGAGCCGCCGGGCGAGCACCGGGCCCGGGTCGCCGGCATTTTTCGTAGCCTCAGCCTGTCGAAACGCGCGTATCCACGTGACGACTTCGGCGCGCAACGGGTCGGAGGGGAAGTGCTTGGCCTTTTCGTTCGGCATATCGCCGGCCTCGAGGCGTTCGAGGACGAGTTCCCAGTGGGTAAAACCGGCGGTGACTCTGGCCACGTTCGTGTAGAGGCTGAGATCCAAATCGGCCTTCGTGGTTTCCTTGCCGTGACACGAGAGGCAGTAGGTTTCGAGGAACGGTTGGACGGTGCGGTGAAAGGCGATTTCCAGGCCCGGCGGAGTCGGGTTGGGCGGCACTGCCTCCGCAGCGCGGGCGACGAGACAAATCCAAACAACGGTAAGAGAAAATCGGAGGGGCATTGGGCAGGGAAGGGCGCCGCGCCGCCGAGCTCACTGTCGCCGGCGAAAAGCGAACGCTGGGTAGACGAGCAGATCGCGAGAAAGTGTCACGACAACGGACGGTGAGATCAGCCCTTGGGGCGGCGGCCGACGCCCCAGATCAACCAGACGGCGAGAGCGACCAACAAGATGATCCACCAAAGGTAGCGCAGTTCACGCGCGGCCATTTCTGCGAAGGCCGCTGCGCGCGGGAAGAAAAAGACCAGTACAAATCCGACAATGACCAAACTGAGAAACTGGAAGAAGGCGCGTTTCCGTGGTGTCATGGCACCACTGGCATCTCAGCTGGGCCGATCGGCAGCAAGAGCGCAGCACCGGAATTTTCCGGTCCGGAGGGCACGACCATGGGCGAGCGGCCGTTCCAGCGCTCGACAATTTTCCAGCGCAGAAACGCCGGGCTTTGCCGGAGGGCCTCACCGCGCACGCGGATGGCTTCGGCTTCACCTTTGGCGCTGATGACGGCGGTCTCGGCTTCGACTTGGGTTTGCACTTGGGTAAAGCGCGCTTGGTTGGCCTGTTGTTCCGCGACCATCTTGGCTTCGATCGCCTTTTCAAGTTCAGGCGAGAGATTGATGTCCCGGACGACGATATCCTCGACGAGGAGAAGATTGCCGATTTTCTGCTTCGCGGCCGTGAGGGCCTTTTTCTTGATTTCTTCTCGGCTCTTCACGATCTGCTCGGCCGTGTAGAGTGCGGTCACTTCCTTGATGGCCTCCTGCACGCGCGGGGCGATGAGGCTGTCGAAGGGATCGCCGGCGAACTCGCGGTAGATCTGCACAACCGACGTTTCGGGCGCGCGGTAGAGCACGCGGAGATCAATTTTCACCTGTTGAAGATCGGAGGAAAAACAATCGGCCTTCACGGTCTGCGTCCTCTGGCGGACATTGATTGTCACGATGCTGGTGATGAACGGGGCTTTAAAGCCGAAGCCTTCGGGTAAGAAACCGTCGGCGGTCTTGCCGAGCGTGACCTTGAGGCCACGAGTGCCGGGCTCAATCACATAGGTGGCGGCCGTGGATAGGATGAGCAGCACAAAGGTCATGGCGGCCATGCCGATGAGCTTGGAGACAAGGAGAGGATTCATGGGTTCAGCGTCGGACGGGACTTTTCGCAGCGGCCGGTTGTGGTAGGGCTGGGACATTGGATTTTTGGGTCTTGAGGCGTTCGATGTCTTGCAAGCTGAGCATGACCTTGTCGCCGCTGCCGATGATGGCCGGCGTGATCCCATCCCATTTGTCGACGATCTGGAGATCGACAAAGGCGGGGTTTTTCTTGAGCGCGTCGCCGCGGATCATAATCGATTCGGCTTCGCCCTTGGCGCGGATGATGGCGGTGTCGGCTTCGATCTGCACGCGTTGCTGGAAATATTTGGACTTCGAGGCCTCCTGCTCCTGAACCATTTTGGCCTCGATGGCGTGTTCCAGTTCCTTCGTAAGCGCGATATTTTGAATCACGATGTCTTCGATCACGAGGAGGGTGCCGAGTTTGCGCCGGGCAATTTCGAGTGAGCGCGTCTTGATCTGTTCGCGGTTCTTCACGATCTGCTCGGCGCTTTGCAATGCGGCTACTTCCTTCAAGGCCTCCTGCACGCGTGGCGCGACGAGACTTTGAAAGGGATCACCGTAATAGTCCTGAAAAAGTTTCACGACCGATGCTTCGGGAATGCGGAAGAGCACTTTCAGATCGATGGTGATTTGTTGAAGGTCCGACGAATAGCACTCGGCTTTGTCTTCGGCGGTTTGTTGACGGATGGATATCTGCGTGATGGTCGTGATGAACGGGGCCTTCAGGCCGAAGCCCTCGGGTTTGAAGGCGCGAGAAGCCTCGCCCATCGTCACTTCGACGCCACGGTAGCCGGGCTTCACGACGAAGGTACCGGACGACGCCATGATGACGGCGACGAAGATTAAGAGGCCGACTCCGACCAATTTTGCGATTCCAGGGGGATTCATGTGATGAAGTTTGGACCGTAGGCGTCACTTCGTCTAACACAAGCGCGCGTTTGATTCCGCGCGCAGTGCCGGGGTTTTTGCCCCATCGTGCGTCCGGGGCGGTCCTCGGAGTAATTCGACGCCAGTCTGCGGCCGCCGAAAATCCAAGGCGAAAAAGAGCGGATTGACGCCCGTCCCACTTAGCTTCGCACCACGCCAGCCTCTTCGAATACGCCAAGGTGGCGGTAACGGTCGTAGCGCGTGTCGAGGAGTTTCTCGGTGTCGAGGGCGCGGAGATCGTTGAGGTGTTTGTAGAGGGAATACTTGAGCGTGGCGGCGGCTTGCGCGGGATCGTTGTGGGCCCCGCCCGAAGGCTCGGCGACGACTTCGTCGACGACACCGAGTTTTTCCAGACTGTCGGCACTGACTTTGAGCGCTTCGGCGGCGATCGCGGCTTTTGCCCCGTCCTTCCAGAGAATCGCGGCACAGCCTTCAGGCGAGATGACGGAATAGTAGCTGTTTTCGAAAATCAGCACGCGGTCGGTCACGCCGATGCCGAGGGCACCGCCGGAGCCGCCTTCGCCGACCACGACGGAAATCGTCGGGGTGCGCAGCATCGCCATTTCGCGAAGATTCACGGCGATGGCTTCAGAGACGTGGCGAGCTTCCGACTCAATGCCGGGGAAGGCGCCGGGGGTATCGATGAAAGTGAAGACGGGGAGGCTGAACTTCTCGGCCATTTTCATCAGACGGAGGGCCTTGCGGTAGCCTTCGGGCTGGGCCATGCCGAAGTTCCGCGCGATGCGCTCCTTGGGATCGCGGCCCTTTTGCTGCGCGATGATCATGACGGCATCGCCGTTGAAAAACCCGGTTCCGCCAATCAGGGCCTGATCGTCCTTGAATTGACGATCCCCGTGCAGCTCTTGGAAGCCCTCGAAAATGGCGTGGACGTAATCGAGGGCATAGGGGCGCTTCGGGTGCCGGGCGATTTGGACTTTCTGCCAAGGCGACAAGTTGGAGTAGATTTCCAGACGGGTGGCCTCAATCTTTACCTCGATGGCGCGGATTTCTTTGGCGAGATCGACATTCGTCTCGATGGACTGCTGGCGCAGTTCATCAAGCTGTTTGGTGAGTTCGCGGAGCGGCTTTTCGAACTCCAAGACGTAGGCCGGTGATTCCATATAGAACGAAATTACGGGGCGGGCGGGAGCACTGTCAACGGGGCTCAGCGCAAGCCGCCTGCATCGAGCTTTGGGGGATTCTTCAGCTGCTCTTTCCAGTCGGCAATCTTGGCCTGGGCACCGAAATGTTCGGCGCGGGCTTTGTCCCCGCGCTCCATCCAGATGCGGGAGAGCGTGGTGTTAATAAAGAGATCCGACGGGCGTAGCGCATGGCCCTTTTCGGCGGCGGCGAGGGCGGGGTCGAGCTGGCGCAGGGAGAAATTTACTTCGGCGAGCGCGTGCCAAGCTTCGAAGGATTGTGGCGCGGTCGCGGTCGCGCGGGTGAGCTTGGTGATCGCCGCGTCCGTATCGCCAATGGCGAAATCGGCCGTGGCGTCTTCGATCAGGGTCTGAAGTTCGTCGTCGGTCATGAGTAGGCTGGTCAGTGTGGGGAGAGGGCGGAAAAAAGAAAGGACGGCCTTTGCGGGCCGTCCTGGGCTGGCAGGTCCGAGACGCGCAGGATTGATCAAGCTTTTGGCGCGCTGCCGACGACTGCGAGCGAGAGTTTGATTTCGGTGTTCACCTTGTCCTCGTTCTGGCCGGGTTGGATGCCGTAGTCGCCCCGGGTGACCGTAAATTCGCCGCGCAAGACGAGGAGGTCGCCTTTGATTTCGGGTTTGTTGATCCGCTTGCCGAACGAGTCGGCGAGGTAGGTGAGGGTGACCGGAACTTTGATTTCCTTGGTGACGCCCTTGAGGGTGAATTTGCCAGTGGCGGTGGCGGACGTGACGTTTTTGGCCGTCTTGGCCCCTTCCAGCGTGGTGAGTTCGAAGGTGATCTCAGGGTTGGCGGGAGCGTTGAGCCAGTTGTTGCCGAGGAGGTGTTCGTTCATCATCGAGTTCGGGACGACGAGAGATTTTGTGGCGACGACGATTTTTCCGGTGGTGGCACCGGGGTTGGCCGGATCGAAACTAACTTTACCCGTAATTCCCGAGGCTGTGCCGGCAATGGGCTCGAGCACAGAGTCGAGGGAGAACTGAATGGCATTCACGCCCTTCGGGTCTTTGAAATCGAATGAGATCGGTGCAGCCGCGAGGGAGGAGGTGAGACTGAACGCGGCGAGGAATGGGAGGATAGACGTCTTCATGGATTGGATGGCTTTAAATTGGTTGAGGAGGGTGAGTGAAAAAGAAATCCGAGCGCGAACAATCCGGCGGCCAGCGCGAGTCCCGCGCCGAGGACTTCGATGCCCGGGATGAAACGATTCTCGTAGGTGGTAAATGCGATGCCGGTAACCTCGTCGGTTTGAGTGGTGGGCACACGATTCTGGCTCCAGCCACGGTGCGCGCCCATGGCTAACCAATAGCCGACGGTGCCAACCAAGGTCAGCAGGGCGGAGGAGCGGAGGATCGAGCAGAACGCGGATTTGCGCATGGGCCGAAATCCGGTAATCCATTTTATTCGTGAAGCAAGTGGACCGTGCGTTATGCGGCTGAATTCACAGAATTAACATCGCGTCACCGTAGCTGAAAAATCGGTATTCGCGGGCCATGGCGTCGGCGTAGATCTCGCGCAGCCAAGCGATGCCGTCGATGGATCCAGGGGCGAGGAAAGCGGCGACGAGACAGAGCAGGGTGGAGCGGGGTTGGTGAAAATTTGTGATCAGGGCGTCCACGCCACGAAAGGTGCGCGGCGGATAGATGAACAGGTCGGCTTCGGCGAGATGATTTTGGTCGTCTGGGTGCGGCGCGGGGTGAGTGGCAAGAAAATGTTCGATGCTCCGCACACTCGTCGTGCCGACGGCGACACGGCGGCCGGTGAGGGGCGGGAAAAGCGCGCGCTGCGTCGCGGTCGGAAGTTCGTAAAGTTCTCGATGAATGACGTGGGCCTCGATCATTTCGGAGGTGATTGGCTTAAAGGTCCCGAGGCCGACATGGAGGGTGATTTCAGCGGTGCACACACCTTGCGCGGCCAAGGTCGAGAAAAGCTCCGGAGTAAAATGCAGACCCGCGGTGGGTGCGGCGACGGCGACTTGGCGCGCCTGGTCGGCATAGACGGTTTGGTAGCGGGCGAGGTCCTCGGTGCGTCGAGAATTGTCGGCGCGCGCAATGTAGGGCGGCAGGGGGACGTCGCCGAGGCGATTGGCCACGTGGGTGATCGGTTCATCGCCGGGCGTGGTCAGGCGCACGAGCGCGGAGCCGTCGTCGTGTTTGGCGATAATTTCTCCGCTGAAGGCGCCGTCGGCGTGGGTGAAAGTGGCGCCGACCGGGAGTTTTTTGCCTGGTCGCACCAAGCACCGCCACACGCGCTCACCATCGGCCGGACGAAGCAGAAAACACTCGACCTGTCCGCCGGTCGGCCGGCGAGCGTGGAGGCGCGCCGGCAGGACGGAGGCGTTGTTGCGAAAAAGGAGGTCACCCGCGCGGAGGAATTGCGGGAGGTCGGAAAACGAATGGTGCGCGACGGTGTGCGACGCACGATCCACGACGAGGAGACGGGACTGGTCGCGGCGAGCGGCGGGCGTCTGTGCGATCAGGTGCGGCGGGAGAGCGTAGTCGAAGAGATCGGTGGCGAGTGGTGGCACGGGAGAGGGGAGAGTCATGAATCCGACCTGGGCGGGCGCGGCGAGAATCTTTCCTGCGGCGGGGCCCACACGATTGCTCGGCGGACGGCGAGGCGGTGCGAGTCGGCGACGGGATGGGCGTGGACAGTGGCATGAGCCAGAAGGTCACGCCGGTCGTGTTCAACGACATCACGGTTCGGCCGGAGCAGAAAATAGGCCCGTCGGGATTGGTCGGAGCAGGAGATCGGGATCAGATTTTTCCCGCAGCCTTCGTGGCCGGCACCAAGCGCAGTGAATCGCCGCAGGCTTTTTGCCATGCGTCGATCAGGCCGGTCAACCTTGCGACGATTTGCGGCGGAGGCTCGGGCATGAGGTTCCTCATTTCACCGGGATCTTTCGGCAGGTGATACAACTCGGGGTGGTCGGTGTCGCGGAGTGACAGCTTCCAGCCGTCGGGCGTGACGACGGTGCGCGTCGATTCACCGCAGGCGCGGGCGACAGCCGCCGGCGAGGCGAGTTGGGTGTTTTTCTTCACGCGTTCGGTGCGGCCGGGTTTGGGCGACCATTGGATGAAGACCGGAGACGGCGGCCTTGCTTCCCGGCGCAGACAAGGCGCGAGACTGCGGCCGGCGCATTGGCCGTGCGGCGGACGACCGAGCAGGTCGAGCATCGTCGGCACGAAATCGATGTGACTGACCGGCTCCGCGATCCGATTCTGCTGTTGCTGGCCAGGCAGACGCACGAGGAAGGGCACACGCACAGACTCTTCGAACATCACTTCTTTTTCGAAGAGTCGGTGCGATCCCATCATATCGCCATGGTCGCTCGTGTGCACGACGACGGTGTGGTCGGCGAGGGCGAGGTCATCGAGTTTCTTCAGGACCCCGCCGATGCTGCGGTCGATTTGGGTAACGAGTCCCAGGTAGTTGCGCTTGATCGGGCGAAACTCAGCGGGCGTGCGTCCGTATTCTTCGGCTTGGGCCTCTTGTTTCAGCCGGTATTTCAGCGGCATACTTTCGTCGAACGGGTGGGTGGCGTTGGCGTCGAACTCGACCTCGTCGAGCCGATGCTCGTGGTTGAGTGGGCCGGAGTAGGGGGTGTGGGGTTCGAGGAAACTGATGAAAAGGATGAAAGGCTGACGGCGGTTGCGCTCGATGAAATCACAGGCATGGCGTTCGAGAAAGACCGGCTTCGAGAGTTCGATCGGGAGCTGGCTGGCGAATTTTCGACTGAACGCGCCACGGGCGGGCGAGTCGGGCTGGTGGCCCTTTTCGAGGAGGAACCGGGAATAGTCGCTGAGCCGACCCCGTTCCCGGCCGGCACTGAAGTGCTCTTGGTAAATGTCCTCGATCGAAACCCAGTCGTGAAAACCGCGCTGGGCGAACACCTCGTCGCCGAGATGCCATTTGCCGAAATAGCCGCAGCGGTAGTCTGGATCGGCCAACAGCTCGGGCAGGGTCTGGGCGTGCGTGGGCAATGCCCGGTTGTTTTCGGTGCAGCCCGATTGATGTGGCCAGAGGCCCGTCAGGAGCGAGGAGCGCGATGGCGTGCACACCGGTTGCGTGACATAGGCTCGCTCGAAGACCGTCGATTGGGTCGCGAGTTTGTTCAGGTTGGGCGCATGCGTGCGACCGTTACCGTAAGGCGCGAGAGTGTCGGCGCGTTGTTGATCGGGAAGAAAGACAATCAAGTTGGGTTTGCGTGGGAGACGGGCGGAGGCGGGCAGGCGCGGAGCGAGTCCCAGGGCGGTACCCCCGACGACAGTGTGGTGCAGAAAGGTGCGGCGATGCATGACGGCGGGGAAATTGGGTAGTTGGGAACGGAAGAGGGGAACAGCGAGGTCGTATTGGTAGCGGCGCACGGCGTCAGCGCACGCCGATTGTAACCGTTACATGATTTGCGTCCTGACTTTGACCGACAATGCGCTGACTTCGGATGGCATGAAGTTCATCCCACTCGGCCGGGCGCTGGCGTTCGGGTTCGTCGGAACAAGTGCGTTCGCCGCAATGCCGCGGATGGACCAACCGGTGGTGGCGGACGTGCGGGCGGCTTTTGCCCGGATCTCAGCGGAGGGGAATCGCTTGGGGGCGTGGAGCGACGGGCAGTTGCCGTATCCCTCTTACTCGCTGAACCCGGATCACGATATCGGAGACAATCATTTCCAGGGCGTGCAGCGTCTCCGGGTGGGGGCTTACCTCGTCGTCTCGGGGAGCAATATCGGCAAAGACGGCGACCCGAATCGCCTCCAGTTTCCCGGGGCGAAAAAGTGGAGCGAACTATCGCCGCCGCAGGGCGATCTCATCGTGCTGCGCCTCGCTTCGGGGGCGACGCCGGGGCCGCTCGGGCCGAATATCAACGCCGCGAATTTGCCGGCGGAAACGGCGAAAATCGTTGCGCGCGTGCCGATCCGGCTGCCGCTCAGTTCCGGGACGACGCTCTGGCATCCAGGCGGCCTCAGCGCCTGTGGTGATATTTTGGTGGTGCCGGTGGAAAACTATCACGCGAAGCACGGCGAAGTTTGCTCGCAAATTTTGTTCTATGATTTTTCCGAGCCAGACATGCCCCGGCGATTGCCGGTGCTGATTGACCGGGTCACTGCGACGGTGAAAGACAAAGCCGGCGCGGCGGCGATGATCCGACTGGGCGACGGGCGCTTCCTCGTGGTGAGCCGGACGACGACCGTCGTTTCGTTTTACGTCTCGCGCACGAGCACGCTCGAAGACGGGTTTGATTTGAAGCCGGCCTCGGTGCTCGACGAGAAAGTGGTGCGCGCTGCGCCCGGGTTGGCGTTCACGAAGTTCGGCGGATCGAGCATCAACCTGATTCAACAGCGGGATGGAAAACTGTTCTTGGTCGGTTTCAGTCGCACCAAGGCCGATGAAAAAACCGGAGCCAAAGAACGGCACACGGCTTCGTTGTGGACCGTTGAGTTTCCCCAGCGGGATTTCCGCGTGCAACCGGAGCTGACTCGGGTGGCGGATCGCACATTTGGCGGCGAACTCTTGGGGGACGACGGCTGGGGAATCTTCGGGGCCGCCGCCGGGATTTTTGTGACCGATGAGGGTGCACTCGCCATTTATTCGACGCCGCGGTGGCAGGTGCGCCGCGTGGGCGAGTTCACGATCAACGATCTGCTCGCCGGGCGCGGCATTGTGCGCACCGACCGATTGTTTTTACCAGCCATCGAGCTATGGCCGAAACCCTGACGAGTGGCGTGGGCGAGTCGGTGACTACTCCCGCGGCGTGGCCGGTTGTCCGGGTGCGGGTGGCAACGTCGGACCGTCGACCCAGCGTCCGCGAATCATGATGTTCCGGGGATGGTCGGGGCGACCCCGCTCGTGGCGGTGGATCTGCTCGATCACGGTTTCCGCGGCAACGCTGCCCTGCAACTCCGGTAGAATATTGAGCCCGGCGCAGGGCCGCTTGCGGGCGGTCCAGTTCAAGTTGAAGAAGGCCGTGGTTTCCGGGACGCGCACGCCGGACGCCCGTAACCAGGCGATGGCTTCATCGATGTGTCCCACGATCACGTCGGGTTTGTTTTTGCGATACCACGCCAGGAAACCCTCGGCCTCCATGCGTTCGGCCACATACGGCGGCAGGTGCGCCGTGCGGGGGGTGTTGACGTGGAAGGAGTGGTGGGCGGCCGAGAACCGAAACCACAGGCGATCATCTTTGAAGCGTTCGAGGAAGAGCCCGATCCGCCGGTAGCCTTGGCCCTGCAGACGGCCGAGTGCGCCCATGAGGGTATGGTAGTGATCGATGCAGACGGTGGTGATGCGCGGCTCACGATCGCCGTAGTCGATCGCAACCGAGGTGAACTTTTCCCAGGGGAAATCCGCTGTCGCTGTGCTGGGGTCGGCGTAAATGAAGATGAGGCCGGACACATTGCGCGCCTCGAGCACGTGGACGAGCCGGCGCAGGCTGAGGCCTTTTTCGCCCAGGGAAAAAATATCCAGCTTGAAGCCCAACTCCGCGGCGCGAAGCCGAGCGCCGCTGATGATTTTTTGTTGAGTGGAGAGCAACCCGGGTTGGCCCGGCGACGGCACGTGAATGAGGGCGAGACTGCCGTGGAATTTTTTGACCCGCGCGACGCGGATATGTGACATCACGGCTCCGACGAGGTGATTGCGGCGGTAGCCGGCCCGACGGGCGGCGGATGCCACAAGCGCGCGAGTCTCAGGGCGCACGCCGTGATGGCCGGCGAGGGCGCGCGAGACCGTGGCGGTGGAGAGGCCGCACGTGTCGGCGAGGGAGCGAACAGAGGGGTTAGCCATAGTGAATGTAACGTTTACATTTTGAGGCACCTGACTCCACTTGAATCGGGCCCAGCGTGCGGGATCGGGCCTGCGGCTACGGCGGCTGACCGCTAGCCTCTCCCCACGCTCGTTAGAACCAAACCCACTATGAAAATCCTCCTGCTCTCCCGCGTTCAATCATTTGCGATCCTCGCGATCGCGGTCGCCTTGCTGCGCGCATCCGCGATCGCGCAACCGGCGCCGGCCGCGCCGGCGACCGAAGAAGCCCTGAAGTTGTCCCCCTTTGAGGTGAGCTCGACCACCGGCTACAC
The DNA here is from genome assembly GCA_945871085.1 of Opitutus sp. GAS368. GTDB lineage: Bacteria > Verrucomicrobiota > Verrucomicrobiia > Opitutales > Opitutaceae > GAS368. Next base: position 444 of record CAMBVX010000213.1, on the reverse strand, counting down.
AGCGACGGTAACGTCTTCCGGCACGCGCATTCGGGCGGATATCCGCGAGCTTCCATTCTCGGTCGGCATCGTGACCTCGGATTTCATCGGCGATTTTGCCGCCTTCAACGACTACAAGGACAGTTTTGCCTACACGAGTGGCGTTTCCTCCCGCGGAAATTACAATCAGGCCTACTACGTGCGTGGTTTGCAAAACGACGGTCAGCTCCGGAATGGGTTTTTCCGCGCCGGCATGTTCGATGCGGCCAACGTCGATCGGATCGAGGTGATCAAGGGCCCGAACGCCGGTATCTATGGCCGCGCCTCTCCCGGCGGGGCGATCAATGTCGTCACCAAAATGCCGACGCCGTTCGCGAACTCGTCGGCGACCGTGCGCTATGGCGACAATCAATTCCGTCGTTATGAGATGGCGGCGAGCGGGCCGATCGTGGCGAAGAAGTTGCT
>CAMBVX010000212.1 GCA_945871085.1 Opitutus sp. GAS368 | reverse complement strand
AAAAACGGCCAAGCTCAGGAAAAACCGGCTACGGCCCGTGCGCAGCGGAGAGTCTATCGGCTCATTGGCAGATGTGCTCATGGCCATTTCCCTCCCATCGCCGCACCGCCGCCGTCCTGGGCAACGCCTTCGTCCGCGCCGCATCGCCCTTCGCCTGCGCCCATAACTGGCGGCGGCGATCGAAGAGTGGATCCCGGGGTGAATGTGTCTGAATTCGCCGTCCGCTGCATGGGTGATGAACTTGGAGCGGTTGCCCGTGCACCGCGCAAGCATCATGTTACTACCCTCGGTAAGGGCCCGCACCCCATATCATCCGACAATTTCTGACATGGTCTGACAAGACCGGCCGGCTGGCTACCGGTGCGCGATCGGCCCCGCAAAGATATAGCCGACCCCGTGGTGCGTCAGAATCGGGGGCCGCAGGCGAGTTTCGGTCGCGATGCGTTGGCGGGTGCGATGGATCAACGTCTCCAGCGCCCGCGCGGCACTGCTGTTTTCACTCTGGTAGAGCTCGCCCAGCAGGCTGGCCCGGGTAACCGTGACGCCCTGCGCCATCAGCAGGCTGAGCAACTTGAATTCCATCGCGGTCAACTCCAACACCGCGCCATTCGGCGTCCGCAAGGCCCGCTCCATCGCCAACAAGGTCCAAACCGGGGCGCCTTCGGCGGGCCGCGGCGGCGGCGCCACCGCGTCCGGTATTTCCCGTCGGCGCAGGACCAGATTACCGATCGCCGCGGTCAGCTCGCGCAAATCCACCGGTTTGCTGAAAAACAGATCCGCGCCGGCCTGAAACGCGTCGATCCTCACTTCCACCCGGTCCTGCGCCGTCACGACGACGATCCCGCTCGCCGTATTCTGGCGGGTGTATTCGACGAGGATTTCCCCCGCCTGATCCGGCAAGCCCAGGTCAATCACGGCGATCGTAAAGGCACGGCTGGCGAGCTCCTGATAGTAGGCGAGCCCGCTGCTCACGGCGGTGACCGCAAAACCCATGTGCTGTAAGAACGCCGTGAGCGTGTGGCGTTCGGCATCCCCGTCCTCCACCAGAACGGCGCTCGCGCCCTCACCTATACTCTTGGCAAGGTCGGCGGCCTGGAGGTGTATCGGGGATTCGCGGAGTGCGGACACAGGGACAGTAAGTTCAGATTCCCTCTCGGATGACCATTTTTTTCCGGACGCCGCCGGCCTCGGCCCGGCCGCGAGGCATCCTCGGTCACGGTCGCAGGCCCTCACTCAACACCTATGGGAACTCTGAAAGATGCGTTCCGCCGGAAATTCTCCTGCGCACCTGACGAGTTTGCACACCGGACGTTGATGAGCGGTGGTGCTCGACCACGGACCACGACCGATGAACTTTGCCGTCTTTGCGTCGCTCGCTGCATTTGAGGAACAGGCCGGCATTGTAGCGGATCGCGCCGCGCCGGACAGGAGGTAGGTCGCCCCGCCACGGCTTGGGGAAAAGTCCGATCCCGTCGAAGCAGCGACTGACGCGTGCGCACGATCGGAAAATTGCCGAAAATCGGTCGCCTAGCGGACGGCGGGGTAGCCTGGAAAGCCCATGCCCCGCGGCCCGGCGTTTCCCGCCCGTGGGTTTCCGACCGGGTCCGGCGAGCGGAGAGGCGACTCCGCCGCTTTGCGCTTCATCTCCACCGCACTTCCCCGCACGGTGGCCGTGCCTCACGTCATGCTGCCCTTCGCCCTCACCATCTTCACCGGTGCCTTCCTCCTCTTCCAGGTTCAGCCGCTCGTCGGCAAATATATCCTGCCGTGGTTCGGCGGCGGACCTGGCGTCTGGACGACGTGCATGTTGTTTTTCCAACTCCTGCTCCTCGGCGGTTATGCCTACGCTCACGCCGTCAGCCGTTACTTGAAGCCGCGCACGCAGACGATTCTCCACGGCGTCCTGCTCCTCGCCGCCCTCGCCTCGCTCCCGATCACGCCGAGTGACACATGGAGGCCCAACCCCGGTGACGACCCCGCTTGGCGCATCCTCGCCCTACTCACCGCGAGTCTCGGCCTCCCTTATCTCGTCCTCTCCGCGACGGGCCCCCTCCTCCAAGAGTGGTTTCGCCGCAGTGTACCCGGTGCCTCGCCCTACCGGCTCTACGCGCTCTCGAACCTCGGCTCGCTCCTGGCCCTCATCAGCTACCCGTTTTATTTTGAGACCACCTTGACGCGCCTCGCGCAGGCGCAGTTCTGGTCGTGGGGCCTCGGTTTCTACGCCGCGTCCTGCGGCTTCTGCGCGTGGCGGGTCTGGAAAAATTCCTCTCTAGCCACACCCGCCACCACCTCGCCTCCGGCCGCCGAACCAAACCCCGATCTCGCGCCGCCCAGCACCTATCAACGCGCCCTCTGGATCTGCCTGCCGGCCGTGGCCTCAACCCTCCTCTTGGCCGGCACGAACAAGATGTGCCTCGACGTGGCCTCGATTCCTTTTCTTTGGGTCCTGCCCCTCGCGCTGTATCTGCTATCATTTATCATCAGCTTCGACAGCCCGCGTTGGTATTCGCGTTTCTGGTTCACGCTCCTGCTTGGCGGCGCGCTGGTTGGCGTGTGCGTCGCCCTGTTCGCGGGCGCCGATATGCCCATCGTGCACCAAGTCGTGGTCTACTCTGCGGCCCTGTTCATCGGCTCGATGATCTGTCACGGAGAACTCTATCGCCTACGCCCCCCGCCCACTCAGCTCACCGGCTTCTATCTGCTGATCTCCGTCGGCGGCGCGCTGGGCGGGCTGTTCGTCGCCCTCGTCGCTCCGGCTGTTTTCAACAACTACTACGAATTGCACCTCAGCCTCGCGCTGCTCGTCGGGCTGTTGCTGGTCGTCTCGGCCAAGGACCACGCAGCACTGAGCCCACGGCAGTGGCGCGGGCTCGCGGCGCTGCTCGCCGTCGGCGCGGTCTATGGCGCCGACCAAGCCCTCACTCCCGCCTTGGCGTGGTTGCGCACGAAGCCACCCGCGCTGTTTTCAACCCTCGAGTATTTCTGGACCACCTCTCAGTTCGTCGGCCTGCACTGGCCCGTGTGGCTAATCGCCGGGGTGGCCGTCGGCCTCATGGCGTTGCGCCGCCGCCACCGCCGTCAACCCCTGAACGGCCATCGCGCCACCTGCCGTCTGCTGGGCCTCGGACTCGTCGGGCTGATGGGCGTGCTCGGCGTGCAGATTCACGAAACATCGCGCGGCTCACTCCTGAGCGCGCGAAATTTCTACGGCGTCCTCTCCGTGCAGGAATACGGCCAGGAAGACCCCTCCACTCACTACCGCTTGCTGCTGCACGGACGCATCACCCACGGCATCCAATTCGCCGCCCCCGAACGCGCGCGCACGCTCACCTCCTATTTCGGTGCGCGCAGCGGACTCGGCCTCGCCTTGCGGACGTTTCCGCGCCAGCAAAACCAACGCATCGGCCTCCTCGGTCTCGGCGTCGGCACCGTCGCCGCCTACGGCAAACCCGGCGATTACCTGCGCATCTACGAAATCGATCCCGAAGTTAAAAAGATCGCCGAGAAACCTTTCAGCTACCTCGCAACCAGCGAGGCCCAAATCGACGTCGTCATGGGTGACGGCCGGCTCTCGCTGGAGCACGAGTCGCCGCAGAATTTCGATTTTCTCATCATGGACGCCTTCAGCAGCGACGCCGTGCCCGTGCACCTGCTGACGCAAGAGGCCTTCGCCATTTACCTCCGTCACCTCAAGCCCGACGGCGCGATCATCGTGAACATTTCCAACCGCTACCTCGACCTCCGCCCCGTAGTGGAAAACGCCGCACGCGCCATCGGCTTTCAGTCGCACACGATCGAATGCGAAGACGGCAGCGACGACGAAGAGGAAGGCGCCTGGTGGCTCTACGGCTCGTCTTTTGTCGTGCTCAGCAAAAACCGCGCCTTCATGGAAAACGCCGCGCTGCGCAACGCCGCCAGCCCGCCCACGTCCGGGCCCGCCACCATTCCCCTCTGGACCGACGACTACACGAGCATGTTTCGCGTGCTGAAGTGAAGGGGCCGCGCCGGGCCCCTCCTCGGGCGATCTGTCCCGGTCCCCGCGCCGCCACGGCAAGCTCGATCGCCCGCACCCCCGGCGTCAACCGCTGGCCCTCCACGCACGATTTCCCCACCTCACCTCCACTCTTCCATTCCGTATGTTTCTCTTTCCTCTTTCTCTTAATCTTTCACCTCCTGCCAAGTTGCAGGAAGTGGATCCATGGGTTTCACCGGCGCCCTGCCAACCGCGACAAGTGCCGCGCGCCCGCAAGTAAATGTGGAAATTCGTCAGACGAATGTGCGGGGCGCGATCTTGTTCCAAGCCCATAGTCGGCGGAACGTGCTGCCCACCACCGACCCGTCCGGAAAAATTTCGGCGACACCCGAACCCTGTTGGCCTCGCCGAGCCCCCCCCCCCCGCCCCCCATGCCACTGCCCTCCTCGTCCCGCCGCCTCGCACTGTCGGCGCTCTCGTTGCTCACACTCTTGGTCGGTCTCGTCGCGACCGCCGCTTTCGCCGAAACCTCACCTGCCAGTCTTGCGAAGGACGAGGCCATCACGCTCACACCGTTCGAAGTGAGCTCGACGCGAGATGTCGGCTATCTGGCCACCAGCACCATGGCCGGCAGCCGGGTCAACACTTCGCTGCGGGACATGGCCTCGCAGATCTCCGTGATGACCCCTGAGTTTCTTTCCGATATCGGTGCCGCGAGCATGGCCGAAGCCTACCTCTACTCCACGAATACCGAGGGCACCTACGAACATACGCCTGGCTCAAACGTGGCGTTTGGCACCCTCAATATCCGGGTCGATACCCGGGTGCGCGGTCTCAATACGGCGACTAATTCCCGCAATTTCTTTCGCACGAATACGATCCTGGACAACTACAACACCGAACGCCTGACGTTTGCGAGCGGCCCAAATTCAGTCCTGTTCGGTCTCGGTTCCCCCGGCGGCATCGTGGACTCCTCACTCAAGCGCGCCGGCTTCGCCAACAAAGCCGAAGTCTCCCTTCGCGCCGACAACGAAGATTCCACCCGCACCACCCTCGACATCAACCGCGTCATTGTGCCCCAGCGGGTTGCCCTGCGGGTTGCCGCGCTCTACGACGACAGTCGCGATTGGATCAAGCCCAACCACGACCGCCAGAATCGCTACTACGGCACGCTGACCGTCAAGCCCTTCGCGAACACCACCGCTCGCTACTATTTTGAATACGCGCGCCGCGACGCCTCACGCACTCAGGCGAAACTCCCCTTCGACTTTGTGACACCGTGGCTTGAGGCGGGCCGGCCGGTGTTCGACAACTCCGTCAGCAATGTCGTAACGGGCGCCGCCGCTCGCATCTTCACGGCCAACAATGCCGTCGCGCCAATCCTCTCCTTTGGCAACACCCCGGCGATTTTTACGGCCCCTTGGGCCGGTACCGTGACGGTCAAGTCGCCGACCCAGCAGGGGGATGAGAATCCCAAAGATCTTAATCGTCGCGTCAGTCTCGTGAATCCGGCGGTCTTTCCGTTTGATACTTCGCTTTGGGGAAATCACCGCGGCAACCTGATCACTTCGCGCCTGCACACGCTGGCGATCGAACAACGCCTGTTCGACAAGCTTTTCGTCGAGTTCGCCTACAATCGGGAAAACCTCGAAGAGCTGAAGGGTGAATACCTCGGGGATAATACTTTCTACAACATCCTCGTTGACCCGAATAAATTTCTGCCTGATCGCGTCACGCCGAATCCGAATCTCGGGAAATATTACACCGAGGGCGAACTGAGGGGCTTCGTCACTTTCCTCCGCGAGGAAGAGTCGCGGCTCACGACCTCCTACGAACTCGATTTCCGGCGCCACACTGGTTGGACGCGGTGGCTTGGTCGCCATTCGTTGGCCGGCATGTTCTCCCGCTCCAATTCCCTGACGGGGCTGAACACCACAGCTTACCGGGCGGTCGTGTCCGACAATCTCTCCTTCACCCGCAACGCCAGCCTGAGCGATCCTTCCCGCCTGCTGCGGGTGCGCTACTATCTCGGTGATCCCGCCCGCCCTGGGAGCGGAGGCGATTTTTCAGCCGCACCGCTCCAAGGCCAGCGCATGGGACCCTATCAAATCACCGATCCTGTCACCGGCCTCGCTTCCACCGTGCGTTTCGTGGACAATCCCGACGGCGCCTTTAGCGCTCCTGCCGGCACGCTCCAGCATGTCGATTCGGCGATGGCCGCTCTGCAAAGCTACTTTTTCAAGGATCGCCTGGTGGTCTTTTACGGGGTGCGCCGCGACGACATCAGCGTGGCGCAAATCGATTCGCGTTTCACCGCGAGAAAGGCCAACGGGCTTTTCCCGTCCAACCGCGAAGCCACGTTTGCGGGATATACCACTTTTGCACAGGGCACGTCGGACAATCGCGGTGTCGTCGTGCATCCCCTCGAATGGCTCTCGCTCCACTACAGCCAGTCCGAAAATTACGGCATCCCCAACGGCAACATTAACGTTCTCACCGGCCAGTCTGTTCCCGGCACCAACGGCACCGGCCGGGACTATGGCCTGCGCCTTGATTTGTGGCAGCGAAAACTCTCCCTTCGAGTGAACTGGTTCGAAAACTCGGAGAACGGGATCACTCCGCCCAACGATATCGTTTCCTTCCGCGGCGGCATGGCTGCCATTGAGCAGCGCATCCGTGGCGTCGGCGGTCTCGACCCCTCGATTCCTGCCGATGTTTTAGACCCGGTGGCCTTCCCGGTCGGTCGCTTTAATTTTGTGCGTGATAGTGTCGCGCGGGGGCTCGACATCGAAATGGTTGCGAACCCGACCGACCGCTGGCGCCTCTCTGTCACCGCCGGCCGCCAACGGACGACCGAGAGTAATATCGGCAAAGAGTGGTTCGTGTGGGAAGAGCGCCGCCGCCCAATTTGGGAAGGCGTTACGGACCGCCGAACCGGCAGTGCGACGCTCGGAACGAAGGGCTGGGACAACCTGCGCATCTCCGATTCGAGTCCGCTGACGATTCACCAATACTGGAACGCGGAAGTAAAATCCAAGGGCGACTACAACCGCGCCATCGATGGACAGGTGCGGGAAGACCAACGCGAGTGGCGGGTGAATCTCTTCACCAGCTACGATCTGCGGGAACGTCTCAAGGGCCTCTCGATCGGCGGCGGGTTTCGCTATCGCAGCGGCGCCGCGATCGGATTTCCGCTCAAGACAATCAACGCCGGCGCCAGCACGGAACAGCAAGTTTTCGACGTGCAGAACCCGTTCGTGACCGGTTCGGAATTCTACGCCGACTTCATGCTCTCTTATCAACGCCGGTTGTTCAATCGGCTTGGATGGAAGGCGCAGATCAACGTCCGCAATTTGTTCGATCGCGGCGGATTTTTCCCGCTCGACACGCTCAGCGACGGCACCCGGGGGGCCGTATCTTCGGTTCGCCCGCGCCAGATTATTCTCACCAGTACCTTTACGTTTTAACCGGCTGCACATGAAGCTAAGCCCCTCAACGTCGCGCCGCTCCCTTGCCGCCTGCGTTCTCGTCTGCTCGCTCGCGGGCCAGGTCTTTGCGGCCTCGGCGGCGAGGCCGAACCTCGTCATCATGCTCTCCGATGACCACAGCCTGCTCGACTCAACCGTCTATGGCGCGAAAGACGTCCGCACGCCCAACATGGAGCGGATTGCTGCGGCCGGTCTCACCTTCGACCGCGCCTTCGTGGCCTCCCCAACCTGCGCCCCGAGCCGGGCCGCGCTACTCACCGGCCTGATGCCGGCGCACAATGGGGCCGAAGCCAACCACAGTAAGCCACGCCCCGAGATCAAGAAACTCCCCGCGTATCTCCAGGACCTCGGCTACGAGGTCGTCGCGTTTGGCAAGGTTGCGCACTACCAACAGACCGCCGATTACGGTTTCGATTACTTTGCCCACATCACGTTTCACGACGATGTCGCCGTGGCCGAAGCCGTAAAATGGCTGCGCGTGCGTCAAAGCGCCAAGCCACTCTGTCTCTTCGTCGGCACCAACTGGCCGCACGTGCCCTGGCCGGAGGGGTCAACCGGCTTCGATCCGGCGAAAATCATCATCCCGCCGGAGCACGTCGATACGCCCACGACCCGCGAGATGCGTGCCCGCTACTATGCCGCCATCGAGCGCATGGACTCCGATCTCGGGACTATCTTTGATGCCGCTAACGCCATCCTCGGCCGCAACACGTTCTTCCTGCATAGTTCCGACAATGGCGCGCAGTGGCCATTTGCCAAATGGACTTGTTACGAAGCGGGCGTCCGCACCCCGATGATTGCCGTCTGGCCCGGCAAACTGGCGGCCGGCATCCGCACTGCTGCCATGGTCAGTTGGATCGATATTTTGCCGACCCTGGTCGATGTCGCCGGTGGCTCACCGCCGGCGGATATTGACGGCCGTTCGTTCGGTCCAGTGTTGCGCGGTCAAAGGACGACGCACCGCGATCGCATTTTCACGACGCATAGCGCTGACGGGAAAATGAATCTTTACCCTTCACGGGCTCTCCACACCGAAGGTTGGCACTACATCCGCAACCTGCACCCAGAATTTAAATTCACAACCCACATTGACCTCGGCAAACCGGTGGACGGCGCGGGCTATTTTGCCAGCTGGACCGAAGCGGCGAAAACCTCGCCGGCCGCCGCATCGGCGGTGCGTCGCTATCACGAGCGACCACCGGAGGAACTCTACGATCTCCGCGTCGATCGCGCGGAATTGCACAACCTCGCCGGAGACCCGCGCCGGACCGAGCGACTTGCGGCAATGCGCGCTGAAGTCGCGATCTGGATGAAAGCGCAGGGTGACACCGGCCGCGTCTTCGGCGAACCGCGTTTCCTCAAACCGACTTCCGGAGAATCGTCGCAACCGGAGTGACAGGGAACGGAAACGGCGGACGGAAAACGGGGTCAGCAAGGGCTTTGCGGTTTTGGGTTGGCAACGTCGCCAGTGTGCCTGTGAGGCGGTATTTCGCGTCGCACGGGCGGAGGCGTCAGGACCGCCCGCTCACGCCAAACGTCATCGTCACGCCGGGAACGTAAACCTGCGCGAGCTGATCGGGGACGCCGCGATACCAGCACTGCGGCTCGTTGAAGATGTTCTGCACATCCACGGTGGCGCTCAGCGTGGGGCTAAATTGGTAGGCGACGCCGGCGGGGCGGTCGGCGACCGCGTTTATCCTCACTTGGTTCAATCTGGCCGTTGGGATCATCGGGAGCGAGCACAACCCCGCCAACCTGATGAATGTCGGGGTGGTCGCCATCGGAATCATCGGAGCCCTCCTCGCGGGGTTCCTCAGCCCCAAGGCATGGCCCGCATGTTGTTCGCGACGACGCTCGCTCTTTTCTTGGTTCCCGTGATTGCGCATACCTTCTGGATGCACGACTTTGCCTAGAGAGTGTTGCGATGTTCGGATTAAATGCGTGCTTCGCCACGCTGTTTGCCGGATCGGCGTGGTTGTTCCGGCGGGCGGCGCGCCCACACCACAGGCCCGCCGTGGCAACGACCGCTTGAGGCGTGGTTCAACGGACTTTCCGCTCCGGACGTTGGGAGGTAGTGGACTGCAATCGGGGCGGTTCGATCCACCCCCCCCCGCCCGCCGCCTCATGTGGAAAATCGTCATCCGAATGTGTGAGTCCCGCCCTTGTTTGGGCGCCACGCCCGCGCAAGGTTCCGCGCCCCGCCTTTCCCAACCCCGGCGACTTCCGTCTCTCACTCCCGTTCGCGCCCCACGCTCCACCCCACCGCCCATGAAACGCTTTCTCCCGCTCGCCCCTTTTCTCACTTCTCTTCTGACCCGTCAGCTCTGCCCCTCGCTCACGCTGCTCCTGCTCGTCGCCGCCCCGCTCGCCGCCCAGGTCGCCACCGGCACCATCGAAGGCCGCGTCTTTAACCCCGCCAGCGGCGCCTACGTCGAACGCGTCCGCCTCACCGTCGCGGGCACCGCGCTCGAAACGTTCTCCGACGCCGACGGCAACTTTCGCCTCGACGGCGTGCCCGCCGGCTCGGCGCAACTCAACGCCTTCCGCACGGGCCTTGCGCCCTCCACGACCACCGTCGCCGTCGTCGCCGGCAGCGTCGCCACCCACTCGATCAACCTCGCCTCGTCCGTATCCGCCGATCCCCTTTCCTCCTCCCCTCCCAGCCGCACCACCAGCGACCCGTCCATCGTAAAACTCTCCGCCTTCGTCGTCGGCACGCCGTCCATGGACGGCTCCGCCCTCGCCATCAACGAACAGCGCTTCGCCGCCGAAATCAAAAACGTCGTTTCCGCCCAGGAGTTCGGCCAAGTCGCCGAGGGCAACGTCGCCGAGCTCCTCAAGTTCATGCCCGGCGTCTCCATCGACTACGGTGGCGGCAATGCCCGCAACATCTCCATCGGCGGCGCGCCCAGCGGCAACGTCCCCGTCACCGTCGGCGGCTTCGATCTCTCCAGCGCCGGCGTCGGCGGCACCGGTCGCGCCACCGCCCTCGACTTCGTCTCGATTAACAACATCTCGCGCGTCGAGGTCCTCCACTCGCCCACACCCGAGTCGCCCGGCGCCGCCCTCGCCGGCTCCGTCAATATGGTTCCACGCTCTGCCTTCGAACGCGCCCGCGCCGAGCTGCAGGGCAGCCTCTTTCTGATGACGCGCGACAATGACCGGCACGTGAACAAGACCCCCGGCCCCACCCACGAGCCGCGCCGCAAGGTCCATCCCGGTTTCGATTTCTCCTACTCCGTGCCCGTCAGCAAACGCCTCGGCTTCACCCTCTCGGCCAACCAGGCCACACAATTTTCCCCGCAGGATTTTGTGCAGCTCACGTGGCGCGGCGCCGGCGCGGCCACCAATGGCGCTGCCTTCCCGAACACGACTCCCGACAAACCCTACCTCTCCGATTTCGCCGTGCGCGACGACCTCAAGGAAACCGGGCGCACCTCCTTCGCCGCCAGCGTCGACTACCGTCTCACCGACCGCGACCGCCTCTCGTTCGCCTTCCAAGCCACGCAAAACTACGTCGATTTTTTCGCCCGCACGCTGACGTTCACGATCAGCCGCGTCCTCCCCGCCGACTTCTCGTCGACGTTCACGCACGGCGCCACCGGCACCGGCGCCGGCAACGTCACCACCCTCAACAACGCGATCAACCGCACCAATCGCACTTACATGCCCACGTTCACGTGGCGCCACACCGGCCCGCTCTGGAAAGCCGAGGGCGGTCTCGGCCTCTCGCGCTCGACCAACTCGGACCGCGATATCGATTTCGGTTTCTTCAACAACATGAACGCCGCGCGCAACAATCTGAGCATCGCGTTCGATGACATCTTCTACCTCCGCCCCGGCCGCATCACCGTCGCCGACGGCGTCACCGGCGCCCCGATCGATCCCTACCGCCTCGATACCAAGACCGTCGCCAACACCACCTCGAATCCCCGCGACTCCAGCGACCGCCGCAAAACCGCCTACGTGAACGCCGCGCGCGACTTCGCCTGGCGCGTGCCCTTCACGCTCAAAGCCGGCCTCGATGTCCGCATCGCCGCACGCGACACCCGCGGCATGTCCACCACGTTCACACACACCGGCACCGAGAGCGCCGCGCAGTTCATCGACCGCGATTTCTCCCAGCGCATCCCGCCCTTCGGCTTTCCCAAGATCGACTGGGTCAGCAACACCCAACTCTAC
>CAMBVX010000211.1 GCA_945871085.1 Opitutus sp. GAS368 | reverse complement strand
GCGGCGAGGCGGGCGTTTTCGGCCTCCCCCGTTGCCGGACGCTGGCGAAATTTTTCCACCATGTCGCCGAGGGCACCGCACATGCGGTCAAATTCACTGTCGCCGTGGGGCTGGGGCAGCAGGGCGAGGACGTCGCCCTCGCTGATGCGTCCGGCGGCGGTGCGTACCGCGCGCAGGCGGCGTTCGAAGCGGGCGACGAAAATCCAGCAGAGGATGCTCAGGGCGACGACCGCGCCGGTGCCGAGGCGCAAGATGAGTTGGCGGAGTTCATGCACGGCAGCGAAGGCATCGCCGACCGGTTGGCGAACGATGACGAGCCAGCCCTGACCGCGATAGTCGCGGAAGCCGCGCGAACGGGCATAACCGGTGAGGTAGAGGGTTCCGCCGGAAGTGTTTTCCGTGAGGGTGCCCCGGGTGCCGGGTTTTTCGGAGAGGTTGCCGGGCACGTCGGGTGGCTCGGTCCAGCCGGAACCGCCGGAGTCGAGCAGGACGTTGCGGTCGGCAGAGTAGATGGTGACGCCGAGCCGCTCGCGGCGGGCGGACTCGGGAATCACGGAGAGCTGCACGTCGCGCGCCCAGGACCAGCGAACGTGGGCACCGAGCACGCCGAGGAGGGTGCCCTGGGCGGAGTTGACCGGCACGCCGAGATCGAGAAAACGGGCTGTCGCCGTGCCGGTCGACGGCAGCTCGCTGGCGAGTGCGGGGAACTCGCGCACGCCGCCGACGAAGGTCTGTTGGCGACCGCCACGAAACCACGCGGCGTCAGCGGCTTTTTCTCCGATGAAGAGTCGCTGGGACGCCGCGAGAATATTGCCTTTGGGATCGGCGAAACCGAGCCATGCGTAATCGCTCGAGGCGTCGTGGAGAGATTCGAGAATGGCTTGGCGTTCGGCGAGCGGAGCCTCGGTCGTGCGGAAGGCGGCGAGTTTGGCCGTGAATTGCAACTGGCGCGTGCGTTCGTAAACGGTGCGGTCGAGTTTGTCGGCGATTTGAAAGGCGAGATTTTCGAAGGCCGGACCGAGCTGACGTGCGAGGTGGGCGTGGTGGATCTTGCCGGCACCGGCGGTCAGGATCAGCACGAGCGCGCCGCCGCAGCCGGCGAAGAAAAGGGTGGCGGCGGCCGGGAGACTGCGGCGTGGGTCAAGCCGCTCCCACCACGAGGGCGTTGGCGAAGGGTAGGGTGCAGGCATGGAGGGCAGGACGTGGGCGGGTGGTGGAGGGATGCGCGACTTTGTGGAACGGGCGTGGTTGCGTTTCAATCTGCGTTTCCCGCGCCGAACTCATCCCAAGTGCCGAAAGTATTTGGACTTTGGGGTAGGGGCAGGCGTCCCTGCCTGCCGGCGCTCGAAATCGTCAGGCAGGGACGCCCGCCCCTACCGCTGCGAATAGTCCAAATCTCAAGGGGAGTGGGTATCACTCCGGATTCAGCACGACTACGGGGTGGGCGGAGTGAGCGTGCTGGACCGGCGATTGTTCGCGGGGACGGAATCGCTGCGGCCGGGTGGGTTGATGAGTTGCGTGGCGTAGGTCAGAGGGCTGGCGGATTGCAGGGTGGCGCGGTCAACGGGCAGGGTCGCGACGTAGGACTCCCCGGCCGCGAGTGGGGGGACGGAGAAGAGGGTCGACGTGGGGGCGGTGCCGGCCGTGGTGGTGACGTTGAGTTGAAGTCCGGCGGCGGCGGCACCACTGCGGTTTTGCACGACGAACTGCATGCGGTTGTTGGCGGCGTCGTAGTGGTGGCTCGCGACTGCGGGGTCGTAGTAGGCGGCGTTGTTCCGGTTGAGAGCCCAGCCGACATTGAGCGTGCCCTGGCCGTAGTTGGCGTCGGCGCCGGGGGCTCCGGCGTCGTTGGCGCTCGAGATGAGTAGCTGTGCGGCGGTGGTGGGCGTGAGCGAACTGTTTTGCGCGAGGACGGCGGCGATGGCACCCGCCACGAGTGGAGCGCTGGCGGAGGTGCCGTCGACGTAGACGCGCTGGCCGTCTTGCCACGCGGTCTGCACGCCGTAGCCGGGAGCGGTGAGTGAGAGAGAGGAGCCGGAATTGGAGAACGTGACCTGCTGGCCGGCGCGGTCGACGGCGCCAACGGAGATAACGCGCGGATCGGCGGCGGGCCAGGTGAGTTGAGCGGCTTGGTCGTTACCCGCGGCGGCGACAATGACGGACCCGCGCTCGGCGGCGTAGGTGATGGCGGCGTCGAGGGTGGCGGAGGTGGAGTAACCGCCGAGGCTGACGTTGATGACTTTCGCGCCGGCATCGACGGCGGCGACGATGGCGTGGGCGATGGTGAAGGTGTCGCTGGTGCTATTCGCATCGGTGACGCGGATACTGAGGAGACTCGCGGCGGGAGCGACGCCGGGGGCGTCGGAGGCGGAACCGGCGGCGAGTGCGGCGACGGCGGTGCCGTGACCGTCTTCATCGGCGCGGCCGGCGACGGTGCCGAGGCCGATGTCGAGCCTGCGGAGGCGACCGGAGCCGAAGGTGGCATCGGGGAGCACGCCGGTGTCGAGGATGGCGATGGTCACGCCCTTGCCCCACTGGCTGTGTTCGGCGGGGACGCCGAGGAACGGAAGCGCCGTGTTGCCGAAGGGGACTTGAGTGAGATCGGCGCGATCTTCCTTGGCGGGAGTGGCGGGAGCCGACGGGACGTGGACGAGGCCGTTGGCGGAGAGGCCGGTGTAGTCGGCGGCGTTTTGCGTGAGCTCAGCGCGGAGCGCGGCGGCCGAGTCGTAGCCCACGCGGATGCTGCGGAGGCCAGGGAGTTCGCCGAGGATGGTGAGGCTGGCGGCTTTGGCGCGGGCGAGGAAGCGGCGATAGGCGTCGGCGTCTTTGAATGTGAGCAAGACTTCGTTGGCGCGGGCGTCACGGCTCGCGAGGAGGCGCTGGAGCGCGGTGAGGAGAGATTGCGAGAAGGGATCGATGGCGGTGGCGGGGGCCGAGGAAGGGGGCGATGCGAGTGAGCTGGGCGCGGCGAGCGGAGCGTTGAGCGGGGTCGCGGCGCGGGTGGTCGACAGGCGAGGGAGGTCGGCGCGATTTTCCCGCCAGAGCCAAACGAGGAGAACGGCACAGGCGAGTCCCACTCCGAGGACGGCAAAAAAGGAGAGAGATTTTTTCATGGAGGCGTGGCGCGACAGGTCCGGCGAGTGCGCTCGGAGGTTCACTCAAGCGACGGAGGCAGGCAAATTTGTCTGACGCGGTGGTGGCCGAATTGTTGCAAAGGGGCAGGATGCCCCCGGGGAAAACGCGACGGAAACGCCGTGTTCCCCAGTGGAGGACAGGCGGCAAATTTCACGGGTGACGCGTGGGCTCCCGGGAGGCGGAGGCGCGCGATGAAATCGGCCCGTTGGCGCTGGGTTGGCGGTCGTCGCGGTGTGGGCGCGCGGGGCCGAGATGGCCTCGGAAACGGGTTGGATTCGTCTAAGGTTCAGCCGGGGCCGACGGTGACGGAGCGGCAGATCGCCGCCGACCTCGACGGCACGGCTGGGGAGAACCGCAAGAGCGGCGGTAGTCGGTGGCCGGAGTCGGCCAAAGAGGAAATCGCCCGTCCCTCAGGGCTTTCGTCCGTAGACAGTTTGTGGCAGCCCCTGGCCCAGGAGCCGGCGGAAGGTGGCGAGGTCTTTCACCGCGCCGAGGGCGATGAGCTGGCTCGCGAGGTTGCCGACGGCGGTGCCTTCCAACGCGAAGCTCACGACGGGCAGGCCGGATTCGTTGGCGGTGGCTTGGCAGAGGAGCCGATTCTTTGAGCCGCCGCCGACGATGAGAATGCGCTTGAACTTTTTCCCGGCCATTTTTTCGAACGCGCGCAGCGCATCCGCGTGACCCCGGCCGAGCGAGTCGCAGATCAGGCGCGTGTAACCGGCGAGGTTCTTCGGGGCGGCGAGTTTGCGGCGCTTTAACTGAGCGTTGATCGCGGCTTTCATCGAGACCGGATTTGTAAACGCGGGGTCGATCACGTCGAGTAGCGCGGCGGGGGCGGGGAGTTTTTCCGCGGCGGTGATGAGCGCGGCCCATTCCTGGTCGTTGGTCGGGCGCGTCGCGAAATCCTTCATCGTGCCTTCGAGTAACCAGAGGCCGATGACGTTGGTGAGCGGGCGATAGCGGCCGTCGCCGATGCGCTCGTTGGAGATGCGCGCGGCGAGGGCGTCAGGGCCGAGCACGGGTTTGTCGCTCTCGAAGCCGACGAGCGACCACGTACCGGAGCTGAGAAAAAGATCCGTGCCGTCAGGCGAGGCGGGCATCGCATCGTAGGCGGCGGCGGTGTCGTGGCCGGGAACGGCAATCACCTGTACGCCCGCGAGCTCAGGGAAATTTTTCACTTGGCCGAGGCGCGTGCCGGAGAGAATCGGTTTCGAGAACCACTGCGGCGGGAGGCGGAAATGTTTCAGCGCCGCGCCCGACCAATCCGTCGAATGGACATCGAGGAGCTGCGTCGTGCTCGCAATCGTGAGCTCGTTTTCCATCCGACCCGAGAGGAGAAAATTGAAATAGTCGGGCAAAAAGAGGCAGCGCGTCGCGAGGTCGGTGAGGGCGGGGCAGGACGCGACGGTTTCCTCGAGTTGCAACGAGGAATTGTAGAAGACGTTGGGGATGCCGGTGGCGGCGTAGATACGATCGAGGGCCGCGCGGGTGTGGGCGAGGCGCTTGAGGCCGGGCTGCGTGCGGGCATCACGGTAGGCGTGGACGGGGAAGACGAGACGGCCGGCGTCGTTGACGAGCGCGAAGTCGACGCCCCACACATCGACGCCGACGGAGGAGAGTTTGGCTCCGCGGGGCAGGGCGGCGATGGCCGCCCGCAGGCCGGTCTGGGCTTCGTGCCAGAGGGTGCCGACATCCCAATAGTCGTGGCCGTCGAGTGTGCGGAACGCGTTCGGGAAACGGTGGACCTCGTTCAGCGTGAGGCGGTTTTTCGACCAGGAGCCAAGGATGACGCGGCCGCTCGTGGCGCCGAAATCGACGGCAGCGGAGTAAAGGGTGGAAGGCATAGGCGAGATGAAGGAAAGGGAGCCGAGCCGCGCGGTCACGGAAAAATCGCGGGCGCTTGCGTGCAAAAAATCGCCGCACTTGCACCACGCGGCGGCGGGATTTGCGGTTGCAAGAGGCGAGGCCCGCCACAGGTTTTTCCTCTCCCATGCTCAACACCGAGCGAAAACCCATCACCGGCAAGCGCGTTCAGCTTATGGCTACGTGCCTGTGCGATGCCTTCTATGACGACGTCGCTGCGGCCACGGTGCAGGTCCTCGAACACCTCGGGGTCGAGGTCGTGTTTCCCGAGGGGCAGACGTGCTGCGGGCAGCCGGCCTTCAACGGCGGAGACTGGGCGGCCTCGCGCAAAGTGGTGCGGCATACGGTGAAGACTTTTGCCGGCGAAGAGCCGGTCGTCGTGCCGTCCGGTTCGTGCGCGGCGATGATGTTTCACGGCACGGTGCTGGAGTTCGAGAAGGAGGCTGACCTCGGTGAAGTCGAAGCGCTGGGTCGGCGTACGTGGGAACTGGGCGATTTTATCGTGAACGGCCTCGGCGTGAACACGTGGCCGGGCCGCTTCGAGGCGACCGTGGCCTTTCACCGCTCGTGTCACTCGCGCGGGACCAACAGCAGCACGGCGGCGGCAACGTTGCTCGGTTCGGTCGCCGGTTTGAAGATCGTGGAATTCGGTGAGGGTGAACAGTGCTGCGGGTTCGGCGGGACGTTCTCCGTGGCATTTCCGAATATCTCGGCGAGCATGGGCGCGTTGAAACTCGACCACATCCGCGCGGTGAAGCCTGACGTGCTCGTGTCGGGTGACATGAGTTGCATGATGCATCTGGGTGGTCTCGCGCAGGAAGAAGGTAAGCCGATCAAGACGATGCACCTCGCGCAGGTGCTGCGCGATGCGTTGAAAAACGGGAAGTTGATTTAGACCTTCCATGAAATTCCAGCAGATCGATCAGTTTGCCGCCGAACTCAAAGCCGACACCCGCGCGGCGGTTTACGACGGTTCGAAAAAAGGTCACGAGAAGCGCACCAAACTGCTCTTCGACGAATACGCCGATCCCGATCGCCTCCGCCACATCGCCGGCGAAGTGAAGCAGCACGTCGTCGAGAATCTCGATACCTACCTCCCGCAGGTTGAGGCGAAACTGAAGGCCAACGGCGTGATCGTGCACTGGGCCGCCACGGCCGAGGCGGCCAACCAGGCGGTGCTCGGGATTATGCGTGCCCGCGGGGCGACGAAGATGGTGAAGGCGAAGACCATGGTCAGCGAAGAGACGGAGCTCGCGCATTTTTTGGAAAAACACGGGATGGAGGCGCTCGAGACGGATCTGGGCGAATTCATCGTGCAGATCGACGGCGACCATCCGTCGCACATCGTCAAACCGATCATCCATAAAAACCGTCGTGAGATCGCGACGTCGTTTGAAAAGAACGGTCTCGGTGCCTACAACGACGATCCGCAAACGATCACGCGACGCGCGCGGAATTTTCTCCGCCACAAATATCTTGAAGCGGATGTGGGTCTGACGGGGGCGAACTTCGTGTCCGCCGAGAGCGGGCGGCTCGTGCTCGTGACGAATGAGGGTAATTCGCGCTTTTGTCTCGCGGCGACCAAGTGCCATATCGCGATGGTCGGCATCGAGAAAATTGTGCCGCGCGACTACGACCTCGCGCTCTTTCTCAATTTACTCGCGCGCAGCGGCACGGCGCAGGAGCTGACGGTCTACACCGAATTCATCAGTGGTCCGAAATCGCCGACGCAGCCCGATGGCCCGGAAGAGATGCACGTGATCTTCGTCGACAACGGGCGCACGGAGGTGCTCGCGAGCGATTGCCGCGACATCTTGCGCTGCATCCGTTGCGGGGCGTGCTTGAACGTGTGTCCGGTGTATCGTCAGGCGAGCGGTCACGCGTATCGCAGTGTCTACCCGGGGCCGGTCGGGGCGGTGCTCTCGCCGTTGATGATGGGCGACAAGTTTCCGCAAAAGGCCGACCTGCCGAAAGCGTCGAGTCTGTGCGGAGCGTGCAACGAAGTTTGCCCGGTGAATATTCCGATTCCCGATTTACTCCTGCGGCTGCGCAATCGCGCGAAGGAAGAGAATGTGCCTTCACCGGGCACGCCGCCCATGGGTGCGTGGGCCTTGCTGGCCTCGCAGCCGACGGCGTGGCGGGCGTCGTTGTTTGGGGGAAAAATCATCAACTATCTGCCGACGAAGTTACTGCCGATCCCCGCCTTGCGGGCGTGGGAGGCGAAGCGGTCGTTGCCGGTGTGGCGCGGCGGCGAGTTTAGGAAGTGGCTGAAGAATCGTCCGCCCGGGAAGTCGTCCGCATGAGCGTTGTGCCCAAGGTCGAACCGTTCATTGCGCCGGAGACGGTGATGCGGGAGTTTACGGCTCGGGCCGTCATCACAGGTGCGATCCTCGGTTTGGTTTTCGGCGCGTCGTCGCTCTACCTCGTGCTCAAGGTCGGCTTGACGGTGAGTGCGTCGATTCCGGTCGCGGTCATCTCGCTCGCGATGTTCCGCGGGCTGTCGAAGGTGGGGCTGCGCGACGCGACGATTCTCGAAAACAACATCACGCAAACGGCGGGGTCGGCGGGCGAGTCGATCGCGTTCGGGGTCGGCGTGACGATGCCGGCGATCTTGATTCTCGGTTTCGATCTCGAACTTTCACGGGTGCTGATCGTCGCGCTGATGGGCGGACTCCTCGGCATCTTGATGATGATCCCGCTGCGGCGGGCGCTCATCGTGCAGGCGCATGGCGTGCTCAAATATCCCGAGGGCACCGCGTGTGCGGCGGTGCTCAAGGCCGGTGCCTCGGCCGAGTGTCGCGCGGCCGCTTCACCGCAGGCGCAGGCCGAAATGCGCGCCGCCGAAGCGGCGGGACTCGGGACCTCGCCGGGGGCGAAAGTCATCTTCACCGGCTTTGCCATCGGTCTGCTCTACAAGACGCTCAATGTCGCGTTCAAGGGTTGGAAAGACGTGCCCGAAAAAATCTTCGGGGCGCCGCTCAAAGGCGGTTCCGTGGGTGCGGAAATTTCGCCGGAGCTCGTCGGTGTCGGCTACATCATCGGTCCGCGCATCGCTTCGATTATGTGCGCCGGCGGAGTATTGAGCTATTTATTGCTGATCCCGCTGATCAAATTTTTCGGCGACCACATCCCCGGTGCGCTCGCGCCCGGCACGATCCCGATCTCCGACATGGGGCCGAATCAGGTGCGCGGCGCTTACATTCTCTACATCGGTGCGGGGGCGGTGGCAGCGGGCGGGCTCATCAGTCTGTTTCAATCGCTGCCGACGATTTGGCACGGCTTAAAGGGCGGCCTGCGGGACATCGGGATCGGGCGCGCGGCTGGCGCTGCTCAGGAAATCGTGCCCCGCACGGACCAGGATCTTTCGATGAAGTTCGTCGGTATCGGTATTATTGTGCTGGTCGCGGCGGTCACGTTGGCCCCCTCGCTGCACTTGAATCTGCTGGGTGCGCTGCTGGTGGTGGTCTTCGGTTTTGTTTTTGTGACGGTCTCGTCGCGTCTCACGGGAGAGATTGGTTCCTCGTCGAATCCGATTTCCGGGATGACGGTCGCGACGCTGTTGTTCACGTGTCTCATCTTCCTCCTCGTCGGCTGGACCGGCGGCACCTACTATGTCACGGCCCTCTCGGTAGGGGCGATCGTCTGCATCGCCGCGTCGCAGGGCGGCACCACCTCGCAGGATCTCAAGACCGGGCACCTGCTCGGGGCGACGCCCAAGTATCAACAGATCGCGATCCTCGCCGGAGCGCTCGTGTCGGCGCTGTTGCTCGGCCCCATTTTGCTCAAGCTGAACGACACGGCGACCGTCTACGTGCCGGTGGCCAAAGTCGCGCCGGCTGGTTTGCAGACCGACGTCAGTAAACTTTCGAACCGCGAACCGCTCCTCGGCCCGCAGGCGCGAGATGACGGGGCCTCCTATTTTGTGTGGCACAAGACTGACGAGGTCGGCGGGCCGGCGGGAAAATATTTTGTTAACGCGAGCGGCGCGGCGGTCTGGCTCGTGGACCCGGGGATCAACGGCACGCACCATACCCGCCCCGATGGTTCGACGGTCCGGAAGTTCGACGCTCCGAAGGCCACGCTGATGTCGTATATCATCAAGGGCATCCTCGATCAAAAACTCCCCTGGGCGCTGGTGCTCCTCGGCGTGATGATTGCGGTGACGTTGGAGCTATCGTTCGTGCCGGCGCTCGCGTTTGCGGTGGGCGTGTATTTGCCACTCTCGGCCTCCTCACCGATCTTCGCCGGTGGTCTTGTGCGCTGGCTCGTGGATCGCCAGCTGCGGAAGCGCGTTTCGCACGCGGCCATGACGCAGGATCAGTTCACTGCGGAGACGGACAAGAGCGCTGGGGTCTTGCTCGCTTCAGGCTACATCGCGGGTGGGGCGATTGCGGGCATCATCATCGCGTTCCTCGCGGGCGTGCTCGATCAGTTCGATGCGGCGCTGCAAAAATGGTCCACCGCGAACAATCCGTTCTTCGACGGGCCGAATGCCGATGCGTTATCGATGATTCCGTTCATCGCGATCTGCGCGTTTCTCTATTTCGTGGGCCGCGAGAAACTCCTCCGCCCGAAGAAAGCCTAAGATGTCCTCCTCCGACGATCGCGAATCCATTCTTTCCCGGGTGCGTGGTGCCCTCGCTCCATTGCACGAGCGTGCGGCCATGCCCGACTACACGACGGAGCTGGCGGTCATGCGCCAGATGATGGGCAGCCGCGATTTGTTGACCGTGTTCGCCGAGCGGATGGCGTTGGCCAACGGCATCGTGCTCACGGAGCCGACGGCACTGGTGGCGCGCTTGCGCGAAAACAAGTGGCTGCACGGCTACTGCGATCCGGTATTGTGGCCGTCCCTCGCGGCGTATTTCGGGGCGGATTTCAAAGTCGAGACAACGTATGATCGGAAGCGGGTCGACGACTATGCTTTTGGCCTCACGCGCGCCGCCGGAGCGATCGCCGAGACCGGCACCATCGTGCTCAATGATGCCACGACTTCGCGTCGGCTCGGCGCGCTCACCCCGTGGGTGCACATCGCCGTGGTCGAGCGCGCGAAGATTTTTTCGGACCTGCCCGAGGCGGTCGCTGGCCTCGGCCACGACAACAATGTGATTTGGGTCACCGGTCCTTCGAAGACCGCCGACGTGGAGGGTATCTTGATCGAAGGCGTGCACGGCCCCGGGATTCAGATCGCGCTCGTGGTGTAGAGATTACGCTGACGTCAGTCGAAGCTCGGTGCGGAATCCGTGCGGACTTCGATTGGAGAAATGCACTTCGCCTCCGCATGCGACCACGCTGCTGCGCACGATGGCGAGTCCGAGTCCGACACCGCCCGTGTCTCGGGTGCGGGCAGTCTCAGGTCGATAGAAAGGTTCACCCAACCGGGCCAGCGCCTCGGGTGGCACGCCAGGCCCTTCGTCCTCGACCGTAATACTGACCCCCGTCGGGCTCGTCACAACGGTCAAAAAAATCGCGTCGGTCTCCGCGGTGTAGCGGACGGCGTTTCGTACCAGATTGCCGATCGCACGGGCGAGCAAGGCCGCATCGGCCAAGACGGCGATCTCGCCCGGAATTGAAACGGTAACGCGACCACCCGCTTGCTCGCGGGTGAGCGTCTCGAGCACCAGAGGACCGAGTGGCACGGCGGTGAGGTCGGTGGCCCGGGGCTGCATGCCGGTTTTCGTGAAGGCGAGCAGCTCGGCGACGAGCGCAGCCATTTGTTGGACTTCCTCGCGCACGTCGGCGAGGTGGGGTTGCAAAGCGGGAGCGGCGCGCGCTTCGAGAATTTCCGTGGCTACTTGGAGCCGACCGATCGGGGAGCCGAGCTCGTGCGCCACGTCGCCGAGGAAACGCTTTTGGCCGTTGACCAGCGTGTCGAGGCGCTCGGCCATGCGATTGACCGAAGAGCCGAGGAGGCCGAGCTCGTCGCGGCGGCGGAGTTCGACGCGTGTTTCAAACTGCCCTTCCGCGATGCGCTCGGTCGCGCCGGAGAGTCGCTGGAGCGCGCGCGTGATACTGCCGACCAAGGGCAGCCAAAACAAAACCGAGAGCAGGAACGCGCTCGCCGCGATCGCTAGCCACGGCCCGGCGTGGAGGAGCCGGCCCACTGCCCAGACCGAGGAGGCGCGGATGATCACGGTGCCAGCCGTGGGTTGGCCGAACTCATTCGGGATGGGCACGCGCAGTCCGATCCACGTGGTGGCGGGGGCCGTGGTGTGAAAGATAAACCGGCCCGCGCTCAAGCGCGCATCGGGCGGAGGTCGGCCGCCGGGAGGCGGGCCCTCCTTTTTACGGCGATCGTCCGGCGGACCTCGGTCGTCGGTCGCGGGCCGGCCATCGAGGGGGCCTTCACCGCGCGGCGGGCGGGGGCGCGGTCCGCGGGGTCCGGCGCCATCGGGACCGGGGCCACGCCCGCCGAGCCGTTGGCCTTTGTTGAGTTCTTCGCGCACGGCCGCGGGCAGCTCGACGGGGTCGCCGACGACTTGCGCACCGGCATTGGTGAACAGAGAAAAATCGGCGCCATATTTTTTGGCGCGTGAGCGCAAGATCGCGGGGCGCAGGCCTTCCGGCTCGGTGTGGAGGTCGGTGGCGATGGAGTCACCGATGCTCTGCAAGCGTTCGCCGAGGGCACCCTGGGTGAGCGACTTCCAGCCGACCCCAAACTGGCTCACGTAAAATGTCCCGCCCGCGGCAGTCAGCAGCAGCAGGTTGGCGAGCAGCCAGAGCGAGACTTTGAG
>CAMBVX010000210.1 GCA_945871085.1 Opitutus sp. GAS368 | reverse complement strand
GTTTCCGGCGAAGCTACCTTAGTGTCTTTCGAGTCCTTGGACGTCTTGGATGAGAGCGACGGCATTCCCGAGACCGTCGACCGCCACGAAAAACTCGAACGCTTGACCATCGCCATCCAGTCCCTGCCCGCACGCTGCCGCGAGGTCATGACCTTGCGCAAAGTCTACGGTCTGTCCCAAAAGGAGATCGCCGCTCGCCTCAGTATTTCCGCGTGCACGGTCTCCGCGCAACTCACCATCGGTGTGCGCAAGTGCACGGAATCGTTCGCCCGCGATCGCCGCGAAGTGGGTCTCAGATGAGCCAACCCACGCCCGACGAACGAGCCGCCGACTGGCTCATCCGGCGCGACCGCGGTCTCACGCCCGGCGAACAGGATGACTATCTCCAATGGCTCGCCGCCGATCCGCGCCACGGCGATGCCCTCGCGCGCCAGCAAGCCACTTGGCGCGAACTCGACCTCCTCGCCGACTGGCGCCCGGAGCACGCGCCGGAACCCAACCCCGCCCTCCTCGCTCCACCGCGCCACGCCACCCGCCGCCCGTTGCGCTGGCTCGCTCTCGGCGCCCTCGCCGCAGCGGCGTGCGTGGCGCTCGCTTTCTTTCTCAACCGCGAAACGCGTCCGACTTCGTCCCTCGTATCCGCGACGCCGACCGTCGCCACCGGCTACGAAAAACGCCTCCTCGACGACGGCTCCGTCCTCGAACTCAACCGCGGCGCCTCCGTCTCCGTGGTCTACACGTCGACCGAGCGCCGCGTGCTACTCCTGAGTGGCGAGGCCCACTTCACCGTCGCAAAAAATCCCCTACGGCCATTCATCGTCAGCGCCGCCGGCGTCGAGACCCGCGCCGTCGGGACCGCCTTCAACGTCCGCCTCGCCGCCACCGCCGTCGAAGTCCTCGTCACCGCGGGCCGCGTGCAGGTCACCCCCTGTCTCGCGCCCGATGCGCGTTCGTCCCACACGCTCGCGCCACCCGAGACCGTATCCCTCGTCAGCCGCGGCGAGCGTGTGACCATCTCGCGCGCGTCCGATCGGGCCCAGGTGACTTTGCCTCCCATCGTGCCCATCGCCGTCACCGCCGCCGAGATCGCCCGCACCCTCGCGTGGCAGCCGCGCCTGCTGGAGTTTTCCTCCGCGCCTCTTGCGCAAGTTGTCGCCGAGTTTAACCGCCACAACACCCTCCAGCTCTCCCTCGCCGATCCGGCCCTGGCCAGCCTGCCCGTCATCGCCTCGTTCCGGTCCGACAACGCCGAGGGCTTCGTCCGCCTCCTCGAAGCCACCGCCGGCGTCCGCGCCGAACGCCGCGGTGATACGATTTTGCTCCGCCGCGCGAATTCCCCTTAACCGTGTCGATGCCGTCAAGCGTAGCACCCGAAGTAACGAGACCGATTCGACGTGAATTGCGTCCAACAGCCTCGTTACTTCTACGGCGACCTGGCTTCACAAGTTCCGAATGCGGCGTAACGCTTGGTGCCGGCGCGGTGGGCGGACTTGCACCCAGACCTATTCCCATGGCCAACGACCCCGCCCCTCGCGTTGGCTCCGCGCCGCCATGCTCGCTGCACTTTGACTGGCCGCCCATGGCCACTCGTCTCGTTGCCCCCCCAGCCCCACCGAAACCGACCGACTCGTGCATGAACCGACACGTTAATCGTTCGAACAACCGGCGCTGGGCCGAAAGATGAGAGCAGAAAATATGACGCGCTGTCCTTCGGTCTTGATCTTCCTGCCCCCATTTTTCCGCCAAAACAACGTTCTCCCTCGGTTGCGACGGAGCCGCAGGGTGGCTCCGTGGGTCAATTTCATTTGCCGAGTTTAACATGAAGCCAATCGCCCCGGCCTTTCTCAGTCTCGCGCTGCCCATCCTCGGGCCGGTGCTCTTTGGCGCACCGCTCACGCCCGAGGGGCGCGACTTTTTCGAACGGAAGATCCGTCCGGTGCTGGTCGCCGAGTGCTATGAGTGCCACGGCGCGCAGAAACAGAAAGCGGGACTGCGGCTCGATTCGCGCCCGGGCTGGCAGCAGGGCGGAGACGCGGGCGCGGTGATCGTGCCCGGCGACCCGGCGAAGAGTCCGCTCTTCGCCGCGATCAAGCACGCCGATCCCGACCTCAAGATGCCGGACAAAGCCCCGAAACTCGCCGACGCCGTCATCGCTGATTTCGAGCGCTGGATCGCGATGGGGGCACCGGATCCGCGCGACGACGCAGCCGCAGAACCCGCGGCGAAACCCACGTGGAGCGAACTTTTCGCCGCGCGGAAAACATGGTGGTCGCTCCAGCCCGTGAAAGACCAGGTGCCGCCCGCGGTCGCGGACCGCGCCTGGTCGGCGCATCCGGTGGACGGCTTTCTCCTCGCGAAAATGGAGGCGAAGGGCCTCGCGCCCGCGGCCGACGCCGATCCGCAGACCCTGTTGCGTCGCTTGACGTTTGTTCTCACCGGTTTGCCGCCGACGCCCGCGGAACTCGATTCCTTCGCGACCGACTTCGCCCGCGACCGCGCGTCCGCCCTGGCGGTTCACGCCGACCGACTGCTCGCCACGCCGCGCTTCGGCGAACATTGGGCGCGGCACTGGATGGACCTCGTGCGCTACGCCGAGACGCACGGCAGCGAGGGTGACCCGGCGATCCCCGAGGCTTACCGTTACCGCGATTACCTGATTCGCGCGCTCAACACCGACGTGCCGCTCGACCAGCTCATCCGCGAACATGTCGCCGGCGATCTGCTCGACCGGCCGCGGCTGAACCCGGCGGGTTTCAACGAGTCGATCCTCGGAACGGCGCATTTCCGTTTCGTCGAGCACGGCTTCCAGCCGGTCGACACGCTCGACGATCAGGTGAAGGCGGTGGACAGCCAGATCGATGTCGTGAGCAAGGCGTTTCAAGGGCTCACGATTTCCTGCGCGCGCTGCCACGATCACAAGTTCGACGCCGTGAGCCAACGCGACTACACCGCGCTCTACGGCATCTTTTCCAGCGTCCGGCCGGCGCAGGTCACCATCGACACGGTCGAGGTGTTGGAGAAAAACCGGGGCGAACTCGAACGCCTGCACGCGCAGATCAAGTCGGGCCTGGCCAAGGCGTGGCTCGCCGCCGCGACGACGCTCGCGGCGCGGCTCTGCGAACAGGCGGCGCGCGCCCCGGCGTTGCGCGCGGGAACGGAGCGGATTCGTGCCGTGCAGCAGGAACTCGCCGACATCGATCGGGCGGCGCGTGACGCCGTGCAGGCCGACCCGGCGCGCCAGACCACGCCCACATCGGGCGTCGCGCCGGTCGCGGCGTGGGATTTCGAACGCGGCGCCAACGACATCGTGGGCAAACTTCACGGCCTGCTCGAAGGCGGAGCGGAAATTCGCAACGGGCGCCTCGTGCTCGACGGCCGCAAGGCCTGCCTGCGGACGCCGGCGCTGCCGTTCGCCCTGTCCGCGAAGACGCTCGAAGTGTGGGTGGCGCCGGCGAATCTCGAGCAGCGAGGCGGGGGCGTGATGGCGGTGGAAAACATCGCGGGCAATCGTTTCGACGCCCTCGCGCTCGCCGAGGATGACTCGAAGCGGTGGAGCGCGGGCAGCGAAAATTCCGAGCGGACCGTGCCGCTCGCGGGCCAGCCCGAGACGGCGACCGGGGATGCGTTCGTCCACCTCGCCCTCGTTTACGCGGCGGACAACACGATCGCCGTCTATCGCAACGGTGAATCGTATGGCGCCGTCTCGTCGAAGGGAAATTTGGTCGAACACGCCGTCCGTCGGTCTCGTGTGCTGCTGGGTCAGCGCAATCGCGAGGCCAGCGGCGGTTTCTTCGCCGGCGAAATCGAGGAGGCTCGACTCTACGACCGTGCGCTCACCGCGGACCAAGTCGTGGCGTCATATCGCGCAGGAACGCCCTCGGCAGTCGGCCAGGAACGCCTGCTCGCCGCCCTCACGCCCGCGCAGCGCGAGCGGCGGTCGGAGTTGGAGCGCGAGCTGACGCATCTGCGCGCCGGGCAAAACGAGGCCGCCGGCAATCGAATCCTCGCCGACGCGATCAAAGAAGCGGCGGGCGAGCCGACGAATCCGCTGCACCTCTGGGCCAAGCTCGGAACGCTGGACGACGCGCGGTTTGCCGCCGGCTGGTCCGCGCTCGCGGCGGAGCTGCGGGAAAACCAAGCGGAAGCGCGGCGTTTTAACCGCGAGAACTTCCGTCCCGGGTGGAATCTCGCCGGTGACGATTACCAGCGGTGGTTTCACGCGGGCTCCGGACTCGGCGCGCAGCCGGCCCGCCCGGGCGAATTCGCCGTCGCGATCACGGGCGAACGCATCCTCGACGGACTTGCGCCGACGGGCGCGTTGACCCATCGCCTCTCCAACAAGCACAACGGCCTGCTCACCTCGCCGCGCTTCACGATCAACTCCGACTATATCAGCGTGCGCGCTCTGGGTGGAGGTGGCGCGATGGTCCGCGTCATCGTCGATCACTACCCGCTACCGCAAAATCCGATTTTTCCCAAGAGCACCCTCGACCAGGAAAATCCGGGCTGGATTCGGCTCGATACCGCCTACCGCAAGGGCAGCTCCGCCTATATCGAATTCGGCACGCGCAATGACCTCACCCGTCCGATTGACGCCAAGAAGAAGGCGGGGAGTGCGCCCGCGGATGGTCGCTCGTTCTTCGGCGTCGATGCGATTGTCGTGCATGACGGAAAAAACACCCCGCGCCCGGAACTGACCGCGCTGCAGCCGCTGCTCGACGGCGCGGCTCCGGCGACCTCCGCGGCCTTGGCGGCGCACTACCAACAGGTGCTCGCGGCCGCGGTGAACGCGTGGCGCGCCGCCGCGTTGACAGAGCCGCAACGCGCGTTGCTCGATTTTCTCCTGCGCCAGCATTTGCTGCCGACGTCGCTCGCCGAGTTGCCGGAGGTCAGCCCGCTGGTGGCCGCATATCGGCGGCTTGAGGCGGAGATTCCGGTGCCGCAGCGCGCGCCTGGAGTCCTCGAAACGGCGGGCCACGACGCTCCGCTCTTCGCGCGCGGCGATCATCTCAAGCCGGGCGAGATCGTGCCGCGCGGCTACCTGCAGGCCATCGACCCGCAGCCCTATCGCACGGCATTGAGCGGCCGGCTGGAATTATCCCAGGCGATCGGCAGCGCGAAAAATCCCCTCACGGCCCGTGTGATGGCGAACCGCGCCTGGCAGTGGGTGTTCGGCGTCGGACTCGTGCCCACGGTGGACAATTTTGGCCGGATGGGCGAGGCGCCGACGCACCCCGAGTTACTCGACTTTTTGGCGGCGCGCCTGGTCGAGCGCGGCTGGTCGCTAAAGGACATGGTACGCCTGCTCGTGACCACGCGCGCGTTTCAATTGGGCAGCACGCCGTCTGTCCGGGCGACCGAAGTCGATCCGTCGAACGCCTTGCTTTCGCACCTGCGCGTGCGCCGGATCGAGGCCGAAGCAATCCGGGACTCGCTGCTCGCAGTCGCGGGCGAATTGCAGGAGACGATGTTTGGGCCGTCGGTGGGAGCGAACGCGCCGCGGCGCAGCGTCTATCTCCAAGTCCGCCGGACGCGGCTCGATCCGTTGCTCCAGGCCTTTGACGCACCCGCGCCGTTTTCCACGCTCGGCCGGCGCGACGCGACCAACGTCCCCGCGCAATCGCTCCTGATGCTCAATTCCCAATTCGTGACCGACCGCGCGACGAAGTGGGCGAAGACGTTGGTCGCCGATCACAGCCCCTCGGCGGAAACGCGGGTCCGCGGAATTTTTCTCGCGGCGTTGGGCCGGGCGCCCCGCGCCGAAGAACTCGCCGCCGCCGCCGACTACCTCGGCGTGCTGGCCGGCGAACACCGCGTGGCACCGGAGGCCATGCTGGCCAGCGTGCGGGTGTGGCAGGATTTTGCTCACGCGATTTTTAACCTCAAGGAGTTCATCTATGTCCGCTGATCCCACCCTGTCGCGGCGCCCCACGCGGCGCGCGATGCTCCAGCAATGCTCGCTCGGCTTCGGTTCGCTCGCGCTGGCGGGGCTGTTGGCCGACAAAAGTTTCGGCGCGCCGGCGACCGCCGCGAAACCGCCCGGGCCACATTTTCGTCCGCGGGCGAAGCGAGTCATCTTTTGTTACATGTCGGGCGGCGTCTCGCACATCGACTCGTTCGACCCGAAGCCCGAGCTCACGCGGCGCCACGGCCAGCCGATGCCCGT
This sequence comes from Opitutus sp. GAS368, assembly GCA_945871085.1. Classification (GTDB taxonomy): domain Bacteria; phylum Verrucomicrobiota; class Verrucomicrobiia; order Opitutales; family Opitutaceae; genus GAS368. The sequence goes on along the minus strand of CAMBVX010000210.1, from coordinate 5,660 downwards.
GCCAGTGCGGCCGACGATGTTCAATCAAAACGGCAACATCATGGCGCCCCAATGGGAGTTTAAGCCGCGTGGCCGAAGCGGCCTGCCGATCAGCGAACTCTTTCCGCGCATCGCCGGCCATGCGGACGACCTCGCGGTGATCCGCTCGATGACGAGCAAGGTGAACGAGCACGCACAGGGAAACTATTTTGCGCACACGGGATTTCCGTTCATGGGTCATCCGAGTTTCGGCGCGTGGACGAGCTACGGCCTCGGCACCGAGAACCGCGATTTGCCGGGCTTCATCGTGCTGCAGAGCGGCGGCGCCGGCGCACCGCACGGGGGCGTGGGCATGTATGGCAACGGCTATCTGCCCGGCCAGCACCAGGCTTCGATCCTCAAGGCCGACGGCGACGAGGCGGTGGCCAACATCCAGCCGCGCGAAGGCGACGAGCAGCAGCGCCGTCGTCTCGGCTTCATCCGCAATCTCGACGATGGCTTTCTCGGCGTCGCGCCCGAACCGCAGGTCGAGGCGGCGATTCGCAATTACGAGACCGCCTACCGGATGCAAACCGCCGTGCCGGAACTATGCGACATCCGGGGCGAGAGCGAGGCGACCAAGCGGCTCTACGGCCTCGATGCCGCCGACGCCAACCAGGCCGCGTATGGCCGGCAATGCCTCGTCGCGCGACGGCTCATCGAGCGCGGCGTGCGTTTTGTGGAACTGAGCTGTCTCCCGCAAAAAGCCGGCGAGGGCCAGGTGGCCAACCCGTGGGATCAACACGGCGGGCTCAAGAAGGGACATGGTGCGATGGCCAATCAGGTGGATCAAGGCATCGCCGCGTTGATCACCGACCTGAAGGCGCGGGGATTGTTTGAGGACACGCTCATTCTCTGGGCGGGGGAATTCGGCCGGACGCCGTTTTCGCAGGGCAGCGACGGTCGCGATCACAATCCGACCGGCTTCAGCGTCTGGCTCGCCGGCGGCGGCGTGCGCGGCGGGACGATTTATGGCGCGACCGACGACCTAGGTTACAACGTCGTCGAGAAGCCCGCGACCTTCTATGATCTTTACGCGACGATGTTCCACCTGCTCGGCATTGATCATGATAAACTGACCTACCGCTACGGCGGTCGCGATTTCCGGCTGACCGACGTGCATGGCAACGTGATCAAGGAAGTCTTGGCGTGAACTGGGGCGCAATTCTCCGCAGAGATATCCCCTCCGCATGCGCTGACTCGGCCCCACGCGACAGCGACACCGCAGCGAGGGGAAACGATTTCGCTCCGCCGCGCGAATTCCCCTTAGTGCGTCCGGCGCGGTGGGTCGTCTTGTAGAGAAACCGAGCTTACTCATGTCCCAACTACCCCGCCCCTCGCGCTGGCTCCGCGCAGCCGCCGCCGCCGCTCTGATCGTTTGCCGTGCGTTGGCCACACCGGCCCCGCCGCAGCACTTCGACCTTCCTGCCGGCGACGCCGCCACCGCGTTCCGTCTCGCCGCCCAGCAAGCCGGCCGTGAGATCATGTTCCCCGCTGCCATCGTGCAGGGCGTGCGCGTTGCCGCCGTGCGCGGCGACTTCACCGTCGAGGAAGCCGTCGCGCGAATGCTCGCGGGCACCGATCTCCAACTCGTGCGCGACGCCGGCTCATCCGCCCTCGCCATCGGCCGCGCGACACCCGCCCCGGCGGCTCGCACGCTCCCGGCGGCCACCTCCACCCGCTCGTCCACTCCCTCGTCGTCCGACACCGTCGTCCTAACGCCCTTCGAGGTCTCCACCGACAAGGACCACGGCTACGCCGCCACCGAGACGCTCGCCGGCACGCGCATGCGCACCAATCTGCGCGACGTGGGCGCATCGCTCACCATTCTTACCCCCGAGTTCATGCAGGACCTCGCGGTAAACTCCTTCGACAAGGCGCTGCTGTTCACCCCGAGTGTCGATGCCGTCGAGGGCGACAACACCCCGAGCAACGACGGCAACGCCACCGGGCAGTTTCTCCGCGGCGGCACGGGCCAGGCCTACTCGATTCGCGGCTTCACCAACACCGGCAACAACGGCCTCCAGACGCTCTCGCACGACTTCTTCAATTCCTTCGAGACCTCCGACAACTACAACCTCGAGCGCCTGACGCTCGCGCGCGGACCCAACGCCCTGCTCATCGGCGTGGGCGAGCCGCAGGGCGCCGCCATCACCACAACCAAGCGCGCGCAATTGCAGCACCGGAAAACCCAGGTGCAGACACAGTATGACCGCTGGACCTCGAACCGCGTCGCACTCGACCACAACCAGCCGCTCGTCAAAGACCGCCTCGCCTTCCGCCTCAACCTGCTCCACGCGGAAAAACGCGAATTCCGGCGCTTCGAGGGTGTCAATCAGGACCGCCTGACGCTGGGCGTGACGGCCCGGCCCTTGGCCCACACCAAAATCACCGTCAACCACGAGAACTACAGCAACCACCGGAACATCGTCCCACTCGCCTGGGCGTTCGACAGCGGCGTGATCCAATGGCTGGCGAACGGCCGCCCCACGGTTGATTTCGTGCCCCAGGGAATCGCGTGGGCCACGGCCAACCGCGCGTTCCTCGAGGCCAATGGCAATCGCCTCCGGGTCGCCCCGGGCGTCGCGAGCGTCGACGGATTCGTCCGCTCCGTGGCCGACTTCAATCCGCGCAACGCCATCACCCAGAATGCAGCGCAGCAACAGGTCTACATCACGGGCCTCAAACTCGCGAATCCGGTGGTGAACATGCGGTTTCAGGGCGTGATGCAGACCGACACCTTCGGCGGCGCGAGCACCCAAAGCGTGCAGACCATCGATCCGTTTCGGCTCTACGGTCTGAGTCGCGATGCAAATCTCAATGGCGGCACGTGGGACCAGCCGGAGCAGCGCGACCACGGCCTCTGGACCACCGCGTTCATCGAGCAAAAGATTCTCGACGGTCTCTACCTCGAACTCGCGGGCAATGCCGGCCGGCATCACCGCACCTACGCTCCCGACGCGTTCAACGTCATCAAGCTCGACGTCAATCGCTACCTCCCGGACGGGTCGCTCAATCCCGGCTACCTCGTGCCCTACGGCGACACCCTCGGCCAGCTCCGGGACGAAATCGCGCAATCGGACGAGTATCGCGCGACGCTCTCCTACGAAGTTGATCTCGGAAAAATCCATCGCTGGCTGGGGCGGCAGAACTTCGCCGCGTTGGGCCAACAGACCCGCAATGATTCGGACACAAATATCATGCGCTACTACAACCTCGCCACGATCGGCCTCGCCGGCACCGGCTGGTCCGGCGACGCGACCGCCGCGGCCAGCACTCTTCGCGGCCGGGCCTATTATGTGAACGGTCAGGTGCCGGCGCTGCCCGATCAGCATTTCTTTTCGGCGAACCTCGCCCAAATCAACGCCTTTGGCCGTATGGTCGGCGGCAGTGCCAACGACGCCGCGCCGATCAACTTCGCGCTTCGCCAGCATCTCAACGCCGTGAAGTCGGGTTTCGCCCACGAAGCGCTTTCCTTCGGGTGGCAGTCGTGGTGGTTGCAGAATCGTCTCGTCACGGTGGCCGGCTACCGCCGCGACGGCACGAAGAGCTACGTCCCCGAAACTCTCCGCGGCTTCATCGATCCCGCCATTCCCGGCTCGGCCACGGACCCGCTCAAGCGTTACTTCACGTCGTCGGTGGCGGTGCCGCTCAAAGCCATCCCGAGTGTCGACACGGCCGGTATCTCCCGCACCTTCGGCGCGGTCTTCCACGCTTTGCCGTGGCTCTCGCTGAACTACAGCCGCTCGACGAACTTCAACCCGGTCGCCGATGCCTCGTGGAAAAACTATCAGAGCGAATCGGCACCGAATACCACGGGAAGAACCGAGGACTACGGCGTACGTTTCTCTCTGCTGGACGGCCGTCTCTCCGTTGGCCTCAACCGCTTCGTGGCGGCGGCCAATGATCAGGCGCGTCTCGCCAATCAATACCGCGCCCCGCTCAACAACATCCTCAATCGCCTGCGCACGAACTACCGGGATTTTGCCGACTCGCACTTCATCCTGATGGACACGCCGACCTTCCCCATCGTGAACCTCGTGGACAACGTGAGCGATACGTGGAGCTACCGCGCCACGGGCTACGAGCTGAATATCACCTTCAATCCGTCACGGAACTGGCGGGTGGCCTTGACCGGCAGCGAAAACGGCAACGTGCTCGGCACCCACCTGACCTCGCTCGGCCGCTATCTCAGCAGCACCGCGCCCTTCGAGGGTCTCGCGACTTGGCGAAAATTCGCCAGCGAACTCCGCAAGGTGGAGGCCGGCCAGCGCTCCGCCTCCTTCGATCTCAATCCGGCCGATCCGGCCGCCCGCAGTAAAGCCGGAGCGGACGCCCTCCTCATCGAGCAACAGACCGCCACAGCGGAACGTTCCTACCAGGACGAACTCGCCATCGAGGGCATCACGACCAGCCGCAACGGCCGCTATGCGTTCAACGGACTCATCACCCACGTATTCCCGAAAGAGGGCCGGCTGAAGGGCTGGTCGGTCGGCGGCAACTTCCGCTGGCGCAGCGCGAACACCATCGGCTACATGCGCACGCCAAACACCGCCGGCGTTCCCAATGGCGTCATCGATCCGGCCCGGCCGCTGAAAGGCGCCGACAATTGGGAGCTCGGCGCCATGCTCTCTCACGAGCGCCGCATCTTCCGGAACGTCACGCTGCGCACCCAACTCAACGTGGAAAACCCACTCGACTGGAGCAAACCGCGGCTGGTCTCAAGCGACTACGATACCAACGGCGTTCTTGGTACCGCGAATGCCATCGTTCCCCTCCGCTGGGAATTGCGCCGGCCCCGCAATTTTATCCTGACCGCCACGTTTGGGTTCTGAACCAATGCCACCGCTCCTGCTCGCCTTCCTGCTCCTCGCCATCGCTTGCCACGCGCGGACCGTCACTGTTTCCGATCACGGTGCCGTGGGCGATGGCACGACGCTCAACACCCACGCGCTCCAGCAAGCCATCGACGCCTGCCATGCCTCGGGCGGCGGCAAGGTCGTGTTTTCATCCGGCAACTACGTCACCGGAACACTGTTCTTGAAGAGCAATGTCATCTTGCACCTCGAGGCCGGGGCCACGCTGGCGGGCAGCACGAACTTCAAGGACTATACGCCGAACGTTTTTCGGAATCAGTATGCCGACCGAAACAAGAAAGAGGGCTGCCTGATCTTCGCAGAAAACGCATCTAACATCGGAATCGAGGGAAAAGGAAAAATCGACGGCCGCGGCCATCGCAGCAATTTCCCCCATCCGGACGACCCCAAAAAAGACCGGCCCATGCTGCTCCGTTGCCTCCGCTGCACGAACGTCTCGCTGGAAAACGTCGAGCTCGTCAATCCCGCCAGCTGGACGCTCGCGATGATCTATTGCCGGCGCGTCAACATTCAGGGCGTCACCATCCACGCCAAGGTGAACAGCAACGGCGACGGACTCGATTTCGACGGCTGCGAAAACGTCACCATCAGCAACTGCGTGATGGATACGAGTGACGATTCCATCTGCCTGCAATCGTCACGCCCCGACACGCCGTGTCGTCTTTTCACCATTACAAATTGCATCATGACCAGCCTGCGGGCGGCGATCCGCATCGGGATGCTGTCCACCGGGGATTTTTACGGAATCACCGTCGATAACTGCGT
>CAMBVX010000209.1 GCA_945871085.1 Opitutus sp. GAS368 | reverse complement strand
CGAGATCAGCGTCTCACGCGCGCCGGACGAGGCGGTCAGATAACTTCGGCGAAGGAGCGCCGGAACACCGAGAAACAGAGGTGCCCCGCGAGCAGCACGGCCACCGCCGCCGCGTAGACGTAACCGAGTTTCACCCACGCCATCGGCTCATGCCACAAGAGCACGTGGCGGGCGAGATCGATGAGCTGGAGCAAGGGATTGTAGCGGAGAATTTCCCAGAGGATGGGCCACGGGCTGTCGATGATCTTCGCAGGCGAATAGGGCACGGCGCTGGCGAACATCACGGCACTGGAGACGAAGGCGGTGGCTTGTCCGATATCGCGCAGAAACACGCCGATCGCGGTGAGCATCCAGGCGATGCCGAGCGCGAGCATCATCAGCGGAAACACGATCACCGGCAGCCAGAGGACGTCCGCCGTCAGGCCGGTGGAACCAAACGCGCTGCCCAGCAGCACCAGAGCCAGACTCACCACGAGATGGAAGGCGGTGTCCCCCAGCTTTGCGACCGGGAGAACCTCGAGTGGGAAGACCACCTTTTTGACGAAGTTCGGATTCGAGGCGATCAGCGACGGAGCCCAAGCGATGGTCTCGGAGAATACGTGGTAGAGGCTCAGGCTGAGGAAGAGCGCCAAGGCGTAGTCGAGCTGGCTCTCATTTTTCAGGACGCCGAATTTGCTGCCGAAGATGGCCCCGAAAACAAACCAGTAGAGCGCCAACATCGACAGCGGATTGATCAGGGCCCAGACGATGCCGAGCCGGCTGCCCTTATGGCGGATGTGGATTTCTCGCAGGGTAAATTGCCAGACCAGTTCGCGATGCCGCCAGAGCGTGGCGCCGATGTGCCATGGACTCAGCATGGTCGCGAGGGATTTGATTACGGTGGCGGTCACGCGCTGGTCTTAACGCCCCGATTGCCCGCTCTGTAAAGCGCAATCCCCGGCGCGAACTCGGGTGCGCGCGATTGGCCGGTTATTGTCTTGAGCGGGCAGGGTGGTTGGCCTTGCTGGCGATCACTATGAGCGAGCAAGTGAAGAGCTATTCTGGCGTCATCGCAACCGGGGCGAACGCGTATCATTTTCCACACATCGCGATGCTCATCGCGTCGTGGAAAACGCACCACCCCACGGTCCCGCTCGTCGTGTGCGATTATGGTTTCACCGCGGAACAGATCGCGCTGTTGAAGGCCATCCCGGGTGTCCACTACGCGGCGGGGCCGACGCCAAACTACGATCATCCGTGGGAAGGCAAGGCGCGGCTCGGAACGTATTTGGAAAGCGTTCACTCCTCGTGGGACGTGCTGGTGTGGATCGATGCTGACGCGCTGTTTCTCCACCCGTATCCCGACCTCGGTGCACTGATTGCCGGCTATGACATGATCATCGACGCGCATATCCAGTCGGTGGGGGAGATCATGCACGAGTGCAACCGCGAGGTGTTGGCGGTGCGGCGCGACGACGCGTATTTCAGCGCAGGCTGCTGGATCGCGCGCCGCGGTGTGTTGTTGGAAAATTACGCGAAGCTGTGTGCGCAAGTGAAGGGCCAGGGTAATCTTTGGGAAGGCGACGCGTTCGTCGCGGCGATTTATCACGAGAAACTCCGCCTGCGCACCGTGAACGGCGGCGTGTGGCACGCGCGGGGTAAGACCTCCCTGCACACGTGCGAGGTGTCGGGCTTGAACGCGTATCACGCTGGTCAACCGATTTACGTGCTGCATGCGAACGACGGCTACACCGTGCGGGCGGATGGCCGCCGGATTTTTAAGCGCCCGGAGCTGGCGGCAATTCAGGACCACTACGAGCGGATGTTCTGGGCGGAGATTGCGCCGCCGTCGGCCGAGCAACCGGCCGGTGCGGCGACTCCTTAAAGGATTTTTCGGAGCGATTTCAGCGTTGCCGCCGCCCGCGAATACTTAACGTTCGCGTCCGTTGTTTTTTCCTCAGTCCCCTCCCTATCCGCTCCCATGAATTTCGAAACCCTGCAATTGCACGCCGGCCAAGAGATCGATCCTACCACGCGTTCGCGCGCGGTGCCGATCTACCAAACGACCGCTTATCAGTTCAAAGATTCCGCACACGGCGCGCGCCTGTTCGCGCTGCAGGAGTTCGGCAACATCTACACCCGGTTGATGAATCCGACCAACGATGTCTTCGAAAAGCGCGTCGCGGCGCTCGAAGGTGGCGTGGCGGCGCTGGCGACATCGTCAGGGCACTCGGCGCAGTTTTTGGCGATCAATAATATTACGTCCGTGGGTGATAATTTTGTCACGACCTCGCACCTCTACGGCGGCTCCTACAATCAGTTTAAAAACGCCTTCAAAAACATCGGGGTCGAGGCACGGTTTGCCGATGGCGTAAAGGTGGCGAGCTTCGAGCCCTTGATCGATGCGAAGACCAAGGCGATCTACTTGGAAACGATCGGCAATCCGGGGCTCACCGTGCCGGATTTCGAGGCGTTCGCGGCCTTGGCGAAGCAGCACGATCTACCGCTGATCGTCGACAATACGTTCGGCGCCGGCGGCGCGATTTGCCAGCCGTTGCGGCATGGGGCGCATGTGCTGGTGGAGTCGGCCACGAAATGGATCGGCGGGCACGGCACGAGCATGGGTGGCGTGATCGTAGATGCGGGCACGTTCAACTGGGGCAATGGCAAATATCCGCAGTTCACTTCGCCGTCGCCGAGTTATCACGGCATGGTGTTGAACGACGTGTTCGGGATCGGCGGGCCGTTTGGAAATATCCAGTTTATTATTCGTTGCCGCGTGGAAGGTCTCCGCGATTGGGGTCCGGCGCAGAGCCCGTTTAACTCGTTTCTCCTCCTGCAGGGGTTGGAGACACTTTCGCTCCGCGTGGAGCGCACGTGCGAGAATGCGCTCGCGCTCGCGCGCTGGCTCGCGGCGCATCCGGAGGTGATCGCGGTGAATTATCCCGGTCTGGACAATCATCCGACTCATGCCGCGGCGAAGAAATATCTGACCCGTGGTTTCGGCGGAGTGTTGTCGTTTCAACTCAAAGGCGACCGCGCGCGGGCGGAGAAATTTGTGAACAGCCTCAAGCTGATTTCCCATCTCGCGAATGTGGGCGATGCGAAGACGTTGATCATCCACCCGGCGTCGACGACGCACTCGCAGTTGTCGCCCGCGGAGCAACTCACGGCGGGCGTGGCCCCGGGTGGGCTGCGCGTGTCGTTGGGCATCGAGCACATCGACGACATTAAGGCGGATATTTCGCAGGCACTCGGGGCGTGAGTGGACGCGGCGGCGCGTTTTGGGGTGGCCGTGCTCGTGAGAGCAGGGATTCGGGCGCTGGCTCGCTTTTTCTCCTGCATCGCGCGGCTTCCCGCCTCTCACGAGGCGGGCTACCGCTGGCGCGCGCACGAAAATCTCTGGCGGTCGTTGCGCGAATTGCGGTCGCTACCGGGAGAGGGCGGAGACCCTGCCCTACGCCCGGAAGAAATGCTGCATTGTCGCGCAGACAAAATCGATCTGCGCGGCGGTGTGGTGCGGACCAATCGGGAGGCTGAGGACTTCGTCGGCGAACCGTTCGGCGAGTGGGAAATCGCCGCGCTTCCAGCCGGCGTCGCGGTAGGCGTTTGAGAGGTGGGGCGGGATCGGGTAGTGGACGCCGGTGCCGATGCCCTGGGCCCCGAGGTGGGCTTGGAGCGCGTCGCGGCGCGCGGAACGGATCACAAAGAGGTGCCACACGGGTTCGGCCCACGCGGGGATGAAGGGCAGGGTGATCACGCCCGTTGAGGCCAAGGGTGCGAGTTGGTCGAGATAACGAGCGGCGAGGGGAGTGCGGCGGGCATTCCACGCGGCCAGATGCGGGAGTTTCGCGCGGAGGAAGGCGGCTTGGAGTTCGCTGAGGCGCGAGTTCAGGCCGAGGTATTCATTATGATAACGCACCTTTGAGCCGTAGTTGCGGAGGTGCCGGAGTTTGTCGGCGAGCGTAGGATCGTTGGTCGTGATCGCGCCAGCGTCGGCGAGGGCACCGAGATTTTTGCTCGGATAAAAACTCACGCCGGCGGCGTGGCCGAGGGCGCCCGCTGGTTGGCCATGGCTGCGGGCGCCGTGGGACTGCGCGGCGTCTTCGAGGACGAAGAGTCCGTGGCGGGCGGCGATGGCGTTGATCGCCTCCATGTCGGCGGTTTGGCCGTAGAGGTGGATCGGGAGAATGGCCTTCGTGCGCGGCGTGATCAAGGCGGTGAGGCGCGCGGGGTCGAGGTTGTAGGTTTGCGGATCGGGCTCGCAGGGAACGGGGCGGGCGCCGACGTGGGTGACGGCGAGCCAGGTGGCGATGTAGCCGTGGGAGGGGACGATCACTTCGTCGCCGGGGCCGACGCCACGGGCCATGAGCACAAGCTGCATGGCTTCGAGGCCGTTGGCGACGCCGATGCAGTGAGCGACGCTGATGCTGGCGGCGTATTCGGATTCAAATGACTCGAGCTCCTGGCCGAGGAGAACCCAACCGGAGTCCATGACGCGGTGGTAGGCGGCGTCCAGCTCGGTGCGGAGTTCGTCGTAGGCGGGCTTGAGATCGAGGATGGGGATTTTCACAGGCGAGGGCTGGAGGGAGGAGCTGGCTTGCAAGCGATGAAGAGTGAGGTGGTCGGGCGGAGAATTAAACCGCCGGCAAGCAGGCGCCGGCCGTTGGGAACTACACGAATTTCAGTTTGCGCGCGGCGAACAGCACCATGCGCAGGAGGAGCCAGCCGTGTTTCCAGCGCTGGATGTTGGTGGTGCCGTAGGTGCGCTCGCGGTATCGGATCGGGACGTCGGCGATCTTGAGGTTGAGTTTCGCGGCACCGAAGAGGAGGTCGAAGTCACCGAAAGGATCGAAGTCACCGAAGTAGGCGCGGTTGGCGGCGATGGCGTCGTAGTGCGCGCGGCTCAGGACTTTGGTGCCGCAGAGGGTGTCTTTCACCGGTTGACCAAGGAGCCAGGTGAAGATGAGGCCGAAGGCTTTGTTGGCGCAGAGATTGAGGAACTGCATCGCTTTTTCGTCCATCGGGTAGACGAGGCGCACGCCGTTGGCGAATTCGGCGCGACCGCTCGCGAGGACGTCGTAGAATTTGGGCAAGTCCTCGGGCGGCATCGTGAGATCCGCATCGAGGATCATCAGAATATCTCCCGTGGCGACGGCGAATCCGGCGCGCACGGCGTCGCCCTTGCCCTTGCCGGTTTGCTGGAGGATTTTGATTTTACGGTGCGGGTTCTCCGTGGCGACTTTTTGAATTTGCGCCCACGTGTCGTCGCGCGAGTGGCCCTCGACGAAGATGAGTTCGGTGCCGGCGCCCATGTCGGCGGTGCGGGCGACGGCGGCGGCGATGTTACCGGCTTCATTGCGCGCGGGGATGACGACTGAGACGGTCAGCGCGCGGGTCGGGGCGGTGCGCTCTGGGCGGGCGATGATGAAAACCGTCAGGGCGAACCACTGGAGCAGCGGGGCGAGCCAGCGGTTGACCAGCGTGCCGAGGCCGAGGGCGGAGCACGGCACGAGAATGCGGCCTTGGCGGCAGACGGCGCTCCAGCCGGCGAGTTGGAGGAGATTGAGGACGTCGGACGAGGCGAGCCAGCTGTTCTGCGGTTGGTCGGCTTTCAGGCCGAGGCCATGCGCGAGGGAAAGGAGGGGGCGCCAGAGGGAATTTTGAAAATTAATCAGCAAGCGGGTCCCGGCGTGCGAGACGAGGTGGAGTCGTTCGAGGAGATGCTGGACGTCGGCGGCGAGGTTGAGCGTGTCCGAGATAATGATGATATCGAAGCGGCGGTCGCCGAGGTCGATGAGTTCGCCGGCCTGCACAAAAAACTCGGCCTCCGGGGCGCGGCGGCGCGCGGCGGCGATTTGGGTGGAGGAGAGGTCTAGGCCGGTTTTGCGTCCGGCGCGCAGTTGGGCGAGGAGTTCGCCGGAGCCGCAGCCGATTTCGAGCACGGTGGCGCCGGCGGGAATGAGAAGGTTGTAGTAGTGGGCCAACAGCGAGCGGTAGGCCCGCGCGCCGGCCTGGGGTGCCGGTGGCGCGGAGTCATAGAACGCGCGCACGCGGTCGAGGTGCTCGTGGGCGAGGGCGGAGAGTTTGGGGTGCATTTGGTCGGATCGGCGCGGGCGGGCGGGAACGGCGTGACGTTGGCGCGGTCTCGGTGTGGGGCTCAAGACTTATGGGTTGCAATGGTCTGTAAATTCCCGCGGTCTGCCCCTTCAATTTTTGCCTGATTTCATGCTGTCTTTGCTTCTCATCTTACTGCGCGAGAGGGGTCGCGCGCTGTCGGTTTTTGGGCTCTTGGTCGTGCTCGGTTCGGCCCGGGCGGATGTCACCCTGATTGAGGGTAGCCTGCCGGAGGATTACCTTCCGGAACTGAAAGTAATCCTCGGGACGGCGTTGCGGCAATCGCCCCAGATTATCGCCAAGGAAATCGAAATCGAACAAGCCAAGGCTGGGCTGATTGGCGCGAATTCACGACGGTTGCCGAGTGTCGCCGGCAACCTGAATTATGCCACCAACCAGACGGCGACATCCACGAACGCGAGCACGCGAACGCGTGATAGTGGTTTGTTTTACAATATCGCCGTGAGCCAACCGATCTTTTTCTGGGGTGCGCTGAAGCATGAGGGCGACAAAGCCCGGCTCGGAGTGTTGCTCTCCGAGCGGGGTTACGCGGAGGCCTACCGGGTGCTCTCGGTGGCCCTGCGCGGAGCCTATCTTCAGCTGATGGCGAGGAAGGCGACGTTGGTGCACGCGCGGCTGGTGCGCGACCAATTGGTGGCCGAATTGGGGTTGGCGAAGGAGAAGCTGGCGAGCGGTGCTTTTGCGCCGTCTGAAATTGCCGCGCGGCAGCTGAATTTGGATGATTCCAACCTCGCGATCGCGCGCGTCGAGATCGAGTTTACGGCGGGCAGACGCACTTTTGCGCGGCTCTCCGGCATCGTCGAATTGACGGAAGCCGCCATCCCGGACGCGTTGCCCAAGCCGGCTTTCCCGAGCGCAGCCGCGTCTTCGTTAATGGCGGCCTTTGCGCGGGATGGTGGACGGCAGACGTTCGAGGCCCGCGTCAACGAGATGAAGGTGCAGGAGTCCGATCTCAATTATCGGATCGCGCGAGTCGGTTTGCTGCCGAAGTTCAGCGCGAGCGCCGCCTACAGCCTTGAAAACTCAACTTTCGCTTCGGCGAACTCCGTCACCCAACAAGGGATTTCTCGGCAGACGGTCGCGGTGGGGGCGCAGTGGGCGATATTTGATGGGTTGGCGACGCGCGGGGCAAAACTCGGAGCGCTTGCGACGAAGCGGCTGGCGGAGCGCCAACTGCAGATGACGGCGAGCGGTGCGCTCGAGGGTGCGCAGGCCTTGTTTCAACAGCTCGAACTCGATGTGCGCGCGATGGAAATGGGTGACCTGCGGTATGGGCTCGCCGCTAGCCAACTCGGCCGGTTGGAACAGGAGTTCAAGCTGGGCAACGTCGCGCAGGCGGCGCTCGACAGCGCCAAGGTGGGCCTGAAGCAGAGCCACGCGCACAGCCTCAGTGCCCGCGCCACTTTTCTCTCCCGCTGGAGCGAGTTCGTCTCGTTTGCCGGCGCGGATCCCGTGCTCAACCAACTCACTTCCCGCCATGACCGCGAAAAACGGTAACATCAGTCTGATTCTCAAGTTCGTCCTTGCGGCGGCCGTGGTGGCCGGGGGCGTCATCATCGCGTTGCAACGGCTCAGCGACACCGCAGTCGTCGCACCCGTGACGCGCGGGAAGGCCGTGAGCGCCGTATCTGGAAGCGTTTTGGTCTCAGCGGGCCAGGGCGGGGTGCGGGAGTTGAAGGCGGAGGCACCCGGGCGCGTCGCGCACAGCGACGCTCTGAACGAGGATCGGGCCTTTAAGAAGGGCGATGTCCTCCTGCAGCTCGATACGAAGGAATTGGAGCGCGACATCGCGTTGTCGAAGAGCTCATTCGAGTCGCTCCAGGAGCTCCGCAAACTTACGCTCAAAAGCAGCATCGAGCGCGAAGTGGCGAAGGAGAATTTGGATAGTGCTCAGCGGTATTTCGAGCGTGGTGAGGTGTCGGCTGAAGGCGTGAAGAACGTCCGCCGCGCGCTCGAGGCCACGAACTCAAAGTTCGAGATCGAAGAGTTTAACAACAATCGGGCGATTACCGATTTCAAGAATGCCCTCGAATCGAAACAAATCCTGCTCGAAAAAATGACGATCATCGCCCAAGAGGACGGCGTGGTGGCCAGCGTCTTGGTGACCCGCGGGGCGCTCATCAACGCCGGGCAGCCCGTGGCTACGATCATTTCCAAGGAGCGGGTGGTGACAGCGCAGATCAGCGAGGAGAATTTTGGTGCGATCCGGCTCGGTCAAAAGGCGAAGGTGCGGCTGCTGATCTACGGCAACCAGCCTCCCTTTGATGCCACGGTTTCAAAGTTTCTGCCCATCGCCAACGAAGCGACGCAGCGCTACACGGTCTTTCTGGATGTCGCGGTGGATCCCGTCCGCCTCGTGCCGGGCAGCAACGGCCAGGTGAATATCACCGTGGAAGAGCGCGACGACCGACTGCTCATCCCGCGGCGGGCGTTGTTCAACGGCACCAATGTTTTCGTCGTCAAAGATGCGCGGGTGCAATTGCGGGAAGTGAGCCTCGGACTGGTTAGTTTGAGCACCGCCGAGATCACGAAGGGGCTCGCGCCCGGCGAACTGGTCATCGTCGAAAACCTCGACACGTTTCGCGATGGTCAACGCGTCCGCATTCCGGTCGCGAAGTGAAACCCGCCGCGCCGCGCAACCCGACGATTTAGCCGCTCCGATGTCGCCCAATTTTCGCATCGCTTTCCGTTTTCTCACGGCGAAAAAACGGGCCATGCTGATGAGCCTGTCCTGCACGGTGCTGGGGGTGGGCTTGTTTATCGTCACGCAGGCGACGACCAGTGGCTTCGAGGAATTTTTCGTTAAGACACTCCTTGGCACCGATGGGGCGATGCGCATCGAGGACCGCATCCAAGACACGCTGCGCAGCATGGAGGTGGCGGGCAGCCCGGATTTTCAGATCCGCCAACGCGAAGGGGTGAAGTATATCGAGGGTGTTGAGGAGCCGCAGATGATTATGGATACCGTGCGCAGTTTCGCGAATGTGCGCGGGGTCTCCGCCGTGCTGCGGGGCAATGTGCAGGTCACCAGTCCGTTCAAAACCGAGGATGCCCAGGTGTTTGGCATCAAACTTGAGGACCATCGCTTCGTCTCCGAACTGGAGCGTAAGATCACGACTCCTGAGGGCTTGGGCAAGTTTCAGGAATCCGCCGCCACAGCCCTCGTGGGCCGGGTGCTGGCCGACCGTCTACAGCTGGCCGTGAATGAGTCGATCGTGATCAACGTGCGCGGCGAATCGCGGCGTTTCGTCGTGGCTGCGATTTACGAGACCGGCGTGCGTGATATCGACAAGACGCGGATCTATATCGATCTGGCCGACGCACGATCACTGCTCCGCAAGCCGACCGGCGCGACGTTCATCCAGATCAGCCTGCACGACCCCAATCGCGCCCGCCAGGAAGCCGCACACCTGGAGGAGGTGCTCCGGCACAGCGTCCGTCCGTGGCAGGAACGCGAAAAGGAGTGGCTCTCGGTCTTCCGCGCGTTGAGCGTATCCTCCGCGATCACCGTCACGGTCTTCACGCTCATCGCTAGCCTCGCGATGTTCAACACGCTCGCCATGATCGTGCTCGAGAAGACTAAGGACATCGCGATTTTACGTTCAATGGGCTACGAGCGACGCGATATAACGCGGATTTTCCTTTGGCAGGCGGCCATCGTGCTCGCGATCGGGGCGATCGTCGGCGGGATCTTCGGCGCGGTGGTATCGTGGGGCGTAAGTTTGGTGCCGTTGCCGATCAATACTCTGTTCAAGACCGAGCACTTTATCGTCGCCTTGTCGCCTTGGCACTTCGTCCAGGCGATCACGACGGCAGTCGTGATGGTGATGATCGCCAGTCTCGTGCCCGCCCGTCGTGCAGCGCGGCTCGAACCCGGCGACATCGTTCGCGGCACCGCTCAATGAGCAACGTTCGGCCCGCCTCCTCCGCCGCTCCTCTCGGCGATTTCGCGCTGCGGTGCAGCGGCCTCCAACGTTACCTCGGCCAAGGGGACGGGCGGGTGCACGTGCTCAAAGGCGTGTCGTTCGAGGCCCGTCGCGGGCAGGTCTACGCCATTGTCGGACCGTCAGGCTGTGGCAAGTCCACGCTCCTCTATCTCCTCGGCCTCCTCGACCAACCGGATGGCGGTGACATCGAGATCAACGGCCAGCGCATGTCGAACAGTGACGATTTCGCCCGGACGGCGGCGCGGGGTGCCCATATCGGCTTCGTGTTTCAGTTTCATTTTTTGATGCTCGAATTCACGGCACTCGAAAACGTGATGATGCCGATGCGCAAACTCGGCCGACTCACCGCCCCTGAAATGGAGGCGCGCGCCCGGATGTTGCTCGAGTCGGTCGGTCTCGGGGCAAAAACCCACCGTCTCGGCACTCAGCTCTCGGGTGGCGAACAGCAGCGCGTGGCGGTGGCGCGCGCCTTGGCGAATCAGCCGTCGATCATTCTCGCCGACGAGCCGACGGGGAATCTCGACGTGAAAAACTCCACGTTGGTCTTCGAGTTGCTAACCCGCTTGGCCAAAGACAATGGGCAAGCCGTCATCCTCGTGACCCACAATCCTGAAATTGCCCAGCGCTGTGACGTCACCCGCCCCATGCGCGACGGATTGTTCGTCTAAGATGACTCGGGTGGCGATAAGCGACGCCTTGTCGTGCGACCGCGCGGGCTAATTCTTAAACGAAAAAAGCGTCAGTCGGAAATTTTGGTTTACAAGGCAAACGCCGCACCCTTCTTTCACCACGATTCTAACCACTTTACTTGACCTGTGAGCCACCACCCATCGCGAAAACAATTCTTTGCCAAGCTCCTCGGCGCAGCTGCGGCTGTGAGCGTCGCGCCTAAGGTTCTCGCGCAGTCCGGACCAGACAACTCACCTTCCGCCACCCGGGCTTTGCCCGTGATCGTGCGTTCCGAGGTCCGTGCCGTTGCTCGCCGCGCTGGCTCGGTCTAATTCGCCCCACGGCCACCCGAAGACCCTCCGTCATGTCGAAACTTTTTCCGAAGTCGGCGAACAAGCTTCCGTTCCAGATCATCGTCTACCTCGGTGTGCTCGTGTGCGTAGCGACTGCGGGCGTGACCTATTACATGACGCCGAAGTATACGCGCGTCGGCTACGCGCCGCTTCAGCCGGTTCCGTTCAGTCACGCGAAACACGTGCAAGAGATCGGTCTCGATTGTCGTTACTGCCACTCGAATGTGGATAAGTCCGCCCACTCAAATGTTCCCACGTCGCAGACGTGCATGAACTGCCATAACCAGATCAAGACGACGAGTCCGCTCCTCGCGCCGATCCGCGAGAGTGCCGCCACCGGCAAGGCCGTTCCGTGGGTCTGGATCCACAAGACGCCGGATTACGCCTATTTTAACCACGCCATCCACGTGAACCGCGGCATCTCTTGCGTCGAGTGCCACGGCAAGGTTAACGAGATGGATACCGTCACGCATACACAGCCGCTCAGCATGGCTTTCTGCTTGGAATGTCACCGCAATCCCGAAGCCGCTCTGCGCCATCCGAAGGACGTCTTTAACCTCGATTCGAAACGCCTCGCCGACCAAGGCGAAGCCGGTGTGAAACAGGCGAAGGCGCTCAAAGATGACTGGAAAGTGAAACCTCCCCAGAGCTGCTCCGGCTGCCATCGCTGATGAAACGCATATTTGAACATCCCGCTCCGTCGGAACGTGAGCTGAACGGCCCGAAATACTGGCGCAGCCTCGAT
>CAMBVX010000208.1 GCA_945871085.1 Opitutus sp. GAS368 | reverse complement strand
CGGCTCGGTGGCCCACACCGCCACCCGGGCCTACCTGCACGGCGCCAGCGTGCGTGTCGCGGGCACCGATCTCGTCGCGTTCACCGAGCGAGACGGCACGTTTTTCCTGGCAGCGGTTCCCGCCGGCCAGCGCCACCTGGCGATCGACTATACCGGCCTCGATCAGCACACTCAGGCGGTCACGGTCACGGCAGGCGGTCTGCAGATTGTGGAAGTCAGCCTCCATTCCGGAATCTACCGGATGGACCAATTCGTCGTCGCGACCGAGCGCGAGGGCGAAGCCTTCGCGATCAACGAGCAGCGGCGCGCGGCGAACATCAAGCAGGTCGTTTCCTCCGATGCCTTCGGCAACACGACCGAGGCCAACGTCGGCGACTTTCTGAAAAACCTCCCGGGTGTCTCCATCGAATATCAGGCCGGCGACCCGCGCGCTTTTAGCCTCCGCGGCGTCGACTCGACGCTCACGTCCGTCACGATGGACGGCAACCGCTACGCCAACGCCGCCTCCTCGTCCGACAATCGCCGGCTCGAGCTCGAACAGCTCTCCATCCAGAACATCGAGACCATCGAGGTGACCAAGGCGCCTACGCCCGCGCAGGAGGCCGATGCCCTCGGCGGCAGCGTAAACCTGATCACGAAAAACGCCTTCAACTTGAAGGGCCGCCGGATCCGCCTGGATCTGAACCTCTCGGCCAATGCCGAGTTTTTCTCGTTCGATAAAACACCGGGCTGGAAGCGCGAGCCCATGCGCAAGATCTACCCGGGCTTCTCTTTTTCCTATGCCAACGCCTTCGGAAAGGAGCACCCGATCGGTGTCACGGTGACCTTGCGGCACTCCGTGTCTCAAAAATGGGTGCCGCGCCAGAATCAGACCTATCTCTATCCCAATAGCGGCGGCGTGCGGCCCTCGCCCGCGCTCGCCACCTACACACGCGTGTTGCAGCTCTTTGAATTTCAGCAGGCGCAGGAGCGTAGTGGCGCCACGCTCAACCTCGACTACAAGCTGTCGAACAGCACCACCGTTTACCTCTACAACCAATACACCTTTTTCGACGGCCACGATTTCATCCGCGACGTGTCGTTTACTGCGACCACGCCAGCCCCCGGTTTCAACCCTGACGCGCTGACGGCGACCGCCGGCACCGTCAGCGTCGGCAGCGACAACACGCGCAAGTTCGGCGACACCTACAATATCAACCCCGGCGTAAAACATCGCTTCGGCCCGTGGCGCATCGACTACGACGGCTACTATTCTTTTTCCGTCAATCACTACGATGACCCCGCGCCAAACTGGCGAAGCACGAGCTACACGCTCACCGGTATCAGCTATCGCCTGGATAACACTGGCGGCACCGATCTCGTGAAGCTCACGCCGCTCGGCGGTGCGAACTATCTCGACCTAAATAATTACGGCGCGCTCACCCAGGGCACCGATCGCCGCTATGGCACCGATGCCTTCACCGGCGCGAA
Source organism: Opitutus sp. GAS368 (assembly GCA_945871085.1). GTDB lineage: Bacteria > Verrucomicrobiota > Verrucomicrobiia > Opitutales > Opitutaceae > GAS368. The sequence continues at coordinate 10,569 of CAMBVX010000208.1, read as the reverse complement.
GGCCAACGTCCGGCGCGATTTCGCGATCCGCTGGCCGCTCACGCTCCAGGCCGGGCTCCGCTACCGCAAACAGGAGCGCTACCTCCGCAATCGCGCGCAATCCTTCACCTACGTCGGCCCCGACGGCATCGCCGGGAATGCGGACGACCGCACCCTCGGCCAGTTCGCCGATCCGGTGTTCCGCAACTACCAGGCCTTCGGTTTTCCCGTCGCGAACTGGACGAGCAACTATCTGCTCGGCGAATACTTCACGAGCACGCCCCGGGCATTTAGCGAAAATCTGATCACCACCGTGCGGAACGCCACCACCCCGCGTGCGGTGCAGGAGGCAGTCAGCTCCGGCTATTTTCAAGGCACCGTCACGGTGAGAAAATTGAACGTGCTCGCGGGCATTCGCTACGAGAAAACCGAACTGGAGGGCGAGGGCCGGCTCATCCGCCCCACGGCCGGCGTCAGCATCGCCGACCCGATCGCGCGCGAAGTCGAACGCTACCGACTCCGCGAACGCCGCACCAACGCCTATGATAATTTCTTCCCCAGCGTGCAGGCGAAATACGATCTCACGCGTCAGCTCGTCCTGCGCGCCAGCTACACTACGAGCATCGGCCGGCCCAATTTCAACAACCTGATTCCCGGCACGACGATCAACGACACCGCGCGCAGCATCAGCGAGAACAACACCGGACTGCGGCCTCAACGCGGGAAGAGCTACGATCTCAGCGCGGAGTATTATCTCGAGCCGGTGGGCGTCGTTTCGCTGGGGCTTTTTCGGAAAAACATCGTCGACTATATTGCCCGTTTTTCGACCCTGGTCGAAACGGGCACCGACAATGGCTTCGAGGGCGACTATGCCGGCTACACGCTTTCGACCACGCGCAATCAGGGCAGCGCCCGCGTGCAGGGCATGGAGGCCAGCTACTCGCAGCAGTTGCGCAAGCTACCCGGGCCGCTCGCGAACCTCAGTGTGTTCGCCAACGCCACGTGGATTCGCACCGAGGGCAATTACGGCGGCCTGGGCATCGTGCGCGAGCTGGTCAATTTTGTCCCTCGCACCTGGAATGCCGGCGTGAGCTGGCGCGGTGCGCGTTTTTCCGCCAGCGTGAAATACAACGTCCGTTCACGCTTCCTGATGAGCCGCAATGCGAACACCGGGGAGGAAATCCGCCAGCGCGAAAACGCCCGCCTCGATATCGGCGCCACCGCGCGCATCAGCAGGCGCTGGACCGCCTACGCCGATGCCACCAATGCGCTGGGCGAGCCGGAAATCTGGGACTCGGTCGTCGCCGGACGCGTCCAACGCTACGGCGAGCTGGCGCCCTCCCTGAACTTTGGTCTGCGTGCAGATTTCTAAAACACCTTCATCTCCTCCTTTCATGCGCTCCCTCTTGGTTCGTGGATTGCTTCTGGCCGGTCTCGCTCTCCCGCTCATCGCGGTGCCGGCTTCGCCGCGGATTTCCATTTTGCAGCAGGTTATCGCGGTTCGTGACGGCGGAGTCTGGCCGAAGCTCAGCCTGCTCCCCGACGGCACGATCGTCGCGGCCACCTATAACCAGGCCGCCCACGGCTCCCGCCCCGGCGATGTCGATCTTCACGCCAGCACCGACGGCGGCCTCACCTGGGCCCGACGCGGCACCGCCACGCAGCACCAAGGTAACAGCGCGCGCTTCAACCACGCGATCGGCGTCGCGCCGAACGGCGATCTGCACGTGGTCAGCGGCGGCTGGGATTTCGGAGGCTCCAATGCGGCGGGAGTCCACACCAAGAAAAAACTGCTTCGCCCCTCGGCTTCCCGCTCCATCGACGGCGGCCGCACCTGGACGATTTCTCCCGCCTTCCCTGATGGGGCCGACGCCATGACGCTCGTGCCCTTCGGCAACATCGAAACCGGTGCCGACGGCGCTCTCCGTGTCGCCGCTTACAGTTACAACACCACCGTCACGCCACGCGTGGACATTTGCTACACTGCGGTCAGCCGCGACCGTGGCACCACCTGGACGCTCGGCAGCGTGCTCGGCCAACCCCACGCCAACGAAACCGACGTGCTGCACCTCGGCGGTGGGAAATGGCTCGCCGCCGCGCGCAATCTCGGACGCGCGGGCGAGCGCGGCCACAGCACCGATATCTACGCGTCCGACGACGATGCGAAAACCTGGCGCCTCCTCGCCACACCCACCGCGCCCAACCAGCATCCCGGCGATCTCTTGAAACTTGCCGACGGCCGCGTGCTCCTCACCGTCGGCGATCGCCGCCCGGAATCGTTCGGCGTCGCCGGCCTGCTCAGCGCCGATGGTGGTAAGACCTGGACCGCCGCCGCCCCGCTCGTGACCGGCATCCTCAACCGCGACTCAGGCTACCCCAGCAGCGTCCAGCTCAAGGATGGCATCATCGTCACGGGCTACTACGCTTCGAAATCGAAGGACCACGACAGCTACCAACTCGGCGTCGTCCGCTGGAAAGTGCAGTGAAGCTGCACCGTGGTCCGACGGAACGGGTAGAACCTTGCGGGACCTCGCTGCGTCCCTCGGTCACCACGGCGTCGCAGCGAGCGTGGCCCGCACTGTAGCCTGCCGCGAGCCCGGCAAAGAAAGTCGCGCCCGGCACTTACCGTAGTCGCGACCACGCGTTCGCCCAGCGCTCCCCGAGCGTCAACACGCCAGGCGCCAGCAGGTGCACGCCGTCCGTGTCGCGCCGCAAGTCATCGGTATTGACCCACGCTACCCGCGACTCGCTTTCGGCCACGCGCACCTGTGCGGCGCGCACCACGTCCTGATAAGTGTAGCCTTGTTTGGGCCGCGGACCCACGCGCGCGAGCACGAAGGGTAGGAGCGCTCCGCCCGGATTGTGGCCGCCCCCAAAGTCGTCCCGCACCCGTGCGATGAACAAGCGCAGGTTTCGGTCGTAGGCCGCCGCATGCGCTTCGTTCGCGCCATCCGTTTCGCCCTGCATCCAGAAAAATCCGCTGACCCGCGGCGTATCTCCGGCCGCTTCCATCGCCTTCAACGCATCGCGCAGCTGCACGAGCAACAGACGGTAGAGCCGGTTGCCCGCGGTCGCATCCGGCCGCCAGTCTTCCGCCAGATTCGTTCCAAAGTAGCCTACCTTGATGATCGCCCAGCGTGTGGCGCCGCCGCCGTCGTGCACGGTTCTGCCCAGCGACATCTCCGGCCCGAAGAATTCCCGCGCATACCGCACATAGGGATGCTGTCGTTGCGCGCGTAACGTCATCCACGTCCCGCCCGAGGTGGCGTTGAACGGCGGCGTCATCCCCGCAGCTTTCGAGGGCGGCGCGCCCGTGTGAAAGTAAAATGCAATCTCCTGATCGGCTGTGTGGGCCGGCAAGGCCGCCGCGTCGGCGTGCCAGTTCAATACGTTTGATTGCCCCGCCACGATTAACACCCTGCGCTCGGCCCCGGTGGTCATCGGCGCGACCGTGCTCGCGCCGACGAACGCGAGCCAAACGGCTCCCATCTTGCCCGCGCGATTCATGCGTCTGCGCCGTTCCTCAGTGACGCGCCTCCGCAGCGCTTGCGCTCCGAAAGAGCCAGACGCACGCCGCGCCCCGCGTGAGCGGTCCCGCCGGCGGATTCAGCCACGACGCGCCGGCGAGCTTGGCCAGCGCGTCGGCCGTGATCGCCGTGGCGTCAGAACCGTTCGCTCGCTCCGCAGCAGCCACGCGGGCGGCCGTGGCCAGCGGATCCCCGTCAGGCTTCGCCCACACCGCGGCGACTGCCCGCGTCAGGGGTTCTTTCAACCGCGCATCGTATCGGGGGAAGAAGCCGCGCGCGCCAAAATACTGGGCGGCCCGTTGCTCCGGGGTTGGCGCGCTGAGATCGAAATCGTTGAAAAACGTGAGCATCACGCCGCGAGCCACCAATTCGCGCTGGAGCGCTTCCATCGGAACGTTCGCTGGCGACACCCGTAGCCTCTTCGCGAGCGCCAGCGCGTGCCCGGCACTCTCTCCGAGGTGCATCCAGGTCGGCTCTAGGCGGATCGCGCCCCAGCCGATGTGGGTGGAGGAAACCGCGCCGGTCACCAGCAGGTTGTCGAATTCCTTTGGCAGCAGACAGCGATACGAGATCTGGCCCGGCCGTGACTCCTCGGTCAGCAGCACTTTTCCTTCGTGATCGCTGCCCGGCACCGTGTCGGTGTGACAGGAGTGTGAGTCCATCGGCCATTCGGTGATCGCGATGCTGTCCGACTTCAGGGGAGCCCGGCCCAGCCCTGGTGCCTGCATGCCATCGAGCTGCGTGAAGACACTGCGCCCGACGAGCCGCCGGGCCTCGCGCACATACATCTCCCACGGAAAACCGCCGTTGTCGGTAAACTCGTCTTTCGGCAGGCCCCATTCCCGCATCTCGCTTCGCATCTTCTCCGGCACTTCCGGGTCGTTTTGCAAAAACCACAGCAATCCGATCGCGAGGTCCTTGTGTCGCTCGGCAATCGCATGCCGGGTGGCCCAATTGCCATTCGGGTAGTCGAAGTTTCCGCCCACCAGCAGCGGCGCGTTCCAGGTCGTTTTCTGGTTCGGTGCGCCCAGCCCGATGCCCCAGCGATCGCGCAAATCGAGAAAAATCCCGCGCTCGTAGCGCACGGGTTTCTCGACCGGCACCCGGTTCGTTGGGTCGCGCGTCCAGCAGACGCGAAAATTATACGCCTGCACGGCCTTGTCCGCCTCGCCCGTGCTGCCCGGCAGCGGTGCGCCCGTCGTCGCGCGAAATCCCCGGAGGTTCAATCCCTCGGTTCGGATCGCGGACGGAAAATAGTCCGTCGCGGCGGTGACGAAGATCGCCTTCGTGAAAATGCGTCCGGCCTGGGGCTCGCCGTATTGGGTCCGCCCTTCCCGGCCCCAGGTCATCGCCGCGCCCGCGACCATCGCGAGATCCCCTTCGTAGCTCGCGTCGACGAATGCCGCGGCTGCGAACGTCCGCGTCTCGGTGCCCTCCATTTTGCGAAAGGTCGCGCTGTTCAGCTGCGCCCCGTCGCGCGTCACCGCCACGGGGTAAAATTCGCGGAGCACAGTCACCGCTTGCTCGGCCGCCAGCATTTCTTCGAAGACCTGTTCTGCCACCCGCGGTTCATACATGGGCCGCCGCGTTTCGCCGCGTGGCGACCATTGGCTCAATCGGTATTGCGGCGAATCGACGCCATACTTTCCGCGGTAGTGCTCGGAAATCCGCCGACACACCTCGTCATAAAGCGGCGCGCGTTTGCCATCGTAGATCGTATCGAGCACGCCGAGGCCGTTGCTCATCATCCCCCCAATGTGCCGGTGATGATGCAGCAGGGTCACGCGCAACCCCGCACGCGCCGCGCCGACCGCCGTGACGATTCCACCGGGCGTCGCCCCGTAGATGACGACATCGGGAACCGGTGGGTTTTGCGAGTGGGCGAAAAGCGCGGTGGACAAGGCGATTAAAATAAAGCGGTGCATCGGGTCTATGAAGTTAGGGCGAGGTCAGGGCCTTCGGCAACGATCGGCACGTGGTCCCCGTTGGAAACCAAAACAATCCCGGGGCAGATTTGCCGCGCTTCGCTCAAAGACGTTCGTTGGGCGCACGGCCGATCGCCGAGACGTGCCCTTCGGCCGCCCGCAGGGACCAGTTAAAATAGATCGGCCGCACGTCGGCCCGCATTGGTCTCTTCGTGCCGCGCTCGCGATGTTTCGCGGCATGTCCACCCTGATCGCCACTCTCGATTGCGACGTCCTCATCGTCGGTGCCGGTGTCGGCGGCATCGCTGCGGCGCTCGCCCTCGCGCGCGGGACGAAAGGTGATCCTCACAGAGGAGCACGCGTGGATCGGCGGTCAGTTCACCTCGCAGGCCGTGCCGCCCGATGAGCACGGCTGGATCGAGCGCTTCGGCTGCACGGCGAGCTACCGCTTTCTGATTCGGAAAGACATCGCGCGGGCCCAAGCCAACGCCCGCGCAGCTTGAAATCTTCGCGCCCGCCTCACGCCTCGGTTCCTGTCCCGCACTTCCGGTCCCCCCCGGGAACCAGCGCAAAAGAATCGGCTCCGCGCGGTCTCACCGGAGCATCGCGTTACCCTGCTCGCGCCGCGTCGACCCCGCCGCGGTCCTCTGAAACCACGCCGCCACCCATGACCTCACCCGTTTGCCCTCGCCGCACCGCGCTCCGCGTTTCCTCCGCGACCTCCCTCGCGCTCCTGCTCTCGCTTCAGTCGCCCAGCGCGCATGCCCAAATCCTCCCTCCCTCTCCCGCACCCAGCGCTCCGGTCGCACGTGGCACCACGGCCCCGACCGAGAAAGCCGAACCCTACATCGAACTCAGTCCTTTCGTCGTCGAGACCACCTCCGATAAGAGCTACGGCGCACTGAATTCCAACTCGATCACCAGCTTCAATGCCGAACTCGGCAAACTCCCCATCTCCGCCGACATCTTCACGAGCACGTTCATGGAGGAGACGAATAGCACGACACTCGAAAACATGCTGCGCACCTACTCCGCCGGCGCTGGCACGGGCTCGGCGCAGGGTGATGTCGGCGGCATTCCGGTGAACCAGCCGCTCGACCGCGGCGGTGGCGACAGCGTGTCCGCTGGCGTGCAGCTCCGCGGACTCGGCGCGGCCGTCGTGAAGCAGGACAGTTTCATGCTCCCGTCGCCCGCGGGCACCGGCCTCAACAGCAACTTCGGCATGGAGCGCGTCGAGGTTATCAACGGCCCGCAAGCCCTCCTCTACGGCAACGGCGGCGGTGGTGGCGTGGTGAACATGATCTCGAAGCAGGCGCGTCTCGGCCGGCCCGCGGCCGGTTCGCTCAAACTTCAGGTCGATCAATACGGTCACTTCCTCACTCAATTCGATTACGGCGCGAGCGCTGGCAAAGGCGCCATCGCCGTGTCGCTCCTGCATCAGGATCTCGGTGACAACCGCAAGTGGATGGGCGGCCCGCTCAACGGCGTTTACGTGCAGTTCGCCCTCAAAGCCGGCAACACCGTGTTCCGCGCCACCGGCAAGCACACTTACTTCAACCGCTTCATCCCGCAGGGCCTCACGCTCACCGCCACCAGCACCGCCTTTGACGCACGCCACGGTCAAAACATCCGCACGCTCCTCGCCACCGGCCAGCTGGAGAAGAGCGCCGCCGGCGCGAGTGGCGCGGGTATCATCGGCAACGGCCGCATCGATTGGGACAACGTCGACTCCTACGGTGGCCAGCTCCGCGAAGAGCGCACCACTGCGCGCCTCGTCTCCCTGACTGCCGAAACGACGTGGAATTCGTGGCTCTCAACCCAGCTCTCCCTCGGTTACCAAAACAAGGAGAGCATCGTCGGTTTCGGCAGCGGCGCCACCTTCTACGCTCCCGGCGCGACCGCCAATCCGCTTCCCGGCCAGTGGTCCATGGGGGCCGGCGGCGCCAGCGGCTCCGCTTGGTCCAACCAGCCGTCCGACTCTCGCTCGTATCGTTTCTCCGCCCTTGCGACGAATTCCCTCTTTGGCGGCCGCGCCCGCAGCCAATCCATCGTCGGCGCTGAATACACCAAGGGAAACTATGCCAATGAAAACATCGCTTACTACCAGGCGGACGCGAACTACAACCTCGTCCTCACCCCCGCCGGCGCGCGCATCCGCATGCTCACGCCGAACCCCTTTTGGTCCGTGCACGATGGTCCCGTGAAGTATCCCTTCGTTCGCACCGGCTCCGAACGCATCACCTACCGTGGCGTGAACTATGCCGCTCAGGTTATGAACCAAACCGATCCTGCCCTCGTCACCCCGCAGAATCCGCAGGGTGTCACCGCCGGCGATCTCTTCATCCACAGTCGCGCGATCAGCAGCGGGATGTTTGCCGTCAACTATACGCAGTGGGGTGATGGCCGCCTCACCACCCTCGCCGGCGCCCGCTACGTCTCCGCCGACAACCGCCAGTTCCCCTCCACCGCCGTTCCCGCCCTCATCGCCACCGGCGACAACCTGAGTTTCTCCGTCGGCGCCAACTACCGCGCCACCTCGTGGCTGCGACCCTACTTCGCCGTATCCGACACCTACAATCTCCCCGCCATTTTGCTCACCGTGCCTACCGATCCGGTTGGCAACGCCGCCCCCATCGCTCACTCGCTCGGCGAAGAGATCGGCGTGAAAATCGGCGACGAGCGCGGTCGCATCTCCGGTTCCGTCTCCATCTACGCCCTCCAGTCCACCGACGAGCCCTACGGCATTCCCACGCAACTCCGCGACAGCATCAACCCCGCGGGCATCAACGGCCGCTACCTCGGCGCGACGGGTTCCGTGATCGCCGTGGATCGCGGGTCCCGCGGCGCGCAGGCCGCCATTGTGGCGAATCCGACGAGCAACTGGCGCATGCGTTTTTCCGCCGCCTTCGTGCAGGGCACCATCGGCAACGACACCAGCTACCCCGCGCTCTACAACGATCAGTTCTACGCCAACGCCGCCGGCCAAGTCACCTACGCCAACGGCACCGTCGTCCACGTCCGCCCTGCCTTCCTCGCCACTCCGCAAACCGCCACCACCGTCGGCGCCATCCCGCTGACCATCGCCGCACTCAGCACTCCGGGCAACGCCTACTACGCCAATCCCGATCCCACCAACGGCCTGCTCCGCACCTCAAACGGACGCACGATCCTCAATTTCGTCGACCCCACCAATGGCCCGATCCGAACCGGCGTCGCCGGCTTCCCCATCGCCCGCTACCAGCTCACCGGCCTCAATCTCCCGGCCACCATCGTCACGTCGCAATCCGGCGACCGCACCACCGGCTACCCCGAGCTGAGCTTTAACTTCACCAATGTCTACACGTTCTCCACCGGCGCGCTCAAAGGCTTTAAGCTCGGCGGCACCGCCAGCGCCTCCTGGGGTCGCGGCGACTTCTACTACTACCCGACCGGCTACTCACCCATCGCTGTTCGCGAACTCTACTCGCGCCCCACCGTCGCGCTCTTTGACCTCATTTTGGGCTACGAACATAAGCTCGGTCGCAAGCTGAGTTGGTCCACGCAGCTCAATGTGACGAATCTCTTCAACCACTACAAAGTCCTCGTCCGCCCAAACAACATCACCGGCTACAGCGGCATCAACACCGCCCTCTTTACCAACCAGCCCCGCGAATACACGTGGAGTAACACGATCAAGTTCTGACACCACATCCCAACGGACCTCGTTCACGTGCCGCGCCGTGCGCTCACGGCCGCACCGCGAGTGACTTGATCACCGGCGGAGTCAGCGGCTGGCTCATCCCGCCATCCATGCCCATCTTCGTCGGTGTCTCCGCAATCGTGTCGACCACGTCCAGACTCTTGGTCACTTTGCCGAAAATCACATACGCCGGAGGCAACGGATAATTCCGCTGCATGATGAAAAACTGGCTCCCGTTCGTATTCGGGTCGAGCCGAAGGGTTAAGATTTTCACTTTTCATGCGAGATGGCCAAACCGGATCATGGCTTAACGCTTGACGCTTGACCGCAGCCGAAGGGACGGAGGTCGGGCCCAGCTGGAAGTCAAAGAAGCGCAGCATGCGCAGTTGATGAGGGATTCAAGCGGCGAGATCGACCGGCGGCTCATGCAGCGATTCTGCGATTGAAGCGGCGAGCTACTTTGCCGGGTCGAAGTATTTTTTCACGATCCACTCGGGCTGCCACTGGTCGGTTTTTCGTTCTTTGCCGGTGAGATCGATCTTCGGCGGCGGGGTGCTGCCTTCGTTGAGCACGAGGGTGTCGCCGACTTTTTGCTGCCAGGTTTTCATCGCGGTGGTGAGGCGTGCGATGTGGGCGGCGTGGGCGGGATCGTCGTAAACGGAGCGCGTTTCGTTGGGATCGTTTTGCAGATCGAAGAGCTGGCTGTAACCGAGTTTTGGATAACGGATGAGTTTCCAGCGTTCGTCGCGCACGGCGCGTTGCACTTGGATGTAGGGGAGGAAGACGGTGTCGCGGATTTGTTTTTTCGAGCCATCCCAGAGCGGGCGGACGCTCTCGCCGAAGACGCCGGCGGGCGGAGTCACACCGGTGAGTTCGCAGAGCGTGGGGAAAATATCGAAGAGGTAGGTGAAGGCTTGGACGGATTTACCTTTGGGGATGCCGGGGCCGCCGATGATGAACGGGGTGCGCATCGAGTGTTCAAATACGCTCTGTTTGCCGAGGAGGCCGTGGCTGCCGAGGGCAAGGCCGTTGTCGGCGGCGTAGACGATGATCGTGTTGTCGGCGAGGCCGCGGGCTTTGAGCGTGGCGAGGAGGCGGCCGATCTGGGCGTCGAGGTGCTCGACCATCGCGTAGTATTCGGCGAGCTGGTCGCGGATCATCGCCTCGGTGCGCGGCCAGGCGCCGAGGTTTTCGTCGCGGCCGCCGCTCATGGCGCCGTTGTCGAAGGGGAGCTGCGGGAGGAAATTTTTTGGGAGCGGCGGGCGGGAGGCGTAGTTGGCGGGGAAGCCGGGGGGCGGCTGGCGTGGGTCGTGCGGGGCAGTGAAGGCGATGTAGCAGAAAAATGGTTTCGCGTCGGGCTGCGGTGATTGTTTTTCGAGGAACTTGATCGCGGCGTCGGCAAACAGCTCGGTGGAGAATTTTTCGCCGGTGCGCGGGCCGACCATTTTGCCGTCGGGGC
>CAMBVX010000207.1 GCA_945871085.1 Opitutus sp. GAS368 | reverse complement strand
CTTCAACCGTCCAGCGTGCGGATGGACAGCTCGTGACGGCCTACTATGCGTCGGCCTTGCCGGAAGATCCTTGGGACTCGGCCAAGAATTATCACATGGGCGTGGTGGTTTGGGATAGTGAGAAGTCGTTCGTGAAAACCCCCTCCCGTATCCGCTCCCCCTGAAAATCCAGTTTCCTCTCAGCCCCCGCCCCAAAATCGTATTTTGGCCGTGACAGAAAGAAGCTGAACCAACCTTTCACCCCAAAGCTTAACAACTGCTGTTGCTTAGGAGCCCCCACGCCCAAAAATAAGTTTTGGCCCCGACGGGAAGAAACAGGAGAGCTTATTCCGAGTTGTGGGTCCCGCCTGTCTGCGGCTTGGAAAATCTTCCTACCCTCAATCCGCCGGTTTTATTAATCGGAAAATCGATTGCGCTGTGCCGGGCGGAGGCACCTTCAACGATTGAAAGACCTCGGCCCCGAACACCGGAATTTGCGGTAGGAAAATTTTCCGGAGACTGGCCAGCCCGCTCGCAGCCACGCTCCAAGCCGTGGCTGTTTCTTGAAACCCTAGCGTGGCTTTGCGCCGATCCGGACAAACGATCACCATAAAGTGCACATTTTGAGTCGCAGCGGATCCAACGTGCGGTTCCGCTCGCCTGAGCCTGACGCTCCACTGGCCTGCACCAAATCCCCTGCGGCATGTTTTCAAAGACAACCGCGCTCCCAAACCTCATGAACTACCCTCGTTTCAATCGTTCCTCGAGCTGCCTGCTCGTGATCCCCCTCATTCTCTCGGCATCGGTGGCCTTCGCTCAGACTAGACCAGCCCCAGGCACACCCGTCGTCACTGCGTCAACGGCGCCGATCACGCTCTCCGCCTTCGAAGTAAGCGGCGATCGCGACGTCGGCTACACCGCGTCGAGCGCGCTTGCCGGTGGTCGTATCGATTCACTCCTCAAGGAAACGCCGTCCGCCATCAGCATCCTCACCGCTGAATTCCTAGACGACATCGGCGCCACCTCCTTCGGCAGCGCTGCCGAATGGGCGCCTAATTCCATTCCCACGGGTGAAACGTCCACCACGGGTGACTACAGCGTCAACTTCCGCGGCGTCGGCAACAGCTTCCCCAGTCGGAATTATTTCCGCTGGTACGTCTCGAGCGACACCTACAACACCGAGCGGCTCGAGTTCGCCCGCGGCCCCAACTCCATCCTCTTCGGCGACGGCAACCCCGGGGGAATAAGCACCACGTTCACCAAACAGGCGCTCTTCGTCCAGCGCCGCACGGTCCAGCTCCGCGCCGACAGCTTCGGCGGCTACCGCGCCAGCTTCGACTACAACCTCCCGGCGGGAAATCGCTTCGCGGTCCGCGTCAATGCGCTCGCCGACAAGCTCAAGGGCTTTCGCGACTACGACGAACCCTTTCGCTACAGCACTCACGTCGCGGCCACGTACAAGCTCGCGAAGGACACCCAGGTCCGCGGCGAATATGAGCAGGGAAACTACCGCCGTTTCTCCTTCGCCCAAAGCTTCGCCGAACAGAGCTCCAACTGGAATCGCACTGCCCTCTACGACGGCATCACCGCGCCCGCCACTACCGGTACCGGCGTGGCCCGCTTCAACTCCGCCGCCACCGACGATTATCTCGTCTACGACCCGAGCCGGTCCGCACTCGGCATCGTCAACTGGCGCGGCTCCTTCCAATCCACGGGCACCGGCCTCCGCATGCTCCCCGATGGCCGCCCCACCGTAGCCCGCTTTCCCGCGCTCCCCAGCACTGAATTCAGCCTCCAGCCCCCGGATGCGTATGGCGATACCAACTACCACAGCTGGACGTTCTACCTCGAGCACCGTTTCCCGGTCGGCGTCATCGCCCAGGCCGCATTCAATCATCAGGACCAGAGCCGGCTCGGCAATTTCCGCGTGTGGGACCAGCACCGGATCGATGTAAACACCGTCCTGCCCAACGGCCAGCCCAACCCCTACTTCGGCAAGGCCTTCGCCGACGTTCAGCCGCAGCGCACGCTGCAGGAGAATACGCTCTCCGACTGGCGCCTCTCCCTCGCCTACAAGAAGCAGCTGCGCTGGCTCCGGCAGAGCCTCAGTGTCTCGTCCGGCATACGCGGCGACCACTACACTCCCGTCACGTGGACCGCTGGTCGCGTCAACAACTCGGCCAACGTCAACACCCAAGCCGCTTCGAACATTATCCGTGTCCGCCAATACTGGGACGCGCCGCGCAACTCCGTTTTTGAGCCGTTTACCTCGAACGGCTACGACGTCCGCTACGTTGAGACCAACGCCTCCGATGAAGACCAGTCGCTGCAATATAACCAGATCGCCTCCGCCTCCTCCCTGTTTGAGGGGAAGCTGGCTCTGCTGCTCGGTTACCGCTACGACACCCACGACCGCAAGCAACAGCGCCGCGTCGCCGGCAATCCCGACGGCACTTCGATTCTCGGCGCCACCAACGGCCCCGGCACGCTTGACGTCAGCAACATCAGCGTCGGCACGTCGTCCGCCGGCGCCGTTTTCTTCCCCGTTCCTTGGATCGGGGCTTACGTCAACTATTCGGAGTCGTTCAACGCTCCCGGCAGCGGTGCCTCCCAGATCGACGGCACGACCATCCCCCCGGCCTCCAACGACGGCATCGACGTCGGCCTGAAGATCGAGTTTTTCGGCGGCAAGATCGCCGGCACGATGGGCTACTACAAGATGAAGCAGATCGACCGCGCGCGCACCGGTGACGCCGTGGCCGACATCAACGAAATCTGGAACGATCTCGGCCGCCCGCAGGACGCCATCCTCGCCTACCGCGACCTCGAGACGTACAAGGGCGAAGGCTACGAACTCGACCTCACCGCCAACCTCACGCGCAGCTGGCGGCTGATGTTTAACTACTCGATCCCGAAGACGCAGCAGGCCGACATTGGCCCCGGCCTCCGCGGATATGCAGCAACCCATCTGGCCACCTGGCAAGCCGGCGGCAACAACCCCGCGCTGCCGAATACGGCCCGCGTCCGTCAAAACATCACGGACATCAACAACATCATTGGCGGCTACACCCAGGGACGCACGCTGAACGGGACGGTGGACTACACCGCCAACACCTACACCACGTATGCCTTTCGCGAGGGTCACCTGAAGGATTTCGCACTCGGCGCGGGCGCGAACTTCCGCGGCAAGCAGGTCGTCGGCAACGCCAACGGCCAGCCCTTCAACTACCGCTGCGCGAAAGCCTACACGCTCGTTTCAGCGCACACCAGCTACGACCTCCGGATCGGCAAAGTCCGCACGCGCCTCCAGCTGAACGTGTCCAATCTTCTCGACGAGCAGGACGTGGTTTACACCGCCTACTCTTTCAACGCCGCCGCCGGTGGCGACGTCCCGAATACGTTCCGCTATCAGACGCCACGGAAATACTCGCTGTCCGCGACGATCAACTTCTGAAAACCCCTCCCGGATCCGATCCCCCTGAAAATCCGGCTTCCGATCAGCCGCTCGAAGACGTACTCCGAAAATGAAATCCCGCTTTCCCCTTGCTTTCGTCGCCGGCTGGCTCGCGTTGGCCGCCGTCCTTTCCGCACCCGCCGCCGACGTTCCGTCCCCCGTCGCCGCGCAACCCTTGGGCAGCATCACCGGTCGGGTGCAGAACGCGCTTTCCGGCAATTTTCTCAACAACGCCCGCGTGTCCGTGCGCGGCACCGACCGCACGGTTTTCACCAACGAATCGGGTACCTATTTGGTCAACGACGCTCCGGTCGGTGACACGACCATCGAGGTATTCTACACTGGATTGGATCCGCAGACCATCACGCTCAACGTTCCCAGCGGGCAAAGGGTCGAACGGGATGTCCAGCTGAGCAGCGGCACGCTCCACGGCGCGAACGCGAACGTGGTGAAACTCGATTCCTTCGTCGTCGCTTCGTCGCGCGAGACCGATGCCATGGCGATTGCCAACAACGAGCAGCGCTTCGCCCCAAACGTGAAGCTGGTCGTGTCGGCGGACTCATTCGGCGATGTCATGGACGGAAATGTGGCGGAAATGATGAAGTTTCTGCCCGGCGTGACCGCGCTGTACGATCGCTCCGGTGATCAGACGGCGGCCGCCCGCATCAGCGTGCGTGGATTCAGCGCCGGCATGGTGGCCATTTCGACCGACGGAGCTCAGTTGGCCAACACCTCCAACGTCAGCGGTAATTCGCGTTTCTTCGATTTCAGCCAGATGTCGATCAACAACCTGGCTCGGATTGAGGTGACGAAGGTGCCGACGCCGGCCAATCCCGCGGACTCGCTGGCGGGCTCGATCAACATGGTCAGCAAGAGCGCCTTCGAGCGGCAGGGTGCTTCGTTCAACTACAATATCGATCTCACGGCCAGTTCGCACCGGCTCGATCTCAAGCGGACGGCGTATCTCAACGACGAGAAGATTTTCAAGATCCGACCCGGCGCGATGTTCGACTACACCCTGCCGCTGAGCAAAAACTTCGGCCTCGTGATCACTGGTGGAGCGCGCAGCAAGTACGTCGAAAATCAGGAGAGGCGCACGACCTACAATGCGACGCTGGCCGGCAGCGGAGCGAGCATCGCCAAGCCCTACCTGCAAATCTACGACGCGACCAACATCCTCGCGATCTTCACGCGTTACTCGGCCGGCGTGAAAGCCGACTGGCGCGTGCGGCCCAATTCGGTTCTGTCGCTGGGTGTGCAGGGCACCTATTCCATCTACGGCCAGCTGCCCACGAAGTTCATTTCCAACCTCGGCACCAATGCCACGTCGAATCCGGCAGGCGGAACAGGCCTGACCTTTGGGGACGACTTTGCGAGCGGCCCCACCGGGCGCGGCACCGTGACGCTCGCCTCCGGTGCCTCGATCCAGATCAACAAGAACAACGTCGGGAAAAATCTCAATTATCGCTACGACGACGGCGATTGGCGGATCACGGCGGGCCTCAACCGTTCCACCGCCAAGCTCTGGCTGCGCGACACCCATGCCGGCAATTTCCGCCAATTGGGAGTCGCGCTGGTGGAGCCAGCCCGGGTGCGGTTCTCGGCCATCAATGAAATGAGGCCGGGGAAAATTGAAGTGTTCAACAACGCGAACCAACCCATCGATCTGTCCGACGTCAGAAGTTATCGGCTGTCGACCGCCAACTCGACGCCGCGCGATTCCGACGAGATTATGGACGGCGCCAACCTCGACCTCCGCCGACAGTTGAATTTTCTACCGATGCCCGCGGCGGTGCAGGTGGGAGGCCTGACTCGGACTCAGACCCGGGATACCCGCCGCCAGAACATGACATGGAATTACAACGGCCTCAACGGCAGTTTCTCACCCGGCCCGTACGTTTCGCCGGTCTACAAAAATGACACCGGCCCAAAATCGGATGGCGCAACCACTCCGCAGATTTCACCGAAGCTGGTCTGGGAGGCGTTTGAGCAGAACCCGGCCCTGTTCACGCAAACTGCGGCGCAGTTTATTGCAGCCGAGACGTTCGCCATCCGGAACTCGGAACGAGTGGAGGAAACCGTGTCGGCCCTCTATGCCCAGGCGGAGCTGAAATTTTTCAAGGGGCGCATGCAGCTGTTGGGCGGCCTGCGGTACGAGAAGACCAACACCGAAGGCCGGGGCGCACTCTCGGATCCCTCCGCGGACTTTGTCCGCAATGCGGATGGCACGTTTGCCCGCAACGCCGCGGGTGCGCGCATCCGCAAGCCCGAGGCGGGAGCAGTCGGATCGCTGGAATCGCTGCGACTCACGCTGAAGGAACGCGCGGCCCGGGCCAGTCGCACCTACGACGGCTCCTACCCGAGCCTGCATCTGAATCACAATGTGTCGGACAACCTGATTCTGCGGCTCGCGTACGCCAAGACCTACGGGCGCCCGGATTTTACCGAGATCATTCCCAACACGGATATTGCTGAAGACGACAATGTCGCCGACCCCACGACGACGACCGGCCGTATCACCGTTCGTAACACGGGATTGAAGCCATGGCACGCCGACAACTATGATCTCTCCCTGGAATATTATACCAGGTCGGGCGGCCTGTTCAGCGTCGGTGCGTTTCAGAAGAACATCACGGATTTCTTCGGCAACGCGGTGAAAGTCATCACCGCCGAAGATGCGACCGAGCTCGGATTGGATCCCCGTTACGTCGGTTGGACGGTCAGCACGCAATTCAATGCCGGCGACGCGCGCGTCACGGGAGTTGAATTCAACTTCAAGCATTCGTTTGAACAGACGCGCGGCTGGGGCCGTTTCTTCAGCGTTTTCGTAAATGGCACCAAGCTCCGCCTCGAAGGACATCAGCAGGCTTCTTTCAGCGAGTTCATTCCCGAAAGCATGAACTGGGGTTTCTCGTTTAAGAAGAACCCGGTGATTTTCATGGCCAAATGGAATTACCGCGGGGATCAAGTGGGGACCGCCCAGCCCACGCTTGGGGCGGACGCGTTCCTCAGCGAAGAGCAGCGCGTCACGCTCGACGTCAATGTCATCGTGCTATTGGGCAAACGGCTGTCCCTCTTCACCAATGTGCAGAATGCTTTCAACGCCCCGCAGCTGACCATGGCCGCGGGCTCGCTCACCCCCCACTACGCCAGCCGCCGGCTCACGGCCACCTCCGGCACCATTGTCATCATGGGGATCAAGGGATCTTTCTGAGGCGGAACATTGCCGTTGATCGTTGATAGAAAAAACCATCGGCGCCCGGCGTGACAGAGAGGTGACTTCGAATTTCTGCCTCGTCAGAACGGTTTCTCAACTCCCCACTCCCCACTCTCACCTTCCTCCCCAGCTGAGCACATTCCGCCCCAACGCGACACCGAAGCGATCTCCATGGCCCGTCCTCTCCGCTCTTTTCTGCGCTCCTTCCTGAGCGGTGTCGGCTTAGTGTGGGGCGCCGCCGCCAGCGCCGCCGAACCGCTGAGCTACAACCGCGACATCCGGCCGATCCTTTCGGAAAACTGCTTTGCCTGCCACGGGCCGGATAAGGCGAAGCAAAAAGGCCGCCTGCGTCTCGATGTGCGTGAGATCGCCACTCAGCCGGCCAAGTCTGGGAGCGTCGCCATCGTCCCGGGCAAACCGGAGGCGAGCGAAGCCCTGATGCGGATTCTGGCCAGCGACCCGGAGGAGCAAATGCCGCCGCCCGCTTCAGGTCACACTCTGACCGCAGCGCAAAAGGATCTCGTGCGACGGTGGATCAACGAGGGCGCGGCGTATCAACGTCACTGGGCTTTCGAACCCATTCGCCAAGCGCCGGCGACCGGCAACGCGATCGATTTTTTTATCCGCCAGCGCCTGCGACAGGCGGGGCTGCAACCATCGCCCGCGGCGTCGCCCGAGACGCAGCTACGACGAGTGAGTCTGGACCTCACCGGCCTGCCGCCGACCGGCGCGGAAGCCAGCGCCTTTCTGGCCGATGCCTCGCAACGCGGGCTCGATGCCGCCTATGAAGCCGTCGTGGACCGGTTGCTGAAGTCGCCCCGCTACGGTGAGCGTATGGCTTGGACGTGGCTCGAGGCGGCGCGGTATGCGGACACGGACGGTTATCAGAACGACGGACCGCGCGAAATGTGGCGCTGGCGCGACTGGGTGATCGATGCGTTCAACACCAACCTGCCTTTCGACCAGTTTACGATCGAGCAACTGGCCGGAGACCTTCTGCCCAAGCCCACTCACGAACAACTCATCGCGACCGGCTTCAACCGCAACAATCGCTACAACTCGGAGGAGGGAATTCCGATCGACGAGTTTCTGCTCGAAAACGCGGTGGATCGGGTCGACACGACCTCGACGGTCTGGATGGGCCTGACCGCGGGCTGCGCGCGTTGCCACGATCACAAGTACGATCCACTCAGCCAGAAAGAATATTACCAACTCGTCGACTACTTCAACGACGTCGCCGAGTCCGGCCGGGCGACCCGAGGGCGGAACTCCGAACCGTGGATCAAAACGCCCACGCCAGATCAGCGCGCGAAGCTTGCCACCTTCGAGGCGAAGGCGAGCCAGGCCCGCGCGGCGCTGCAAAAAGCAGAGCCCGAGATTCGTGCGGCGCAGCAGACGTGGGAGCACGATCCCGCACCGAAAAGTCCGGCTCTGCGCCAGGGCTTGGATTTCCACTTTGCCTTCGACGCCCCGGACGAACGCGTGGCCGCGAAGGAATCCGGCGCGACACTTCAGCCGGGCGTGCAGGGAACCGCGGCCACGCTCACGGGCCAAGGCTACTTCGAAGTCGACAAGATCCCGGGCCTCATCGGCAACGGACGCTTCTCGATCGCCTTCTGGTTGAAGCCGGATCAGGTGGAGTCCGGCCCCGTGTTGTCCAACGAAGCAGCAGTCACGGTCCGCAACGGCATTCTCGTTGAAATGTTGAATGGGCGGCTGCGCTGGAACATCAACACGCGCTGGATCTCCGGAGTTTCGACCATTGAAACCAAGCGGAGCCTGACGCCCGGCGAATGGATCCATGTCACCCTTACCAACGACGGCACCCAGCGCGCCGTCGGCATGACGATCTACGTGAACGGCGAGGAGCAGGCCGTGAACGTAATCCGCAATACGAACAGCAATGTCGCCAGCCGGAAGGAAGGCACCGCCCTGCGCGTCGGCTACAGCAAACATGTGGGACACTGGCGCGGGCAGATCGACGAGTTGCGCTTCTACACGACGCGCACGCTCTCGTCCGACGAAGCCCGGAGTCTCGCGGTGCGGGAAACGCCCGCAACGATCGCCCGCCTCGCCGAATCCGCCCGCACGCCTGCGCAGCGCCAGTTGCTCCGGATCGCATTTCTCGAACAAGGGGCGAACCCGGCTCAGCGCGATCTCTTCGGTGCCTTGCAACAGGCGGAAGTGGCCGTGGTGGCCTACGACGACCGGCTGCCCTCCACGATGATCATGCGCGATCTTCCGGAAGGCCGCCCGTCGTTTGTTCGGACACGCGGGGTGTACGATGCGCTCGGTGAACGCGTGCAGCCCGGCGTGCCGGAAATTCTTCCGGCGCTGCCACGGGGCGTGAAAAACGACCGCCTCGCGTTCGCCCGCTGGCTCGTCAGCCCGGAACATCCGCTCACCGCCCGCGTGACGGTGAACCGCCACTGGCAGCTGCTGTTTGGCCGCGGTTTTGTCACCACGGCGGAGGACTTCGGCGCCCAGGGCGAAATGCCCTCGCACCCGGAACTGCTCGACTGGCTGGCGGCGGAGTTCAAGGACAACGGTTGGGACATGAAAGCCCTGATGAAGCGCATGGTCATGAGCGCAACCTATCGGCAGGATTCGACCTTCACGACTGAGCTGCAGCAGAAGGATCCCGATAATCGCTGGCTCGCCCGCGCGCCACGGCTGCGTCTGCCCGGCAACGTGCTGCGCGATCAGGCGTTCATGGTTTCAGGCCTGCTGGTCGAACAGTTGGGCGGCCCCTCCGTTTTTGCCTACCAACCCGACGGGCTGTGGGAGGAGGCCAGCAATGCCAAGTACACCCCGGGCAAGGGCGCTGACCTGTATCGCAGGAGCGTGTACACCTACTGGAAACGCACCCTGGCACCCCCGACCATGGCGCTCCTCGACGCCGGCGATCGCGAGTATTGTTCGGTCCGGCAGAAGTCCACCAACACCCCGCTCCAGGCGCTGACGCTGTTGAACGAACCGACCTTCGTAGCGGCGGCGCGCAAACTCGCGGAGCGAATGCTGACCGAGGGCGGAGCCACCGATTCGGACCGCATCGCCTTCGCCTTCCGCCTTGTCGCGACGCGCAGCCCAAAGCCGGCCGAGTTGCAGATGCTGGTTTCCGCGCTGGCGGAGTATCGGACCGCATTCGAAAACGATTCGAAGACCGCGCCCGCGCGCCCGAAAAAAGGCAAGGCGGCCGGCGCGACAAATCTGCCGCCGGTGGAACTGGCCGCCGCCACCGCGCTGGCCAACGTCCTGCTCAATCTTGATGAGGTCACCACCCGTGAGTAATGTCTCCCCATGAACGACGATCGCTACCACGCTGCGTTCCGCCCCACCCGTCGCCAGTTTCTCGGCCGCGCCACCGCGGCGATGGGCGGGTTCGCGCTGGCGTCGTTACTCGACCCCGCTCTCGCCCGCGCAGCGCCGGGACGGCCTGGCCTCATCGCGGCCAATCCCAAGGCCAAGCGCGTCATCTATCTCTTCCAGTCCGGCGGCCCGCCCCAGCACGACACCTTCGATTACAAGCCGCACCTCGACACGGTGCATGGCCAGGAGACGCCCGCCTCGGTCTTCAACGGCCAGCGCCTCACCGGCATGACCGCCGGGCAGAGTTCGTTTCCGATCGCGCGGTCGATCTTCAAATTTCAGCAGCACGGTAAGAGTCGCGCGTGGGTGAGCGATGTGATGCCGCACCTGGCCGGCGTGGTGGATGAATTGTGCTTCATCCGCTCGATGCACACCGAAGCAATCAATCACGATCCCGCCATCACGTTTCTGCAGACGGGTTTTCAAATCGCAGGCCGCCCCAGCATCGGCGCCTGGATGAGCTACGGCCTCGGCAGCGAAAACGCCAATCTGCCGGCCTTTGTGGCGATGCTCTCCGGCACAGGCGATCAGCCACTCTATGATCGCCTATGGGGTGCGGGCTTCCTGCCCTCCGTGCACCAAGGCGTCCGCTTCCGCTCCGGTAAGGATCCGGTGCTCTATCTCAACAACCCCGACGGATTCAGCGACGGACTCCGGCGCAAGACGCTCGATCACCTCGGCGCGCTCAACCGCATGCGGCTCGACGTGACGGGTGATCCGGAAATCGAAACCCGCATCGCGCAGTATGAGATGGCCTATCGGATGCAAAGTTCGGTGCCCGAGCTGACTGACGTCTCGCGCGAACCCGCCAGCACGTTCGAGCTCTACGGCGAGGACGCACGCAAGCCCGGCACCTACGCCTACAATGCGCTCATCGCCCGCCGCCTGAGCGAACGCGGGGTGCGTTTCGTGCAGCTTTTTCATCGCGGTTGGGACACCCACGGTGGACTGCCCGGGCAGTTGCGCGCCCGCTGCAAGGAAACCGATCAGGCCACCGCGGGCCTCATCAAGGATCTCAAGCAACGCGGACTGCTCGACGAGACGCTCGTCGTTTGGGGCGGCGAGTTTGGTCGCACAGTCTATTGCCAGGGCGATCTCGCGGCGAACAACTACGGCCGCGATCACCATCCCCGCTGCTTCACGATGTGGGTGGCCGGCGGCGGTTTCAAAGCCGGGTTCACGTACGGCGCGACGGACGACTTCGGCTACAACATCGTCGAAAATCCCGTCAGCGTGCACGACCTCCACGCCACCCTGCTGCAACAACTCGGCGTCAATCACGAGCGCCTCACCTTCAAATTTCAGGGCCGCCACTTTCGCCTGACCGATATTCACGGCAGCGTCGTGCGCAATCTGCTGGCGTGAACGGAGCCTGCGTGCCGTCCAGATAATTTTGAAATCAAGTATGGGTCTTGAGAGTGCCGAGTTCTTGAGTGGCGGTCAGGGTTGATCTGGCGCGGCAGTGCGGAGCAATTCGGTCTGGCGGTCGGCGATCTTGACGGAGAGATCGACGCAGCGATCAACGAGTGCGCGGAAGCGTTTGAAGTTGGCGAGCAGCGATTTGATCCGGGGCAGTTCCGCCGGCCGAACGTAGCGGGATCGACTGCGCATGTTGTGAGTGTAGCTGAGCTGCCAGTAGGCGCCGGTCTGCGCGACCGGGTCCTTGTATTGCTGGCTGAGGGAACCTGGGCGCATGGGCCCGAGCTGGGCGAGTGCGGTCTGGGTCCGAGCGAGTTGGGCCTGCCACGTTGCGAGCTGTTTGTCTTCCACGGCGGGGAGCTTCCCCGCGAAGCGGGGTGGAAGTCCAGCCGGCGGGTGCGGCCGCGCGAAGTTTTTTCGACCGGGATTCATTTGGTGCTTGTAGTATAGCAGATATAAGCTATATCATGGAGAAGTCAACTTCTCCCCATGCTCCTGTGGTCCCACTGTTGGTTAATCGTCTCGCAATTGCGTCCGGCGTGCTCGCGCCAGCGCACCTTTCTGTGGCTGGCGGTGACACTCGCCGCCATGGCGGTCCGCCGGGACCTCGGCGGGGTCAC
>CAMBVX010000206.1 GCA_945871085.1 Opitutus sp. GAS368 | reverse complement strand
ACCGAGTAGCGCTGCGTGCCGAATGAGTCCATCCGCACCGTGGCGGCGGCGCGGTTGCGAAACGTGGCGCGCTTGGTGGAGATATTGATGACGCCGGCGGGGTCGACGTCGCCGTAGGCGAGACCGCCGGGACCGCGGGAGATTTCGATTCGCTCCGTGTTGTAGTTGTCGGCGGAAAGGAACCACGGGAAACCGTCGCGCAGCTGGCGGATGGAGGGAATGCCGCGGAAACTAATCTGGTTGCCGGAGCGAATGTTGACCGGGGCGCCGATGGTGCCCGAGTCGTTGAAGATGTTTTCGGCACCGATGGCGAAATCGATCGCACCGAAGAAATCGTTGAGCGCGAGATCGCTCAGGAAATCGGCCGTGAAAACGGAGATGGAGTTGGGGAGGTTGGCGAGTTTTTCGTTGGTGCGGGTGCCGGCGAGAGCGGACGAAGCGGCGTAGCCCTTGTCTTCGTCGCTGCTGATCGTGAAGGGTGAGAGGACGATCGCCTCTTCTCCTTTGGTGGCATTGGCGCTGGCGGCAGCGTGGGACGTTGGCGCGACGGCTGGCGCGACTTGAGCGGAGGCCGGGGTCAAAACGGCTGCGGCGAGCAACAGGCTAAGGCAGGAGACGAGTTTCATGGTGCTTGGTGGGAGTGGTTCATTTGCCAGACGGGGTGACGAACTCTTCGCGACTCAACTTTCCGTCGCCGTTTTTGTCGAAGTTTTTGAAGCGCTGGTCGAGGTTCGGCGCGCCTTTCAGGCCGGCGATGTATTCCCCGAGGGTGAGAATGCCGTCGTGATTGGTATCCATGCGCGTGAAGGCGGCGGCGCGGTCAACCGGGGCTTTAGCGGCGGGAGCGTTCGATGCGGCCGGTGCCGTGGGCGTGGTGGGAACGGCGGTGCGATCGACGGTGCTGATACATGACGGATCGACGGTGGTGGGTAACGTGGCTTTCCACGCGAGCGCGAGCTGGGTGAGGCGGGCGACGATTTCGGGGTGATCCTTCGCGACGTCGAACGCTTCGGCTCGGTCGGTGGTGAGGCGGTGCAACGCGACGCGCTGGGCGTCGCCGGTCAGGGCGAGTTTCCAATCGCCATCGCGCACGGCGAGGCGCGGCCACCAATCGGGCTCGGCGGCCTTGCCGGTCCACTCCCAGAAAATCGGCCGAGTGCGGCGGACGGGTTGGCCAGTGAGGGCGGCGAGTAAGTTTTCGCCATCGCTGCGATAGTCGGACGGCAGCGTGATGCCGGCGGCGGCGCAGAGAGTAGGGAGGAGATCGACGGCGGTGAAGGCGGTCGTGTTGTTGATCGCGCCGGCGGGTGTGTGACCGGGCCAGCGCACGAGGAAAGGGACGCGCACGCCGCCTTCGAAGAGGCTGCGCTTCTCGCCGCGCAGGCCGCCGCTGGACCCGACGCTGTAGTAACCGCCGAAGCCGTTCCCGCCGGTTTCGGCGTCGGGCCGGCCTTTCCCTTTGTCGGTGCCGGTGGTCTCCGGGCCATTGTCGCTGGAGAAAATTACGATCGTGTTTTGTTCGACGCCCGCGGCTTTGAGCGCCTCGAGCACGCGGCCGACGGCGTTGTCGCCATCGGTGATGACGGCGGCGTAGACGCGTTTCTGTTCGTCGAGGTGTTTCCACTTTTCCAGCGACGCTTTTGTAGGCACGTGGGGCAGGTGGCTCTCGTGGAGCCAGACGTTGAGGAAGAATGGCCGGTCTTTGTTCGCGGCGATAAACTTCACGGCGTTCTCGGGCGTGGCATGCAGATCGGCGGAGACGGTTTCGGCGCCACCATTGAAGACGGCGAACTCGTCGAAGCCGTAGGCCGTGGGCGCAGGCGCGCCGTGGGTGTTGCGACTGGTGAGATGCCATTTGCCGAAATGAGCGGTGCGATAGCCGGCTTGTTGGAAGAAACGCGCGACGGTGGGCGCGCGTGCGTCGAGCCAGTCGGGCATGTTGCGCGCGAGATTCAGCGCGGGTGCGGCGAAGTGCTGATGAATGCCGAAGCGCGACGGAAACATCCCGGTCATCGCGGCGGTGCGGCTCGGCGAGCAGACGGGATTGAGGACGTTAAACTGGTGGAAGTCGGTG
The DNA here is from genome assembly GCA_945871085.1 of Opitutus sp. GAS368. Taxonomy (GTDB): domain Bacteria; phylum Verrucomicrobiota; class Verrucomicrobiia; order Opitutales; family Opitutaceae; genus GAS368. Next base: position 9,990 of record CAMBVX010000206.1, on the reverse strand, counting down.
CCTTCGCGCGCGAGGCGATCGAGGTGCGGTGTCTTCAACCACGGGTGTCCGTGCGAGGAGAGATCGCCCCAGCCCCAGTCGTCGGCGAAGATGAAGACGACGTTGGGGCGCGGCGCGGCCGCGTGGGCGGTTGATCCAACGATGAGGAGAACGAAAAGGCCGCTGAGAAAAAGGCGATGCATCGGTGGAAAAGATCTATGGCGCGCCGGCGGCCCAACGCAGATTCTGAAATTCCGGCCTAGGTCCCAGCCACTCGGCTCCGACTTCTCTTCGCCGCTCTTCGCCCCTCTCGCGGAGCGTGAGCCGGTCTTTGGCTGCGAGGCGCAATTCCCTGATGCCTTTCCAGCCGGGGAGCGCGAGGTCGGCCGCGTTGCGAAAATCTTCCGGGGCCAGACTGATTTGCTGCCACGCCGCACCGCCGGTCAGCGCGATTGCCGCGGCGTAGCCGTCGATCCCGACCACGAGCCGGTTGGGTTGCGCGGAGCGGACTTCGAGCACGAGTTTCGCTGCGGGGGGAGCCTGCCACCGATCGTCGTAAATCTTGTGGGTGCGTCGCGCCCAGTGGTCGGTGGATTCGTAGGTAAACCATTCCTTTTCCCAGTCACTCGCGAAGTCCTCGATCAACAGGGAGGCGGGGGCCGTCGCCTTCACGCCTGCGGCGGCGAGTTGATCCGGCGTGGCCACGAGCATGCGCGAGGAAAGCGCAAACGCCTTCGCCGTATAGATGCTGTAGTAGTAGCCGGCTCCGGTGACCGGCTTTTCCACGGCGTAGTGCGCGGTCGCGTAGACCCACAGCGGCTTGCCGATGGTCGCCAGGGGCAGGCTCGCCCGCCACGTCCCGCCCTCCCGAATCGCGCGGGCGTGATGCCAGAAACGCGCCTTGGTGTTCTCGCGGTCGTCTTTTTCGCCCGCGAGTTGCCCCTGCTGCGTGTAGTAAATATCTACCGTCGCAGCCGGTCGCGCAGCATCCGGCGTGACCGTGAAGGCCGGTACGGCGTCCGGTGTCTTCAGGACCAACGATGCCGCGGGTGTCCGCGGTAACGTGAAGTCGCCGCGCAGGTGCTGGTCGAACCATAACAAACCGACGACCTGAAATTCCGCCGTGTCCTGATGGCTGTGGTGCGCTGAACACGTCACGCGCCACTCGGGGCTGCGGACCTCTTGCAACGCAGTCTGCAAGTCGTCGATCCGCCCGTGAAAATCGTTTGCCGGGCTGAGGAACACGATTGGGCACGTGATGCGCTTGAGGCTCTGGTCGTCATTGAGGGTCGCGCGATAGAGCGGACTTGCGTGTGTCCGATCGCTGACCCCGCCACAGGAGGGCGCAGCAGCCTTCGCGCGGGAGTCTGCGGCCGTCGTCAGGACGGTCAGCTTGCCGCCCATGGAGTGGCCGTAGACGCCGAGCCGCTCCGGATCCACCTCGGGTTGCGCCTCCAGAAAGGTCAGGGCGCGGCGCGCACCGAGCGTACAGAGAAACCAAGGATTATTTCGGGGTGACTCCACGGCGTCCAAGGTCCACCCGGCCGGTGCGAGTGTCTGAAAATTGTTTTTCGCGTTGCGGCAGGGGTCGTGGTAGGCGTCGAGCGCCCCCCAGTCGGTCGTGAGCCGGTAGGCCGGATCAGATGTTTTTCCGGCCCAGAACAGCGCCACACCGTCCTTGTTGACGGTGTAGCCCGGCGCGGCGATCCGCCCGGCCCACGCGATTGAGATCGTCGCGTAGCCGCGCTTGGCATTGGTGAGAACGGCGCGGTAGTCGGCATATTGCCCGCCGCCATGAATCTGAACCAACCCCGGGAGCTTGGAGGGGCTTTCGGGAAATCCATAGACGGCAGCCATCATGGTTTTTTGCCCTTTGAAGATCCCGATCCGATAGCGGACCACCCGCAGCGTAACGCCATCTTCCTTCCAAGTCTTCAGCGTCTCGATGTCGAGCGGCTCACGCCGCGGATCGAAGCCGGCCCACAGCTCCTCGAAGGTTTGCGGCGCGCGGCCGTCCTTGAGCGGCGTCAGCGTCTCGGGCTCGGCGCCCACGAGTCTCCCGGCCAGGGCAATCGTCAGGGCGAGAATAAATCGTGGCGTCATGGTTGCGGGGTGATGGTTTCTGACGTGGTGGATACTGGAGAAAAGAGGGGATATCGCTGCACTACTTTTTTCCGAGTCAGGGAGAAACAAGCCGGATCCGCTTGCGCGGGAAGTATTGCGGTCTAGGCGTCGAGGAGTGCGCGCAGCCGTGCGACCTCGGCGGATTGTTGGGAGCTCAAACCGGTTTTCTCAAAACTGTCCGAGGGGAAACGGAAACGTTCCACGGTGAACAGCCGGAAGTCGGTGCCATCTGCCATAAGCCGATCGAGGTTCGGCGTCCTGAGGCAGGGATGGCCCCGTGAGCTGAGGTCGCCCCAGCCCCAATCGTCAGCGAGGATCAAAACGATATTCGGTCGGGTGATTGGCGGAGCGGCGGCGAAAATCGCCGGTTGGGCAACCAGCAGGGCGGCGAAAAGTGGGAAGGTGAGTTTCAAGCTGTGATGGTCGGTGGTCCCAATGCGAGTCAGCTCCGATCAAACCTCCGCCAGCGTCCCGGTGCTGTCGGCGAATGTGCTGGTTTCGACGCCGAGACGTTGCAGCAGGGTGACGTAGAGATTGGACAGCGGCAGGTCCTGGTAGGTCGCCTCGAGTTGGAAGGGCTCTTTGCCGCCCAGCCACGGGCCGCCGGCGGGGGTGCCTTGGTTATGATTGAGGAATTGCCCGTGTTTGAAACCCAGGTTTTTCCCGCCCGCGAGGATGAGCGGATAGTTGCGGGAGAGGTGGAAGGCGCTCGAGGCGGAGCCGAAGAGGAGCAGCGTGTTGTCGAGCATGTTGCCCGTGCCTCCGGCCTCGGGGGTCGCCTTGAGTTTGGCGGCGAAACGCGCGAATTCCTCGCTTTGAAAGCGGCAATAGATGCCGAAGTTTTTCCAGCCGCCGGGTTCCTTCGTCGCGTGGCTCAGTTGATGGGTGAGTTTGAAGCCGACCGCGCGCGCCAGATAATCGCTGATGCCGACGCCGTTTTCGCGGCCGATTTGATAGGTCGCGACCCGGGTGGTGTCGGTTTTGAAAGCCAGGTAGAGCAGCTCATACATCGTCTGCAGATAGTTCCGCGGATCTTCCGGCGTCACGTCGAGTTGCAGGTGGTCCACATCGACGGTGGCGAACGGGATATTCATCCAGCGCTTGGCCTTCTCGACTTTGATTTCGGTGTCGCGGACGGACTGGAGATATTGCTCGAGCGTCTTCTGATCGTGGCCGGACAGGAGTTTTTTTAAAGAGCGCGAGTCCTCCAAAAGATCGTCCAGCGCGCTTTGGCTCAGCGCCAGTTTACGCGCCGCATCGGCATCGCTCTTCGCAAACAGCAGGTCGAAAATGCGTTTCGGTTTATGCTCCGCCGGGATGGCGCGACCGTTGCGATTGTAGGACATGGTCTGCGCGCCGCGGGGAGAGCCCGTGCCGCCGTCGGTGGACATGACGAGCGATGAGAGGCGCGTGTGCTCCCCGGCTTGAGCGGCAAACACCTGATCGAGCGAGATGCTGTTTTTATAGTCACCCCGCCCGCTGGTGGCCGCTCCGGTGAGAAACTGGTCGGCATTGGCGTGCCCGTGAATATTCCGTGCCGCCGGATGCGAAAATCCGCCCAGCACCGTCAGGTCATCGCGCAACGGTTCGAGCGGTTCGAGACACTTGGTCAGCGTGAAATTTTTCCCGCGGCCATGGGGAAACCAGCTCCAGTCCGCGTGGGCCGGATCTTCCGCGAGGGGCATGGGCACGCCGTCCGGAATATAGAAGCACGCCAGACGTCGACGTTTTTCCAGATTGGCCCGCTCGGCGGCGCTGGCGGATTTCGTGAACGACTCGAACCACGGCAGGGCCAGCGCGATGCCGGTTCCGCGGAGGAAGCGACGACGATCAATGGTGGAGAGATCTGTTTTCATGGCGGGGATTTTTTACGGTACGGCGGCCGGGGTTTCTAAGGCTAGTTGGTTTGAAAGAGTTCGCTGGTCACAATCAGCGTGATCAGCTCGCCGAGCCGATCCGCTTGGCTGCGGAATTTCACGGTGAGTTCGTCGACGCCCGCCCGATCGCTGAACGTCAGCGGCCGACCCAAGGCGTAGGTGGTGAGTTTGTGCACCATCGCGGTGGCAAATTGATCCTGGCGGTCGGCGAGCAGAAAGCGCTTCAGGCCGTCGATGCCATCCAGCTTCTGCTTGTTGAAGAGAAGACTGGAGGCATCGACCGGCGCGCCCTTGATCGTGTCGCGCCAACTGCCGACGGCGTCAAAATTCTCCAGCGCGATGCCCCACGGATCGATTTTCGCGTGGCAGGGCAGGCAGGCCGCGTGACTCCGATGATTCTCGATCCGCTCTTTTAATGTCATCTTCGCGATCGCGGGATCGGCCAGATCGATCTCGGGCACGGCGGGTGGCGGCGGAGGCGGGGGATCGTTCAAGATGCGCTCGAGAATCCAGATGCCCCGCTTGAGCGGATGGGAATCCTTGCCGTCCGAGTTCATGGCCAACAGCCCCGCCTGTGCCAATAAGCCTCCGCGCCGATCCGCCGGCTTCAGCGCGACGCGGCGAAAGTGCGGGCCGTAAACTTCGGGCAGCCGGTAGTGCCGGGCGAGGCGCTCATTGACCAGGGCGTAGTCCGCGTGAAGAAAGTCCATCACGCTGTGATTCTGCCGGAGCACTTCCTGGAAAAACGCGATCGGCTCGCCCTGCATCGCTTCCTTCAACTCGGAATCGAACTGGGGATAGAGCTTCTTTTCGACGTCCAAATAATCGAGGAGTTGCAGACCGAGCCACTGCCGCACGAAGTGTTTGGCGAAACGCTGACTCCGCGCATCCGCCAGCATTCGTTTGGTTTGGCCGAGCAGCACCGCCGGATCATTGAGCTGCCGGCGCGCCGCCAAGTCCAAGAGCTCTTGGTCGGGTGTGCTGCACCAGAGGAACATGGATAGCCGAGTGGCCAGTTCCTCGTCCGAAAGGCGCGTTCCGCCCCGGCTTTCCGGATCAGCCTGCACGAGGTAAATAAATTTCGGAGACGACAGGACGGTGGCGAGAACCTCGATCATCGCGTCTTGAAAATTATCGCACCCGGGACGCAGCCGGGTGAACAACGTCATCTTCTGCTCGAGCTCCGCCGGCGTCACACCGCGCCGCCAGGCCCGCGGCAGGAAGGCCGTGAGCACTTCGCGGGCAGACGCGATCTCGTCTCCTCGGTTCGCGCTCTCGGGGAAAATCCGCCGGTGAGAGTGCGGCGGCCATTGCGGGTAAACCGGGGCGGTCACTTCGAGATAGTCGATCTGGATGTCCGCGGTGGCACCGCCGGTTGAACCCTGATACACGCTCTGGAGCACCAGATATTCCGACGGGTTCGGAAAGCCGCCCAACGCTTTTTCCCCGCGAAACGGATTGCGGCGCATCTCCCCCAGCGGAACGGTCCATTCGTAGAACTGCGGCTGGTCCGGCGGTGCCTGGATCGCGACATCGGGAGCGCTGAGGCGTTCGGTGGAGCGGGAATTGTTGCTGGGCTGAAAACCAAATTCCAAGCGGAGACTGGGGAAGCCCTTGCCCTCCGTCGACACCCGGGCCGCGCGGGCGCGAACGCGCAGGGTGCCGGTATCCGGCAGCGCATCTCCCAGATCGAACACATGCTGTCGGTTGGCCGGGATGATCAGGACCTCGGGGGAAACCGCCGGAACTTCCGGCTGAGTCGAGCGCGGCGAATAGGACATTTTTCCGCGTTGGTAATTGTAGGAAGCACGGGCGACTGCGCCGGTGTGCAGATTTTTGAAGTGAGGTCCGCGCGGATCGACCTTGGGCATGATCCCCTTTTTCGCCGCAATCTCCTCGGGGGGGCTCATCGCTTTGATCTGGGGGGCGTCCAGCCTCATCGTGATGCCATAGTAACTCACCTCCGGACGGTCGCCCCGGACGGTCGCTTTCCCCAACGCCTTGCGACCCAGTTCGCGGTAATACTCGAACTGCATAGCCGACATTTGCAGCAGCTCCGAGCTGTTCTCGAAACCCTCTTTCGTGCGGGTCTCCGGCGGCAGATCGGCGGCCAAGTCGTAGGGCAGCCCGAGCAGATCCTGCAGCGCGTAATTGTATTCGTAGCGAGTCATTCGCCGGAAGGAAGAATGCCCTTCCTCGCTGCGCCGCACTTGGGAAGCGACCTGAATTTCCGCCGACAGCCACTCTAGGATTTTGCTGCGGTGCTCGCCGGACAACTCGGGTTCATCCTTGGGGGGCATTTCGCCTTTGCTCAAAACGCCCGACACTTCCAGCCACCAGCTCACATCGGGTCCGCGTTGCAGATCGGGATTCAGCGTATCGATGCGGAAATTCGCTTTCTGTTTTTCCGCTCCGTGACACTTGAAACAAGCCTCCCTTAGCATGGGCGCAATTTCCTTCCGGAACACCTCGAGCTTGGGCTGCGAAGTTTCGTTCCCGATGGAACGAACCGCGCGGTTCGAGAAACTCGACTGTCGTGCGCCCGCCGCCTTGACCTCTGCGAGGGAAGGCAGGGTTACATCGTGCGGGACGGTTCCGCGTCCCGCCCACTCCGCCGTGGGTTTCGGCGGCGTGGCAGGATGAGTCTGAGCCGGGGCGAGCGCCGTGCCGAGTAAAGCCCATCCGAGGAATGACGCGCGCAGCGGCGAGGTGGTGGGCTTCGGCTTCATGCTCGGGCGATCGCGACTATGCTGTCTTGTTAGAATTCAAACGTCGCCGTCAGCACGTAATTCCGCGGGCGGCGGATTTCCCAGATAATGGGGACGATGGCATTGGTGGTACCGTACAAGGCTTGGCTATCGTAGTCGGATTTCACGAGCCGCGGCGTCTGCCAGTTGGGCAGATTCTGGATGTTGAGTTGGGTCCGAAGATTTACGTTTCCGAAGACGCGGCGCTGATAGGACACCATCGCGCCGAGGTCCCAGAATTCCTTGCCGCTGAGTGGGCGGGAGGGATCGATGGTCCCCACGGGGGCTCCCGCGGCGTTGTTCGTGCGTTGATAACCGATGGTGTTGGCGCTGCGCCACCGGTAGTTGCCGCCGACGGTCCAGCCCTTGAGACGACCTTCGTTGAAGACGCGCGTGACGAGACCGTTGAACGCATATTTGCCGTTGCGCGCGGTCGTGACCCCGCTGAGGGCTTGGTCGTCGAGGTAGCCTTTTTCCTGGGAGGCGATCTGTTGCTCGAGGAAGAGGGCATCGGCGGCGGCCTGAACCTTGGCGGTGGCATCGGCTGGATTGAGGGCGAAGAAGGCAGAGGCCTGTCCAGCCTCGATCTTGCGCAGCTCGCTGGCGAATTTCTTCCACGTGCCGAGGCCCTGATACTTTGAATCGGTGTAAAGATAGGTCCCGACGGCGGCGAGATGCTTGCCCAGTTGATTCGTGTTCGTGCTGCCGGAGAGCGCGACCCGCCAGTTGCGTGAAGGGTTGAAGATGAGATTCATCTCATAGCCCTCGGCGACATAGCTCCACGTATCCGACGTATTACCTGTATCCACGGGATAACCACCGGACTCGGCCAAGTCCTTAAAATAAGGATCGCCCGCGGTTTTATAATTCCGCAAGCGGCCGAGGATGTTGCGCGTGCCCCCGACGCTGCCGTTGGCGTTACGCGCCTGGTTATCGGCGGACGTGGTGAAGTGGCTCACGCCCAGAGAAAGCCGCCCCTGCAGCAGGGATAACCGGACACCGTAGTCGACGGTTTGACCGGCTGAATTCGGGGCGGAGCGACCCAGTGGGTCGACCCATGAAGCGTTGCCCACGGGGAGGAAGTTGTTCGAGCGGCTATAGGTCAGCGAGAGCCACGGGAAGGCATGGTAAACGCCGCCATAGGTGCGCGAGATCCCATTGGCGATGATGGCGGGGACGCTGTTGTATGGGATGTTACGAGCGAGTTCGAATGACTGCTTGAGCGGATCACTCGCTGAACCGGGGATGGCGGGATCGGCGATGGTGCGCACGGTCGGAACGCCGAAGCTTTGGGTGTTGTCTTCGCGGTAGCCCGCGACGGTGACGAGGCGACCGCCGAACCAGCGGGCCTGCCAACCGAGGGAAAGGGCATCGGCCGTGTATTTGCTCTTAACGGCATTGAGGAAGGAGATCCGGCGCAGGTTGATGGGAACCTGTTCGGCGGCGGTGGCGCCGATAAATTTCCCGTAGCTGTTCAGGAGGGTAATGTTATTCAGGGTTTGGATGACATCGGGCATCACGGGCACGTTGCCGTTCAAGTAATACACGCGAGTTTGCAGGCTGTTGGTCCCGTCGAGGATGTTACTGCTCCAGCCATTCGCAGTGGGGAGGCCGACGGTGGCGAGGTTGCTCACTCGGGTGAGATCCTGCTCCGCATCCGAGCGGGAGCGCTGGTAGAGCCCGGCGAAATTATGCTGGCCGAGCCAACGACTCCGCTGGGTGAGATCGCGTTCGTAGGAAAGGGTCGCACGAGATTCCGCCGACCGGTTTTTTACGGGGCGATATTGGCCGCCGATCTGGCTATAGGGCACAAGATAACCGGGGTTGTTCGAGCCGTCCGGCAGGTAGCGGTTTGGATCGATGGTAACGCTGGTGAAGTTGTTAGGATCGAGCGTTTGATTGTACAATGCGAGGTTGCCGCCCAATTCGAGGAAAAGGCCCTCGGCGAGTTTCTGCTCGAGGAGGAGCTGGCTCCAGCGACCGTGTTGCTTATTGGAAGGATCCTCCCAAGTCCCGCCGTTGAGATTGGTGCTCTTGCTGAGTCCGAGCGCGGTCCAGGGGTCTTTCGATTGATAGTTGGCGCTGCCTTGGCCGCCAAACGTGGCGCCACCGAGGATGCCCTGATAGCGCGTGTTCACCATCGGGTTCGCCAACGGTAGCCCGACGATCCACGTCGGCTGGTTACCGGTGCTCTGGCCCAGCACCAATTTGGGATCGAAGTCGTTGCGTGAATCGACGAGACCATCCGTGTCCACCACGCCGCTGGCGACGGGAATACTGTTCCCCTTGGCATCGACATAGGGCCGCGTCGCGGTCCATTGCTGGCCGGCTGGCAGGAATGCAATCGTTGGTTTTCCCGACGCGGCCCAGCGCAGCACGCTGCCGTCGAAGCCCCACACCAAACTCGAGGCGTTGGTGCCGAGGGAATAGTTCTCGTGGTTGAGGGTGAGCTTGGTGTTGGGCAACGGTTTGGCGGTTACGCTCAAGGTCAAACGCTCCTGATTCTTGCCTTCGTAGCGCCGAAACTCGCGGGCTTGATCGTGCAATAGATTGAGCCGGAAACCCAACTTATCCTTGATCAAGGGTTGGTTGTGGTCGATGGCGATGCGCCGCGAGCCATTGGTATCGGCCTGCGTCTGCACCTCGGTTTTTCGCCGCTTTAATTCTGCGCGTTTTGTCGTGGTGACGGCGGTTCCTTGGGGATTGCCGACGCCGATGAGCAGAGCGTTCGGCCCGAGCGAGAGCGTGATGCGCTCAAGATTGTAATTATCGGTGGGCTCCAGAGCGTTGAAAAAATCGTGCGAGATCGATTGGTTGCCAGCGTTGGTGTTGAAGCCACGAATCGAGTAAGATTGGCCAGTGCCATAGCGCATTTGTGTGCCGGACGCGCGATTGGCATCGGTGTTGTCGCCCTCGGTGGCGTCGACGCTCGGGGTATAAAGAAGCGCTTGGTCAAAGGAATTGACGCCGAGATCGCGCAGGAATTCCGGGGTGAGAATTGAGAGCGAGGCCCCGACATCGCGCAGGTTGGTGCGCATGCGGGTGCCGGCGAGCGTCTCGGTGGCGGCGTAGCCATTGTCCTTCTCGGAAGAGACTTCGAAGGGGGTGAGGAGAATGGCGTCGGTTGATGCGGGCTTAAGCGGAGCAGTCGGGACCGACTGAGCTAGGGCGATGTTGGCGAGCGTGAGGCAAGCAGCGATGACGGTGGTCACGTTCGCGGTTGTGGTAGGGGTTTTCATAGGAGATGGGGATCGGGTGCTTCG
>CAMBVX010000205.1 GCA_945871085.1 Opitutus sp. GAS368 | reverse complement strand
TGCGGGCGAACCCGGACGGTTGGGTGCGGCTCTATCACGGCACGGCGGCTCACGTGCCGGTGGCAAACCAAGGCCTGCTGCCGACCAGCACACGGAGGCGGAATTCGCTGCAATCGCGGAGCGGCTACGTCTCGTTCTCCATCTTTCCGGGCCACGCCGAAATGTTCGCCCTGCTCGCGTTCCCACGCCGGTCGGTGACGGTGTATGGCGTCGATCTGCGCGTGCGTGAGCTGGTGCCGGATCTCGACCAGTTGCGGAACCAGCGGGCTTGGGCCGAGCGCTGTGTGAAGCCCACCTTGGCCCACAGTCTCGCCTACGGGCACGGTGCACAGGTTAAGGGTGCGGTGAGCGCTGCACGGCTCTTTGCGGTGCGGACGGTCGTGCCGTCGCGGGGTGCGACGATTGGCTATCAACCGAGCTTGAGCGTGGCGACCGCCTCGGTCGTTCGCGCGACGCTGGATGTTCGACCGAAGACGGGCGTTGGGGCCTCGGCATGAAATTCACCGGCGTTCAATCGAGCAGAAGCGACCATGAGCGATAAACTCAACGTCTTCGTCAGCTCCGTGCAGCAGGAACTCGAGGACGAGCGCGTCATCGTCCAAAATCTCCTGATCACGGATGCGTTTCTCGCCGCGCACTGTTCCCCGGTCCTCTACGAATTTGAGCCGGCCTCGCCCGACCAAGCGTTGGCCGGTTGTCTGAAATCCCTCGATGGCTGCCACGTTTATTTGCTCATCGTGGCGGCCCACTACGGGACGATGGTGGGGGAGGTTTCCATTACGCACGCGGAATACCGGCGGGCGAAGGAAAGGAAGCTGCCGGTCCTCGCCTTCATCAAGGGCGATCACGGAGTGACGCGTGAACCAGGGACGGAAGCGTTGCTTCGGGAACTCGCCGACGACGGCCCAAAATACAAACGGTTCGGCAACGTCATCGAACTTCAACGTGAGGTGCGCGCCGCCCTCGCGAAGCTTCTGAAGGACCAGTTTGGCCTCGCGCCTTCCAGCGACGAAAACGAGATCGCGACGCAGACCATCGAGGCGACTTCGCCGTTCGAGTCGCAGCCGTTGACGCGGTTACGCTGGGCCGAACTCGACCACGAAATCGCCCGGCGATTGCTGGCTGTGGCGGAAGGCCGTTCGGTCGGAACGCTGTCGAACGGCGAACTTCTGGCGGGTGCCACCGTGCGCGGCTTGGTCTGGCACGACGCGTCGGCCCGGGCGCACTGCGCGACGGCTGCCGGAATCGTGCTGCTGGCCAGCGACCCCTCCGCCGTTTTTCCGCAGTGCCGGATTTTGGCCGATGCGTATCGTGGCACAGAGCCCGACGGCGCTCCTCGGGATCACGAAGACATCCGCGGTCCTATGCCGTCCGCGATTGATCGGGCCATCGCGTTCATCGACCGCAATACCCGGCATCCGATGCACGTCGTGGGCCTCAATCGCATTCGACTGGATGAGTATCCCGTCGAGGCGTTGCGGGAAGCCTTGGTCAATGCGGTCGCTCATCGGCAATACGAGGATGCCGGGAGGAAAATCATGCTGGAGGTTCTGGCCGACCGCGTGGTCGTTTCGAGTCCCGGACTGCCGCCGTCGCCGATTACCTTGCCCAATCTTCGCAAGGGCAAATATCGACCGTGTTCGCGCAATCCGGTTCTGGCGCAGTGCCTGTCGTATTTCCATCGCATCGAGGAGCGCGGGAGCGGATTTCGCCGGATGCGCGACCAGATGCTCAACCACGGTTTGGATCAGCCGTTGCTCGGCACCGACACCGGCTATTTTCAGGTCACGTTTCCGGGACCGGGCGAAAATCTTGATCGCATCCGGGTGCCGGAAATCCGGCTCGCGGTTACGCCGGCGATGGAAGGCCGCCTCAATGAGCGGCAGAAGAAGATGATGGCTCGGGCAGCGGAAGGAGGGGAGGTCACGAACCGCTGGTGCGTGCAGCATCTGAACGTGGTCAAGGATACCGCCCATCGCGACCTTGTAGAGTTGGTGGAACTCGGCTTGCTCGTGCGGACGGGACGGGGGCGCAACGTGGCTTACCGGCTGGGAGAAGCGCAGGGTTGAATCGTCCGATAATCGTCCGATTTATCCGTGTAATCGTCCGACGCGTGTTCGGGAGGAAGCGGACATTTTTTGGGTTTTTCGAGCAGAGTCAGGCGGTTGGGCGTTTCCTTCGGACCGGTGCAGGGACATTCCGAAATCGTCCGACAATCGTCCGGAAATCCGGGAGAATCGTCCGATCAGGCAGTCCCGTCGTTCGTAGCCAGAGGAGGATTTCGGGGCCCAAGCATCGGAGGCTTTGAAGGGGCGCTTTGCGGCGAGGGTGGGGCGTGTCCGGCGGACTTGCGGCCCGTCTTCGCATCGGATTCCGATGCTGGCCGCTCGCCGCGCGGGCGTCTTTTGCAAGGGGGCTTCTGCTTTGGCCGTCCTCTCGCGCTCTCCGCTAACCGGGCGGAAGCGTGGTGGGGAGCGGGAAGGATAAAGGAAGGACGTTTTCGCGCAGCAAGAATTCGACGATGGCGGTGAGCATGGCTTCGACTTCAGCAATGGTGACGTCCTTGGGCAGAGTCGGATCGGAGTTGAAGGCTTGCTGGGTGGCAGGCCAGTTCTGGCGAAAGGTGTCGAGGCCGTTGCAGTCGATGTATCGGGAGGCGCAGGCGAGCCGGAAATCCTCGGCGGCTTTGCGCCAGAATTCTTGATCGGAGAGTGGGCGCACGCGGTGGATGCGGGCGAGATCGTAGAGGTCTTTGACGCGGATCGCTTCGCCGGGTTTCTTCACTTTCTGGCGGTAGTCGGGCAGGGTGCTGAGGAAGGCGCGGAGTTTCTCACCGGCGATGCGTTCGAGGGTGTAGGCGCGGACGGTATGGTCGCCGATGGGGAGATCGCTGACGGCGTGGGACGAGAGTTGTTCAGGCGCGCTGATGTCAATTTCGAGAAGGGGGAGGCCGAGGACGCCGGCGAACTGACCGTCGCGGAGGCGGATCGCGGCGGCGTGGCTGTCCCAGCCGAGCGGGTGCTCGCGGGATTTGAGCGTGACGCGCTCGACGGTGTAGCGGACGACACGCTGGCCGGAAAAGTAGCGTTCGAGGGCGGTGCCGAGGGCGGACTGGAGAAATTCCGCCTGCGCTTTGAGGTCGGCGGTTTCGAGCGCGAATTCGGTGGTGAGGCTGCTGTCGAGATCGAGCGATTGGCGTTCGAGGTCGAGGCGGAGATTGAGGACGCGAGCGCCTTTGAAGATCAGGGTGGCGCGGAGGTCTTCCGAGGCAGCGATGGCCGCGAAGACTTCGCCGAGGGCGTCGGATTTCCACCGTTCGAATTGTTCGGGGCGCATGGATCAGGTGGGGGTGACGACGTTCCACTCGGGATCGAGGCGGTCGCCGGGCTGGCCGCGGAAGAGCGACACCTGCGGGGCGGAGTCGACCGCGAGGCGGTGCCGGGCCTGGTCCAGGACGGAGCGAAGGGGTGCGGGAGCGACGGCTCCGGTGAGGTTGAGCAGCGCGCCGAGGCGGCGGGTCAGCACGGGGAGCGCGATGTTCTGGACATAGCCGGCCAGACGCTCGGAACGGGCGCGACCGAAACCTTGCTCCCAGGCCTCGAAGATCACGCTCTGTCCGCCGCTGGCCGCGGGGTGCATGAGGGTGTCTAGTAACGTCTGCTCGATGTCGGTCACCCGAAGATGGATCCGTGGATCGAGGATTTGGGTCTGCACGCCGGGCACGAGATTGCGGAAGCGCTTCGTGGAAAAATAGCGGATGCCGTCGTGGGTGAAGGCGTGGCTGCCGAGGGATTCGCGGCGGGTGGCGCCGGCGGGGTGTGTGGAGCCGGTTTCTGTTTCCGAGTTGGTGCGCTCGCGGGGAAGGGCGGGCGGACGGGGGGTGAGTGCGACGCTATGATGGAAAGGCGGCGTCTGCGTGGTGAGGCTGTGGAACGAGAGCGCGCTGAAGAAGCTGACGATGCCTTGAGGCTGGAAGGCTTGGAGCAACTCGAAGGGACTGACGGCGGACTGTGGGCTGGAGCCGACCTCGACCAGATAGAAGATGTCTTCCGCTTTAGCGGTGGGGCCGGGCTCGACGGGCAGGGGATGAGCCAGACCGGCGTCGATCAACCACGCGAGGAGGGCCTCGGTGCGGTGAAAGGATGAACTCACCATCCTTTGTTCGAGGAGGGATGATCGCAGGTTGCCGAGGAGGCTGCGGAGTTTGTGCGAGGACCAGCACCGAACGGTGGGAAAGTCTTCGGTGGCGACGGAGACACGGCGCAAGAGTTCGGATTGGAACGCAGTTTTCTGGCTTTCCATACTGGGTGGTATCGGACTCAGGTCACTCATGCTCGCCAGCGAGCATGAGTGACCTGAGTCCGAGTGTCAAATTCCGAAGAAAAATTTTAGAAAATGGATACTACGAAGCGTGTAGCATGGGCTTGCTAGCAAGCCCATGCTACACGCTTCGTATCGTCATAATTACGAACTGTCAAGCGGGAGGATAACGCATTCGCCCGGTGACCCGCCAGCGGGACGCGGATGCGCATTACTCGACCAACGGGACGGATTATTTTTTCGGGCTTCGCTTCGGCGTCGCAGAACGCGCCTTGGTGGTTGCCACAGTGCGCCGTGCATCCTCCCGCAGCGGCTTGGTTTGCAGGATCATTTCTTTCTCCCAGATACCGGCGATTTTTTCCGGGACACCGGCGTAAGCAGCCGCGGCGCGCCAGCCGCCGAGTGTCGCTGCCTCGACTTCGTCATAGATCGTTCTCGCGGCCCGAGCCGGCATGCCACCGATCTCGGCGAGTCTGGTCAGTTGCTCGAAACGAGTGGGGATTTCGGGGCTCCCCAGCCATGTCAGCGCAATCAGGACATTGGCGACATTTGGATTGAGGTCGTAGACCGGCGAGAGGGTCCACGTTCGGTCGGTTTCGTTGTAGAGAAAAGCGTGGTTGCGGCCGTGGTCGTCGCGGTTAGTGGTGAGCAGATTGAAGACGGCGCGCCGGAAGCATTCGCGCGCCTCCTCCGCGCCGCCGAGAGTCCGGGCGGACCGGATGAATTCCTCGTAGTCAATTTGGCCGTCGGAGGCGCGCCGGTGCAGGAACCCGCTCAGCGTGTGAACGTGGCGCCGGCCCCAAGTGCCATCGGGCCGAAGGTAGCGATCAAAACGCGCACTCGCGAAGTGACGCCGTTCGCCATCATGCACGAGACATGCGTGGGGGACGCGAATGCCGGCGTTCTTGGCCATTTTCCAGAACGCGAATTCGACGGCGCCGCCGCCTTCGTCGTCGAGCGGTGACAGTTTCACGACGCTTGGCACCTGACCGGGCGGCGTCGCGCCGCCGATGAGGATGTTCTGTAGCTGCTGGAAGTCACCGGAAGTGAGGAGGTGCGCCGATACTTTCGGCTGGGCGCCGCCGAGGCTGCCGCCGCCCCGGGCGAGCGCGGCGTTGACGTCTTCAGGCGTGAGGACGGCGGGAGTTTTCGCCAGATGTGCGGCGTCGCGCGCCAAGCCTGCCAGGTTGGTGGAAACCGACTCGTCGTCGGCGCCTTTGCCCAACACCGGTTCGAAAGTGATTCCACCGGGACCGCGTTCGCCGATGGCGGCGAGTTTGCCCAAGGTCGTTTGCAGGCCCGGAACCTCGACCTTCAGCATTCTCGCGCCCCACGAATCCGGCAGAGAGTCGGCGATGAGCCCGGGGAGTCCGCCGTCGAATGGCGAATCACCGGGTCGAAACACCCGCGGTCCGCGGGAAAAACTATCGAGCGGAAGATTCAGTGGCGAAAGTTCATGGCCGGTCGCGATGAACTCGCGCTCCAGTTCCAGCGCGTGAAACGGACCGTCGGGCCGATACGCCAGCGTGCCCATGGGGGCGCCGAGGAATCGCAGACGAAGTAAATTGGGCTCGGTCATGGCTTAGTTCCCTGCGGCCCGCCGAGGTGCGCGTTGACGGACCGGCGCAGGCGCCGCCGCGAGAAATTCGTTGATGTCCTTGGGGACGGGCGCGGGTTGTTTCAGCGCGTCGAGGAATCGATCGGCGAGACCCAGCGTGGCCAACAGCTTCGCCAGTCCCAGAAATCCAATGCGCCCGGTGCTCTCGAAACGGCGAAGCGTCGCGATCCCAACCCCGCTACGTTTGGCGAGATCGTCCTGACGCCAGGAGAGCGCCATGCGATGGGCACGGATCGAGTCGCGTGCCTCTCGGATGATGTCGGTCTCGTTTTTAAGCGATAACATATGATTATTTATCGACATAATTCGGATTTAAGCAATCAATATTGATAGTAAATAAGACCCGATGTCGGAGGCAAGGGAGTGCCATGGCACGCAGTTGTGGGCCGCCGTGCCCGAACTGACACCAGAAGAGGTCCGGCTCGGTGCGGGATTTCTCGAGGCCGACGCCGGCTATTTTACACTCTCGCCGCTCGCTTCGGTGCTCACTCATCCTTCGAGCGCAGGCCTTGAGCACGGACAATCGCCAAAAGTCCTTGCTGAACGCCTTGTCCAATCACCGGCCAAACGCGAATGATCTCGTCGATTTCCCCGGCCCAAGCCCGCATTTTTTCGGCGGGAAATTCTCGGATTTTACCAGGTGCGTGTCCTGCTACATTTATCTCTGTGTTCGTTTCACAACATCTATCATCTGTAGATGTTTGCAGAAGCAAGGCGATCAGTTCGAGTCTCTTCGCCCGCTCCAGTTTTATAGAAACCCCGGTTAACTAAAGAGTTAGCCGGGGTTTTTCGTTTCAAGGAGGGAAAAAAGTCCTAAAAGAAAGGGGCCAAAGTCCTAAAAGAACGCCAGTAATCGCCAAGGGTTACGGATGGCGCGGAGTGCGAATTTCTCAACCGCTGGGCAAAGCACGTTTGCCCGTCTCCCACGCTTCCGGCGGTCACCCTGTCGAGTCGCGCGACTTTGCCAGCGCCTCGGTTTCAAACGTCGCGATGTTCGCGTTCACGACCTCGCGAATCTCCGCAAGAATTTCCCCGCCCTCAACGTTCGCCTCGGCTGCGCTTTTTCCGGCGACGCGCGGCCCTAGCTCCACTTCGAGTTTCAGCCGCAAGAGCAGGTCGAGCTTTTGCCCCAGAGTCGACAGCATCGTCTCCACAACCTCGCGGTCTATCACGTCGGCGGATTCGCGGCGGTTTCGGGCGCGCGCTTGGGCTATTTGCTCCCGTAGCAACTCGGCTTTCAGCTTGGTGAGTTCACTTGTGGCGCGCTCGCGGCCCAAGCCCCGTTCAGCTTTGAATGTCTCCCAAGCTTCCAAGTCCGGAGTGTGGGGCGCATCTTCGAGCTTTCGCCATAGGTGAAGACCTTGGTAGCTGACATCTAGTTTTTCGGCCAAGGCTTTCCATGTTGGTAGGTCCATGGCTCAATCGAGAGTGTAAAGAGTGAAAAAAAACCCAGCCCCGTTTGTCTGCACTGGGCCTTCTAACCCGCCCCTTTTTCTGAGTCGTGGGAGCCTTCAGGCCGGCGGGGCGTGGGGGGAGGCAGGTGGCGTCGCCGATGTCGTCACCGGTCCTTGTATTACCTCGCTGGCGTCAGCGTGAAGGAGTATGCACGCACCAATGAATTCAACCAACTTACTCGCGGGCGGTTATTTGTTTCTCTGGGGCTTTGCGGCCTTTGTTGCTCTGACTCCTTTTTTCATATGGATGCAACTGAGGCAGGTAATCAAGTTGCTGAAGGCCATTCGGGATTCGAACGAGCGAATCGCTGACAACTCCCGTGCCTCTGGGCAACAATCCACCCCGAATTCCATCAAATACATCCCGGGCATTAACGGGTAGCTTGAAAGCGCAGGGACAAAAGGGACAGAACGCAAAAGCCCTGCCCCCTGAATCGTCAGGTGAGCAGGGACAGAAGGGACAGAACTCCGCCGGCGACTACGCCAACGCGGCCGGGTTCACCGCATAACGCGGCGAAGGTTTGCGCCCGGTGACGCGTGGCGCGGCGGGCACAAAGGCCTGCGGCGAGAGCGTTCACCGGCGTGGCTGCATTGAACGTGCCCCCGCCTCGCTTCACCGTTGGGTTTATTTGGTAGGGTGTCGCCGCGCCGACGTCGAAAGCGTCGAGGTCGCGGCGAAGTTGACCGACGTCCTTTTTGCTCCCGGTTTGCGCTACGTTTTTACCCGTGAGCACGGGCACAACGTTTTCCTTGCGGCTCCACTCGCGGACGATTTCAGGGTGACGACGAGCCATTTCCGCGATGTCGCCGACGGCTTGGGTTAGCAGGTAGCCGAGCCAATTCATTGCGTCTTTGTCTCCGGCGAGCGCGAAATTGCGTAAGCCTCGGATGCCTTTTTCGAGGGCGCAGACGGTGGACGAGTGCGGAGCGGGTTGTTGGGGGCCATAGCCAATCAGCGCGTCGAGAGCTTGATCGGCGGCGGCTTCAAGGCTCATTTCGTTCCAGCGGCCGCCACGCGGCACCTTCATGGCCATTTGCGCGGGCGTGAGTATCTCGCCGAGGTCGTGCGGTGCGTCGAAAGCGGCGTTGAAGAGATGAATCGGAAAGGGGCGGACGGCTATCCCCGCACCATCGGGCAGGGGTTTTGTCCCTTTTGTCCCTGCTTTGCCTACGTTCTGGCGGGGCGGTTTCATGCGGCGGCGGCGGCGGGAGCTTTGGTTTGACCGACGAGGCGGAGGCGGTAGGGTGCGCGCATGGAATTGGTTCTCACCGTCACACCTTGCGCCGAGACGGGCGGGTTCGTGGCCCGGTGGGACGATCCGGCGGGCGGTGGGATTTGCACGCAGGGCGACACACTCGCCGAGTTGCAAACCATGGTGACGGATGCCGTGCGCGGGTATTTCGAGGGGGCGGCTTTGCCCTCGGCGGTGCGACTGCATTTCGTGCAAGACCCGGTGTTGGCGGTGGCGTGAAGATCCCACGCGATGTCAACGGGTCGGAGGCGGCCAAGGCGTTGGGCCGACTCGGCTTCGCGGTGAAGCGGCAAACCGGTTCGCATCTGATTATGCGGAAGGACGCCCGCACCGTTGTCGTCCCCATGCACAAGCCGATCAAGCCGGGCACGCTGGCGGGCCTGATTGCGCAGGCGGGCGTGAGTGTCGAAGCGTTTTGCGCGGAGCTTTAGGCGGGCGGACTTCATGCGGAGGCGGCGGGCTTGACCAACAGGCGCGGCATCTTGGCGAAGGCGAGTTTCGTGGCCTCAGTCTCGCGGTGCGTGTATTGGCGATGAACGTCCGACGCATGGCCGACATGTTCGCGGCGGATTTCCTCGGGCACGCCCGCGTTGGCCGCGTGGGAAATATGCGAGTGGCGGAGGGCATGGAATCCGAGATCGTAAAACGCTTTCACGGAGTCCTTGGGCGCAACGTCGGCAAAGGTGATCTTCGCCTTGCCCATGAGTTCGCGGAAGGTGAGGGAAAGGCCATATTTCCCGCCGGCCTTTTTCCCGTGAAGCGTGGGGAAGAGCGGAGCCTTGCCGACTCCCCGGCGGGGCGTGAGCCATTCGAGCAGCTCGGGCAAGATGACGGTCGAGGTCTTGTGGGCCTTGCGGTCGCGGCGCTCTTTGCCCGGGCGGAGGTTAATGACTTCGCGGTCGAGATCCACGTCGCTCCATAGCAGGCTCGCGGCGTCCCCTATGCGGAAGCCGCAACAGTAGCCCATGCGACACCTGTCGTGCCGCAGTCGATGTCGCCGGCGAGCACCACCACGTCCGCAGCGACCTCGGGCCATTTCACGTGCCCGAACTCGCGGTGAAGATCGCTCGGGACACGGATGCGTATTTCTCGATCGACCGGACGGTTTATTTTTTCGGGCTTCGCTTCGGCGTCGCCGAACGCGCTTTGGCGGTTGCCACAGAGCGCCGTGCGTCCTCCCGCAGCGGCTTGGTTTGCTGGATCATTTCTTTCTCCCAGATACCGGCGATTTTTCCCGGGACACCGGCGTAAGCGGCTGCGGCGGTCCAGCCGCCGAGCGTCGCTGCCTCGACTTCGTCATAGATCGTTCTCGCGGCCCGAGCCGGCATGCCACCGATCTCCGCGAGTCTGGTCAGCTGCTCGAAACGAGTGGGGATTTCGGGGCTCCCCAGCCACGTCAGCGCAATCAGGACATTGGCGACATTGGGATTGAGGTCGTAGGCCGGCGAGAGGTTCCACGTTCGGTCGGTTTCGTTGTAGAGAAACGCGTGATTGCGGCCGTGGTCGTCGCGATTGGTGGTGAGCAGATTGAAGACGGCGCGGCGGAAGCATTCGCGTGCCTCTTCCGCGCCGCCGAGAGTCCGGGCGGAGCGGATGAATTCCTCGTAGTCGATTTGGCCGTCGGAGGCGCGCCGGTGCAGGAACCCGCTCAGCGTGTGAACGTGGCGCCGGCCCCAAGTGCCATCAGGCCGCAGGGTGCGATCAAAACGCGCACTCGCGAAGTGACGACGTTCGCCATCATGCACAAGACACGCAGGCGGGACGCGGATGCCGGCATTCTTCGCCATTTTCCAGAACGCAAATTCGACTGCGCCGCCACCCTCGTCGTCGAGCGGTGACAGTTTCACGACGCTTGGCACCTGGCCGGGGGGCGTCGCGCCGCCGATAAGGATGTGCTGTAGCTGCTGGAAGTCACCGGAAGGGGGGAGGTGCGCCGCTACTTTCGGCTGGGCGCCGCCGAGGCTGCCGCCGCCTCGGGCGAGCGCGGCGTTGACGTCTTCGGGCGTGAGGAGGGCGGGAGTTTTCGCCAGTTGTGCGGCGTCGCGAGCCAAACCGGCGAGGTTGGTGGAAACCGACTCGTCGTCGGCGCCTTTGCCCAACACCGGTTCGAAGGTGATTCCACCCGGACCGCGTTCGCCGATGGCGGCGAGCTTGCCCAAGATGGTTTGCAGGCCCGGAACCTCGACCTTCAGCATCCTCGCGCCCCACGAATCCGGCAGAGTGTCGGCGATGAGGCCGGGGAGTCCGCCGTCGAACGGCGAATCACCGGGTCGAAACACCCGCGGTCCGCGGGAAAAACTGTCGAGCGGAAGATTCAGCGGCGAAAGTTCGTGGCCGGTAGCGATGAACTCGCGCTCCAGTTCCAGCGCGTGAAACGGACCGTCGGGCCGATACGCCAGCGTGCCCATGGGGGCGCCGAGGAAGCGCAGACGAAGCAGGTTGGGCTCGGCCATGGCTTTAGTTCCCTGCGGACCGACGAGGAGCGCGTTGACGAATGGGCGCAGGCGCCGCCGCGAGAAATTCGTTGATGTCCTTGGGCGCGGGCGCGGGTGGTTTCAGCGCGCCGAGGAATCGATCGGCGAGACCCAGGGTGGCCAACAGCTTCGCCAGTCCCAGAAATCCAATGCGCCCGGTGCTCTCGAAACGGCGAAGCGTCGCGATCCCAACCCCGCTGCGTTTGGCGAGATCGTCCTGACGCCAGGAGAGCGCCATGCGATGGGCACGGATCAAGTCGCGGGCCTCTCGGATGATATCGGTCTCGTTTTTAAGCGATAACATGTGATTATTTATCGACGAGATTATGATTTAAGCAATCATTAGTGATAGCAAATAGCACCCGATGTCGGAGGCATGGGAGTGGCAACCGACTGGCTTTCAGTCCACCGCGGATTTCACTCACCGGTTTAACTCTTGGGCCGATGCCATGCGGTTCGCCGATTTGCGCACGACAGACGCACGACAGAACCATGGTGCGAGCGGATGCCCAAGGCGCTGTTCCTCGCCCTCACCGGGACGCCTCTGATTTCCGCTGAGTAAAAGACCAAGGACGTTTTTGGAAGTTACGTTTCGATCTACGTCTTTCAGCAATCGGTTGAAGATGACGGAGCCTTGCTGGCGGAGTTGCAGAAAGACTCGGGCGTAGTGCTCGGTAGTGGCCTCGTCAGGCTGGAGGACGCTGACCCGTGGACTGGCGCGGAATCGCCGCAGAGTTTCCAGATTTTCCGCCTCGCGGTTTCCTGCGGCAAAGCCGGCGCGCAATTCCCCCCCCCCAGGACCACAAGCGGAAGAAAAATACGTTCGGCCCGGCGGACGATTTCAACCCGACTCGGATCGCCTCGCAGGAAGTCGCTGGTCTGGCTGCTCGGCTCGCGCCTGCTCGATCAATTGGAGGCATCCGCCCAAATCCCGCTCGGCTCGGATGCGACCGACCG
>CAMBVX010000204.1 GCA_945871085.1 Opitutus sp. GAS368 | reverse complement strand
TCGTTACTGAAAATCGACGACCACTGCTTGAACGCCTTGTTGGTGGTGACGATGAGGGAGCCGCGCTCGTAGCGTTGGCTGATGATTTGGAAGAGGAGGTCGGCGCCAGCCTTGTCGAGGGGCAAGTAGCCGATTTCGTCCAATAATGTTTAGCAGCACATTATTGGACTCATGTTGAGTGCCCAAAAATGTTGAGTTGGGCGGGCGCGGTCCCACTCGGATGGCGGGCGCGCCGCGACTCCAACTCAACATTATTGAGGCGTGATTTTGGTCAGAGCGATTCGAGCCAGCGAATGAGATTCTTGTCGTTTCGCCAAACGGCGGCATGCTTGCTGGAGCGCAACGGTTTGATGCGCCGCAAGGCGTCGGCCTTCGACTTGAGGTCGAGCGTGAGGTATTTGTTCGTGGTATTGACGCTGACGTGTCCCAGCCAGTGCGCGATGGTGCTCAGATCGACACCCGCGCGCAGGAGATGAATCGCGGTCGAATGGCGCACGCTGTGCGGATGGATTCGTTTGTGCCGGAGACTCGGGGTGTGAGTCATGGCGGCAGCGACATGCCGTTTGAGGATCAAGCGCGCGCCAAAGCGCGTGAGCGGGTGCCCGCGGTGATTGCGGAAAACGCCGCTCGTTGCCGTCGGCGCGAGTTGTTGTTCGACGAGAAGCTCGCGAACCAGTCGGGTGGTTTCCGACCACAGGGGACAAGTTCGCTCCTTGCCGCCTTTTCCGCGCAGCAGAACGTGTCTGGGGGAGTGCAGGCGGAAGTCGCAGGCCAACAGGCCCACGATCTCGCTGATGCGGGCGCCGGTATTGAACAGCAGCGTCAGCAGGGCGACATCGCGCCGGCCAAGTTCGGTGGATTGATCGATGACCCGCAGCACCGCCCGGAAATCGGCGAGGTCAAGGTAGTGAATCTCGCGATGGCCGGTGCGCTTGAACGGGATGCTGAGGATCCGTTGGGCGAGAGCCAAGTGCTCCGGGAATCGACCGCCGACAAAGCGGAAGAAGCTATGAATGGCACTGAGACGCACGTTGCGGGTGGCGGCGCCGTTGCGGCGCTTCGTTTCGAGATGATCGAGAAACGCCAGGACGCGTTGCGGCGTGAAGGCGGCCACTTCAAGGCCGCACGGATCGCCGGAGGGCCCGGCGAGGTGCAGTAGCAAGAGCTTCAGACTGTCCCGATAGCTTTGCCGGGTATGTGGACTGAGCGCACGCTGCCCGGGCAGATACGCCATGAAGAAGTCCTGAAGCGCGCGGGCCAGAGTGGTGTTCACGCGGCACCTCCGTTCTTGAAGAGCTGCCCGCAGGCGGCGTGAAAACGCTGGAGGGTGACGCGCCGCAGTTCGGGCGTCAGCTGGAGATAGTGATGGGTTGAGATCGGGCTGACGTGACCGAGATAGGTCGCAAGCTTGGGCAGGAGGGCGTTCGGGTCGCGGCCCCGTTGATAGCAGCGATGCAGCGCGCCGACGGCCATGCTGTGCCGCAAATCATGCACGTGGGGCGGTCGCCCACGATGATCTAAGATCCCTGCGCTGCCACACAACCGCAGCCAGCAGTGGCGTATGCCGGTGGCGGTGATTCCGTGGCCTGAGTGGCCGGTGCGGCCACTCCATACGAGGGGCTGATCCGGCTCGAGCCGCCGATTGATCTTCGGCCACTGTGCGAGGAAACCATCCAGTTCTCGCGCCACCGATCTATGGAGCGGAACGAGCCGCGATTTATGGAACTTGGTTTCGTCGATGCGCAGCAACCGCTCACGCGCGTCGTAGTGGCACACGCGCAGGCGGAGCAACTCGCCCAACCGCAGGCCGCAGCAATACAGCAGCAGAAATGCGATCCGCATGATTTGCGGCCGCAGGGGACTGCAGTTGAGGACCGGGAGGCGTTCCGTCGTGGCCAGGATGCGCGCAATATCGACCGGCAGGACAACGTGTGCCTGGCGGTAAGGGCCCTTCTTGGGTAATAGCGACAGGTCGGGAACCCAGGTCCGCGGATGGTCGCGCCGATGAAACAGGAGAAAATTACGGACGATCCGCAGCCGGTTGCGTCGCACCGTGGCGCAGAGTCCTCCCAGTTCGCCGTTCCATCGCTCAAACGCGGCGAGCGCAAACGGCGCGCGATCACGCACCAGAAAATCGTCCCACTGCCGGAGACACCGCACTTCAACCCGCCAGCCGCGTCCCAAGGCCTGTCGCACCGCGACGTAATGTTCGAGAGCAGAGGCAAACGGACCTCGGAAATCGTTTCGGCGCATCGCCGACAGTCGCGTGGTGATGACTCTGGGCAGTTGCTCTGCCCAGGTGAAAGGCACCAGCCTCGACGCCCGGCCGCGCGTTGGCACCGGCAAGCCGACTTCACGGAAATCCTCGGTGTCGAGCCGGAGATAAACGCAAGTGCTCTCGAGGTCACGGTGGCCCAGTGCATCGCCGATCTGCTTGGTGGAAGCCCCTTGGCGCAGCAGATGAAGCGCGAAGGAGTGCCGCAGCAGATGGGTTCCGGTCATGCGGATCGACAGACCGCTCCGGCGGATCCTCGCGTCGAGAATATCATGCACGGCGGTCGGCTGAAGCGCCCCCATCGGCGCGCGCGCCCGCAGGAACAACTCCCGTCGCGACGACGCAGGACGCGCCTCCCGGAGATACCGAGCAAGGATCGCACCAGCCTCGTCGGTCAACGGGAGGAGCAGCGATTGCTTCGTTTTGCGCTGATGAATACGAAGTGTCGCCGCCCGCCAGTCTATATCCTCCAATTTGATCGCCACCAACTCATGGCTTCGCAAGCCGTAGTAGGCGGCGAGATACAACAGTGCGAAGTCTCGATGTCCCCTGGGCGCGGACCGCTCTATGGAACGGAGCAACGCCATGAGCAGCTTCCACGGTAATGCCCGAGGCAGCTTCTCCAGCCGGTAGCAACGCGGAGCATCGATCTCCTCGTGCAAGGGCCGTAGTAACCGACCTTCGGCGTGTTGCCATCGCAGGTAGGCGCGGAGGTTGGCGACGACATGCTGGAGGCTAAAGCGATTGTTCGTCTTGGCCGACAAACGTAGATACGCCTCAATGGTATCAGCCGTGATCTCATTTAACTTGGCCGGATACTTGTCGGCCTCTCGGAAGCTGAGCCAGCCAGCGAGCAGCCGCTGGTGGTGAAGAATGGACGATTCCGCAAAGCCTCGGACCGCGCGCAGGTATTGGCCGAAGCGCTCGCGCTCGCTCCAGATGAAACTCGGGTTGGTCGGTGGTGTGGCGACGATCAACCCGCGTTCGCGGAGGAACTGCCCAAGGGATCTGATCGGCCCGCCAACGTTGGAATCGGTACGGAAGCGATGATGCGCCATGCGCACGTCCGCGTCAGTCACGTCGGATAACCGACGGCGTCCTTTTCGTCGCAACCAGCGCTCTACATATCGCACGCCTTTCAACTGCGATTTGATCGTCTTGGTTCTATAGCCTCTGGCACTCAACCATGCACTGAAGTCGGCGATGACGGCACCGAACAACGGCAGGGCTTGGTAGCGCGCGTAAGCACGCGGTCGGATTTGTTCAAGGAATGATGTGGTGTCCATTCCGCAGAGCCACCTCCGCAGTCCAGAAGGTCGTCAATAATGTTGAGTCGGAGTCGCGGCGCGCCCGCCATCCGAGTGGGACCGCGCCCGCCCAACTCAACATTTTTGGGCACTCAACATGAGTCCAAAATCAAAACGGCGGGCGCCAGATAACGGTTGAGTTCGGCCTTGAGGCGGTGGGCGGCCTGAGCGGCGACGAGGTTATTGATGGCGTCGACGGCGGTGGTGAAGAGCACGGTGTGGCCGTGTTGGCAGGCGGCGTAGCCGAGGGCGGCCGCGAGGTGAGACTTCCCCAACCCGACACCGCCGGCAAAAATGACGTTGGTTTTTTGCGCGATAAAGCCGAGGCGGAAGAGGTGCTGGACTTGGAGTTGGTTGATTTTCTTCGGCCAGTCCCAGCGGAACTGGTCCAAGGTCTTGCGCACGGGGAAGCGGGCGGCGCGCACGCGCCGTTCGACGGCGCGTTGCTGGCGCGCGGCGCATTCGCCGTCGAGCAAGCGTTGGAGGAACTCCAGGTGTGACCACGGGGCCGCCGCGGCTTCCTGGGCGAGGGCGGCGTGATGTTCGGCGATGTGGCCAAGTTTCAGATACGCGAGGTGGGCGGCGAGGGCGGTGGCGGGGAGCGGGTTCATCGTGGCGGGCGGTGCGGTGGGTAGCTTGGGTTTCATGATCGGTCGTAGGGCGAGAGGTCGGGGGGAGGCAGTTCGAGGTCGAGCAGATCGCTCGCGCGGGTCAGATGGAGGGCGCCGGCCTCGGGCAACAGGCGGCCGCGCTGTTCGAGGAGGTTGGCGATGTATTCGCAGGAGTAGGCCCCGAGGGTGTGCGCATCGGTCAGGGCGCGGTGCACCGCGTCCGGACCGTGGATCTCGGCGAGGGCGACGATCTTTTCGACGTGGTGACGCACGTTGAGCCGCCGCTCCGCGAGTTGGGCGTGATACGCGGCCGCGACGGGCGCGAGCGCGAGGAAACGCAAAAAAGTCCGCTGGTGGCGCGCCTGCTTGCGCTCGTCGAGCAGGGTCTGCACGTGGTCGGGGTGCTCGTAATCGCCGCGGCGGTCAAACGAGCGCACATGGTCCGCGACCAAGGTCTGGCCGTCGAAGAGTCGCAGCCGGTCGCTCGCCAGTTGCAGGGTCAGGGGCGCCGAGGCGTAGCGCGGCGGCACCGAGTAACGGTTCGTATCGACGGTGACCCGACAGCGATTGCTCACCGCGACCGTGCGCACGAGCACCGACTCATAGGGATTGGCCGGCAGCGGACGCAGGTGGGGGCGTTCCTCGGCGAGCATCGCGGTCGGCGTGCGCTTGGTTTCGCCGTGCCCGCGCACGTTGGCCACCGTTTCGAGCCAGATACGGGCCGCCGCGTTGAGGGCGGCGAGTCCGCCGGGCGCGGCGAGGTCGCGGCCGGCGAGGAAGTTTTTCTTCACGTAGCCGACGGCGTTTTCCACCCGGCCTTTGGCCTGCGGCTGCCGCGGTCCGCAGGGTTTGACGGTAAAACCGTAGTGCCGCGCAAAATCAAGGTAGTGCGGGTTGCACACCGGCGGTTCGCCCACGCGGTGCGAGAGCACGGCGGTTTTGCAGTTGTCGGGCATCACTTCCGCCGGCACCGCCCCGAGCGCTTCGAAGGCCCGGCGCTGGCAGCCGAGGAACCATTCCTGGCTTTGGCCGAGGGTAAATTCCACGTGGAGCCAGCGGCTGTGGCAGAGGACGAAGACGAAGAAGCTCAACGCCCGGCGGGTGCCGCCGACCGGGATCGCGCCGGCCGAGCCCCAGTCGATCTGCGCGCACTGGCCCGGCGCGTAAGTGAGCGTAAGATACGCCGGCTGGCGCGGTGGGCGCACGGTGCGCACGTAGTCGCGCACGAGGGAACAGCCGCCCTTGTAACCGGCTTCGCGCAGGCGTTGCCAGAGCTGGGTCGCGGTGAAGGGATGCTGGGCGAGCCAACGCGTAATCGCGGGCTTGTGCTCATCGAGGATGCTGGCGCGCCGCGCGGCCCGCCGTTGCTCGAAGCGGGGCCGGCCGATCCATTTTTTCACGGTCTGGGGGTGCAGGCTCAGCGCGCGCGCGATTTGCGCCATCGTCAGGTGCTCTACGTCCCACCCTTGGCGGAGTTGGCAAAACGTCTGATAGGTGATCATCGCGGGCCCTCCCGACCCGCGCGGGCCGCCAGGGCGACGGG
This sequence comes from Opitutus sp. GAS368, assembly GCA_945871085.1. Taxonomy (GTDB): domain Bacteria; phylum Verrucomicrobiota; class Verrucomicrobiia; order Opitutales; family Opitutaceae; genus GAS368. Next base: position 6,364 of record CAMBVX010000204.1, on the reverse strand, counting down.
CTCCAGCGCGAGCACTTGATACAGCGGTTTTTCATACGCGATCACGTCGGCCGTCACGAGCTGCGCGCGTGCTGCGGCCACTTCCGCGTCCGTCAGCGACAACATCCGGCCGAGCGTGCCGTCGCCGTAATAACTCAGGCCGTGTTCATCGCCCACGGTGACGAGCACCAGGTAGAGGGCCCACGCTGGCGCGTCGGCGCGGCGCAGGTAATCCGCGCGCACCAACCGGTGATCAATCCAACTAAAATGCGGCGGCACCCGCCGCAGCCGCTCAGCTTGTAAGATTCGTTTCGCCATTAACATCGAGGAAGCGCCAGGCCGGGCGACGCGCCCAGCACGGCATGCCCCACCGCTAGCAAACGCCCCGTCATCGCGGCGATGTCCTCTTGTAAGGTCACTCCGGCGAGATGCGCGATAAGTCCGATCAGGAGCGGGGGTTGCCGCAGCCAGTCATCTTGTAAGACAACTCCGGCGTCCGGCACCGTTACCTGCGCTGCGGGAGCGCTTTGCGCTGGGCAGTCCTCTTGTAAGACCACGAGAGATCTCGGCGGACGCTTTTTCCAATAGCCCGGATGCGCCGACTGCCACGCCCGCGCGCGCGCCGCGTTCTCGGTGCCTTGGAAGTAGTCCGCGTTCGCCGGTTGGCTCACCCAGCGCCGCTGACTCGCGGCTTTGCTCGCGCGTCGACACGGCACTTTCGCGCAGTAACGCTGGCGCTTCCGATTGCGGGCATCAGGCAAGAAAAACCCTTCGCAATGCGGACACTTACGCTCACCGGCTGAATGCATGGTGCCGGTCACCCTCGCCGTCCGGCCACCCCGCGACAAACGCCCCCGACCTACGCTTCACTCAGTCCACGAGGGAAGAAAATCCACCCGGACCGAAGAAGACATTTCTTATGAAATTAGGAAGAAAATCCACCGGTAGGACCGTGAGTTTCAAATCGTTGGAAGAAGATGGGTTTCAGAGTGGTGCTGGCACAAACCCACTTGCCCGATCCGGGCGCCCGTTTTTTGATTCCCTGAAAGATCCTGCAGCCCTGTGCTGGACCGACCTCGAAAAAGGGCCGCCGGAGACCAGCACGATCGTGGTGCACGGCCTGGATGCCGAGACCGCCGGCTTTCCATTCGTAGCGCAAGGCGCGCGCCCGCGGCGCGAACTCGTCGGCCTGCAACCCGAAACCGTCGAGCTGATCACCAGTCGCCCCCTGACCGCCCTGCCGCAGGCCCCGTGGTTCGAAGCCACGATCCAGCACTGGGGCATCGAGACCGGCCTGCACGCGCGGCTCGACGCCTCACGCCACGAAGACCGGTGCCGCCTGCGCGAACGCCACGGCGTGCACCTGCACGGTGCCTTCACCCGCTGGGCCAACAGCCGGTTCATCCACTGGCGCCAGCAACAGCCCAACGGGCGCACGTCACCACCACCGACCACCTGGGCCATTTCGCCGAAAATCACGACCGGTGCGCGATCCGCACCGTCACCGTCAAACGCTGTCCTTCGTGAATAGGCGGTGGCGCGATCGTGTGGGTGGATATATCCGGGGTTGCAATGCCGGGTGGTTCACAGACTCTCGCCATTCCAATACCTGTCATGCTGAAGAAAATATTTGCGAAGCTGCGCGAGAAAATCTCGCCGTCGCGTGCCCCAAAGCCGGCTCATACCGAAGCGGCCAAACCTGTTTCCCCGTCGAAACCCCACGCCGCCACGTCGCGCGGGGAGTCGCGTCCCGAGCGGGCGGCTGGACCAAGCCAAGGTGGGCGGCCGCACGACAAATATCGCGGCCAGCCGCGTGATCCGCGGGACGAACCGCACCGCGAGCCCCGTGCAGCGGGTGCGGGGGACGGGCGTGAGGCACGGCCTCGCCGGGATGATTATAGCCCGAGGAGCGAGGATCGCGGCGGTCGGGGATTGCATTCCCGCGCGGGCGGCGGCGCAGCGCGCGGCGGTCCACGGGGCGAGCGCGAACGTCCCGTTATCGACAAGACCTTTGACCATCCGCGCTCGACTGCGATCAAGCCGACGGTGCCCGTGGATGTGCCAAAGATGGATACGGCCTTTACCGCCTTGGGCTTGTCGGACGCGCTGGCGTTCGGCGTGCAGGAGATGGGCTATGTGACGCCGACCCCGATTCAGGCGCAGGCGATTCCGGTGGTGCTGAAGGGTGGGGACGTCATCGGTTCGGCGCAGACGGGCACGGGCAAGACGGCGGCGTTTGCGCTGCCGATTATCCAACGCCTCGGTACGCACGGAAAGTTGCGCTGCCTGATTCTTGAGCCGACGCGCGAGCTGGCGCTGCAGGTGGAGGAGGCGTTTCAGAAATTTTCCAAGTTCACTGATCTCCGCGTGACGATCGTGTATGGCGGCGTCGGTTACGGGAAGCAATTGGACGACCTGAAGAGCGGGATGGATATTTTGGCGGCGACGCCGGGCCGGCTCCTCGACCACATGGAACAGGGCAACGTGTCGCTGGCCGACGTGGACATTCTCGTGCTCGACGAAGTGGACCGGATGCTGGACATGGGCTTTCTGCCCGACGTGAAGCGCATCGTGCAGAAATGTCCGAAGAACCGACAAACCTTGTTTTTCACCGCCACGCTGCCGCCGGAATTGGAGCAACTCGCGGGCTGGGCGCTGAACAATCCCTTGAAAGTGGAGATCGGTCGCCAGCGGTCGCCGGCGGAGACGGTGTCCCATGCGTTTTATCCGGTCGTGGCGTCGCAAAAATTCGACTTGCTACAACTGCTGCTGGACCAGACGGATTTCAAGAGCGTCTTGATTTTTTCGCGCACGCGCATGGGGGCGGATCGCATCGCGCATCGCCTGGAAAGCAAGGGGCACACCGTCGGGGTGATGCATTCCGACCGGAGCCAACGCGAGCGCATTGAAGCGCTGGATGGTTTCAAGAGCGGCAAGTTTGAAGTCCTCGTGGCCACGGACATCGCGGCGCGCGGTCTCGACATCGCAGGAGTGTCACACGTAATCAACTACGACGTGCCGGAGAACGCCGAGGATTACGTCCACCGCATCGGCCGCACCGGGCGCGCCCAGAACACGGGGGATGCGTTTACGCTCGTGACTGAAGATGATGTGCGGGATGCGCGTTCGATCGAGCGTTACATGGGCGTGACGGTGGAGCGAAAGAAAATTGAAGGGTTCCCTTACATCTATTCGGCGCTCTTCGATGAGAAGGCCTTGGCCGACACCGTGGCGGCTGCGGCGAAGCCGGTGAGCCGGCTGCACCGCGGAGTGCGCCGTTGAGGCGTGCGGCGGTGGACGGGACCGGCTGGGCCGGGCAAAATAAAAGGCGCGCCGCGATGCGCGCCTTGTTCGTAGCTGGAGGCTGGCGACCGAATATTCGTCGCCGGTGACCAGCAGGCTGCTGCCGCCAGGCCAGATAAGCTCATCTTGAAACCAAATGAGACGAAATCACCGGCGCTGGGAGATTTCAGTGGCGATGCGGTGCCGCGGGGAATTGAGGCTTGAAGCATATTCCGTCATAAGAATATGGTTTCGCATATGGAGCTGGTGAAAATTTACGAGTGTTTGTGCGATCCGACGCGGTTGCGGCTGCTCAACGTGCTCGCGCAGGGGCCGGTGTGCGTGTGCCACTTTCAAGATGTGCTCGGCGAACCGCAGGTGAAAATCTCGAAGCATCTCGCCTATCTGCGCGAGCGAGGGTTGGTCGAGAGCGAGCGGCAGGGAAATTGGGTGATTTACGAGTTGGCGGCGAAGCCGTCGCGGGAATTGCAGGCGAATCTGGCGTGTTTGCAGGAGTGCGCGCAGAGAATTCCGGTGTTCAAGCGTGATCTCGCGCGCTTGAAGAAGATCGAGCCGTCGTGTGCTTGGGTGCGGGCGGGTGATCCGGGAAAGGCGCCGGGGCAGTGCCGGTGTGGGTGAGTGGCGCGGGACGGCGACGCGGGGAATATTTTACCATGAAGAAAACAAAAATTGGCATCAATGGGTTTGGACGCATTGGGCGGCTGACGCTGCGGGCAGCGTGGGGCTGGCCGGAGTTTGAGGTGGCGCTGATCAACGACCCCGTCGGCGGCGCGGAGTGCGCGGCGCATTTGCTCAGTTTTGATTCCGTGCAGGGGCGGTGGGCCCACGAGGCGGTGGCCGAACGGGTCGGCGGGAACGAAGTGATCCGGGTGGGCGCGGCGAGCATCGCCTTTAGCGGGCACCGCCGGCCCGGCGACGTGGATTGGGCGGGGCACGGGGTGGAGATCGTGCTCGAGTGTAGCGGAAAATTTCGTACGCCGGCGGATCTCGCGGTGTATTTCGAGCGTGGCGTGAAAAAAGTGATCGTGGCGGCGCCCGTGAAGGGTGATGCGCTCAATATCGTGATGGGCGTGAACGACGGGCTCTACGAACCGGCGAAGCACCGGTTGCTCACCAACGCGTCGTGCACGACCAACTGTCTCGCGCCGGTCGTCAAAGTGATGCACGAGGGAATCGGCATCGAGCATGGGGCGATCACGACGCTGCACGATGTGACGAACACGCAGACGCTCGTCGACGCGCCGCACTCGGATTTGCGACGGGCGCGGGCGGCGGGGATGTCGCTGATCCCGACGACGACGGGGAGCGCGACGGCCATTGGGATGATTTATCCGGAGCTGCTTGGGAAGTTGAACGGCCACGCGGTGCGGGTGCCATTGCTGACGGGGTCGCTGACGGACTGTGTTTTCCAGATGCAGCGAGCCACGACTGTCGAGGAGGTGAACGCGTTGCTGAAGGCGGCGAGCGAGAGCGGGCCGTTGAAAGGAATTTTGGGATTCGAGACGCGGCCGTTGGTGTCGGTGGACTACAAGGGAGACCCGCGGTCGGCGATTATCGACGCGTTGTCGACGATGGTGGTGAACCAGCGCATGGTGAAAATTTACGCATGGTATGACAACGAGTGGGGTTATTCGAACCGGATGGCGGAGTTGACGCGAAAGGTGGCGGTTTCGCTGTGAACGGCGGGGGCGAATTCACGGGTTGGCGTGGCGCGGGCCCCGCGCGCACGCTCGCGGTTACCGGCGGAGAAGATTGGAAATGACCTGACGTGAATCTGCGGAATTACATCGTGGTCACGGCGGCATATTGGGGGTTTACGCTGACGGACGGGGCGCTGCGGATGCTCGTGCTCTTGCACTTCGCGCAGCTCGGGTACCCGCCGGTGCGGCTGGCGATGTTGTTTTTGTTCTACGAGTTTTTTGGGATCGTCACGAATGTGTTTGGCGGGTGGCTGGCGAGTCGGCTGGGGCTGCGGGTGACGTTGCTCGCGGGGTTGGCGTTGCAGGTGGTGGCGCTGGGGATGCTTGCGTTGCTCAATCCGGCGTGGGCCACGGGCTGGGCGGTGAGCTACGTGATGGCGGCGCAGGCGCTGTCGGGTATCGCGAAAGACCTTACGAAGATGAGTGCGAAGAGTGCGATCAAGGTGCTGGTGCCGACGGGCGACGAGGGGCGGGGGGCGCTATTCCGGTGGGTGGCGCTGCTCACGGGATCGAAGAACGCGTTGAAAGGCTGCGGCTTTTTTCTCGGCGGGTTTTTGCTGAGCGTGGCGGGATTTGCGGGCGGGCTGGTCGTGATGGCGGGGGCGTTGCTGGCGGTGCTGATCGCGGCGTCGGTGACGCTGCCGGGGGCGATGGGTACGGCGAAGCAGAAGGCGGGCTGGGGGGACCTCTTTGCGAAGACGCGGGCGGTGAACGTGCTGTCGGCGTCGCGGTTTTTTCTCTTTGGGGCGCGCGACATTTGGTTCGTGGTGGGTGTGCCGGTATTCTTGAGCGCGTCGCTCGGGTGGAGCGGGGCGCGGGTGGGGGCGTTCATGGCGTGCTGGGTGATTGGTTACGGCCTGGTGCAGTCGGCCGCGCCGCTGGTGTTCCGCGGGCGGGTGCCAGCGGGCGGGATGGCGGCGGGTCTGGCCTTCGGCCTCGCGGGTGTCGCGGCGGCGGTGCCGCTGGCGCTCGCGGCGGGGGCGCCGGCGGGCGTGGTGATCGTCAGTGGGCTCGCGGTGTTTGGCGCGGTGTTTGCGCTGAATTCGGCGGTTCATTCCTATCTGATTCTCGATTACACGGACGGCGACAACGTGGCGTTAAACGTGGGGTTTTATTACATGGCGAATGCGGGTGGGCGGCTGGTGGGATGCCTGTTGTCGGGCGCGCTTTTTCAGTGGAGCGGGCTCGCGGGATGTCTGTGGGGGACGTTGGTGTTTGTGCTGGCAGCGGCGGTGATCGCGCTGGCGTTGCCGCGGCAGGCGGCGCATCCGGAAAAACTGGTGGCGGGGGGAGTGAAGCTCGGGGGCGGCGAGTGACCCGCCGGTTTTGGGTTGGCCGCGTGCCAGTTTGATTGCGTCGGCTCGGTGCGCGCGGCAATGACG
>CAMBVX010000203.1 GCA_945871085.1 Opitutus sp. GAS368 | reverse complement strand
AACATCGCCGTTTCCGTGCCCCCGCCCGCCGCGAGCGGTGTCCGCGTGGTGCGCAGCCACCCGCGTAATCACGACGGCGACACTTTTTCCGTACTCGTCACGCGCACAGTAAATCGCCCCCGGCCGGGCTCCGACGAAATCAGCCGCGCCTACGAAGAAGGTTGGGTGGTGGGTGCCGCCGGCCGGCGCTCGCTCGCGTTTCTGGGCAACGTGACGGCCTGTGATGGTCGCGAGCACTCGGAGGTGTTTATCGTCGAACTTCCGGAGGATCTCACGCGGGCGGGCGAAGCTCCCCTCGAAGGCACGTCGACGCGTCGGCCCGCGCCACCGGCCGGCGTCAGGCAGCGGCGTCTCACGTTTACTGAAGAACGGAAATTTCGCGGCGTGGCCACGCCGCCGCGTCACTGGTTGCGGGCGGCACCCGACGGTTCGCAAATCGCGTTTCTAATGATGGACGATGCGGCGGTGGTGCAACTTTGGCTTGTCTCTCCGCGAGGCGGTGCGCTGCGGCAGATTACGCGCAATCCATCCGGAATCGCCTCGGCGTTCACGTGGAGCCCGGATGGGCGCGCGATTGCGCACGTCATGGACGGCGGCGTGTGCGTGACCGACGTGGCGAGCGGCGCGACGCGGCGATTGACGCCGGCAACGGCGGCGCCGGCGCTGCCGTTCGCCTGTGTATTTTCGCCGGACGGGCGGCAAATTGCCTTCATGCGGAGTGTGGCGAATGGCGGTGAGGCCTTCACGCAGATCTTCGCTGTCGCGGTGGCAGCAGGCGAATAACGTAAAAAGTAGAGCCGGCGGAAATCGGAGGGAGCATTTACTGAGCGGTATTGGTCGGGAAGGTGGTGTTCGCCTAAATTGAGCGGAGGCTTGCGCCACGGCGTGTCGGTTCGATTTATTCGCACGGACGCTGACAAGTGCGAATGCACTCAGCCCCTCTACCCAATGAAAATCCCATTCAAATTTGCTCAGATAATTGCCCGGTGCGTTTTGGTTACCGCTGTTGGCTGGCTGGCCCCAACGTTTCTGGGTGCGCAGAGCGCGGCCGTTGGTACGATCGAGGGGCGCGTGTTGAACGCGCGCAACGGCGAATACGTGGCGGGTGCCCGTATCACGATCGACGGGAGCGCGCTGGAGACTTTAACAGAGGCAGATGGTTCTTATCGTCTGTCCCGTGTGCCGGCCGGGCCGGCTCGGGTCGGTGTTTTTTATACCGGACTGCCGCCGCATACGGCGCCGATCACGGTGACCTCAGGCCAGGCGACCCAGCTTGATTTGACTTTGGGTGGGGCGGAAAAGGCCATGGACGGTGCCATTGTGAAGCTCGATGAGTTTCGCGTGGCTTCGAGTCGGGAGATGGACGCTTCGGCGCTCGCAATCAACGAGCAACGCTTTGCGTCGAGCATCAAAAATGTCCTTTCGACGGAGGAGTTCGGCAACGTCGCCGAGGGCAACGTCGCGGAATTCCTGAAATTTTTGCCGGGCGTGACGATCGACTATACGGGTGGCAATGCCCGCGATATTTCCATCAACGGCGTGCCGTCGAACAATGTGCCGGTGACGCTGGACGGGTTCAGCATCGCTTCGGCTCCGGGTAACGCGACGGGCCGGTCGGTCGCGTCCGACATGATTTCGATCAATAATCTGTCGCGGATCGAAGTGTCGTATTCGCCGACGCCGGAGTCGCAGGGGTCGGCGCTGGCCGGGTCGGTGAACATGGTGCCGCGGAGTTCGTTTGAGCGCGTGAAGCCGCTGTTGAATGCCAGTGTGTATGTGATCACGCGCGACAATGCGCGCGACCTCGATAAAGTTCCCGGCCCCAAACCCAGTGCGACGCGCAATGTGCATCCGGGGTTCGATTTTGCCTATGTGGCACCGGTGAACAAATGGTTCGGTTACACGCTCTCCGCCGGCACTTCGACCAACTACTCGCCGCAGGACAATAGTCAGAACAATGCCTGGCGCGGTGTTGGCACGGCCACCAACGGCACCACGTTCCCGCACACGACCACGGGAAATCCCTACCTCACGGGTTATCAGGTGCAGGACGCCCCGAAGGTCACGACCCGCCGCTCCATCGGCGCCAGCATCGACTACAAGTTTACCCCGCACGACCGGGTGACATTCGGCTTCCAGTATTCCTCCTTCGACGGGCAATACATTGTGTCGAGCGCCAACTTCAACCTCGGGTCCGTGCGCGTCGGCGATTTCACGACCACGGCGACGCAAGGAGGAGTGGGCGCCGGCATTCTCCAGTCGGTGCACCAAGAGCGGAATCGTTTCAATCGGACGCGCATGCCAACGATGGTGTGGCGGCACGACGGACCGGTGTGGAAGGCAGACGCCGGGCTCGGCTATTCGTTGCAGGACGACGGTAATCCCGACACCGAGCAGGGCTACTTCCGCAATGTCACGATGCAGCGCTCCAATGTGACGATCGCGTTCAAGGATATGTTCTATCTGCGGCCGAATGAGATCACCGTGCGTGACGGCCCGACCGGAGCGCTGGTCGATCCCTTCGTGCTTTCAACGTATTCGTTGGTGTCAGCGACGACGCAGGTCGACACCAACATCGACCGCCAAAAGACGGCCTACGGCAGCTTGCGGCGCGATTTTTTCACTCCGATTCCCTTCACGCTGAAGACGGGCTTTGATGTCCGGCAGACGATCCGCGACAATCGCGGCGGCACGCTGACGACCAATTACGTCGGTCCGGATGGACGGGGCAGTCTCGTACCGTTGGGCAACGATGACAGCCCGGTGCAGTTCTTCGACCCGATTTACTCGCAGCGGATTATGCCTTTCGGCTTTCCGCGCATGGAGGTGCCCAGCAATCGCAAAATCTATGAATATTCGGTGGCCAACCCCACGCAGTTTACCCGCAATGAAAACACCAACTATCGCGCGTTGGTGTCAGCGTCGCGGCACTCGGAGGAGATCATTTCGTCGCTCTACGTCCGTGGCGATGTGAGTCTCCTGAAGAACCGATTAAAACTGGTGAGCGGCGTGCGGGCCGAGCAGACGAATGCACAAGGTGAGGGTTCGCTCAGCGACCCAACGCGTAATTACCAGCGTAACGCGAGCGGGCAAATTCTCCGCAATGCCGCCGGGCAGCCCCTGCTGATTGTGCCGGCGACCAACGCGCTGGGGGTTTCGCAGCTGACGTTCATCGACCGGGGCGCACGCACGGAAAAAGAGTATTTGCGGCTCTTCCCGAGCCTTAATGCGAGCTACAATATCAAAGAGAATTTGATCGCCCGCGCCGCCTACTATCACTCGGTCGGTCGGCCCGATTTCATCCAATACTCCGGCGGCGTGAATTTGCCGGATACGGGTAATCCTCCGGCCCCGGGCAATCAGATCAGTGTGAACAATGCGGGGATCAAGGCGTGGAATGCGCGCACGGTAAACGTGCGGCTGGAAAGCTATTTTGAGGGGGTCGGGCAATTTGCGATCGGTGCGTTCCGGCGGGAAATCCAGGATTTTTTTGGTGCGACCGTGTTCACACCTACGCCCGAGTTTTTGGGGCTCTATGGTTTGGACCCGGCGGTTTATGGCGGCTACGACGTGGCGACCCGGCACAATGTGGCCGGCATCGTCCGGACCGAGGGTTGGGATTTTAATTACAAGCAGGCGCTGACGTTTCTGCCCTCGTGGGCGCGTGGGGTGCAGGTCTTCGCCAACGGGAGTGCGCAGCGCGTGACGGGCGACGACACCGTGTCGTTCGCCGGTTTCATTCCTCGTAGCGGCAGCTGGGGTGTCAGTGTGACCCGGCAGAAATATAACGTGCGGGTTAACTGGAATTATCGCGGGCGGTCGCGGAACAATCTGGTGCAGGGCAATAGCATCGAACCCGGCACGTTCAACTGGACCTCCAAGCGGCTCTACGTCGACGTCGTCGGCGAATACAAACTCTGGAAGCAGACCGCCTTCTTCTTCAACCTGCGGAATGTCGGCGATGCGACGGAAGACGTGAAAATTTTCGGCCCAAGCACGCCCGAGGTGGCCCGGTTCCGCACGCGCATCGACTACGCCTCCCTCTGGACGTTTGGGATCAAGAGCACGTTCTGACCGCAGGGACGGTCGATCACCGATCGCGGAGCGCCAAGGTTAGCGAAGCGGCGTGATACGGAGATCGCGGATGACGAGGTGCGCGCGCACGGTCCGAATCGCGAACCATCCGCCGGTCAAAGGGGCCGGGTCGCGGAAGGTGAAAATCTTTTCACCGTCGCGCCAGTATTCGGCGATACCCTCGCGGGCGACGAGGCGGATGCGGTAGGTGTGATTGGGCGCGAGGAGAAACTTTTTCGCATTGAGGTCGTGCTCTGGCAGCAGAGGACGCTCCGAGCTGCCGTCGTAGCGCCGGAAGCGGGTCGTCGAGTTCTTGTTTCCGCCGTGGCCCACGTAGTAGGTGAACAGCGAATCGTAGTCGGAGAATTTTCCGGTGCGGGCGTAGGAGGGGACGAACGGTGCTGTGCCGGGTGCGCGCGGGTCGACCGCCATCCAGAAGCAATTAAGATCGGAGAGGCGGTCGTGAGCTCCTCCCGCCATGACGACCGTGGCCTCGTAGGTGATCTCGACGGGCGCAGTGATTTTTTCACGCAGCCAAATGGTGGAGCCGCCAGCGTCTTGGATGTCCAGTGCGCCAGCGCGCACCGTGACGGTGCCGCCGGGCATTTGTTCGGCAGCCCAGTAACTGAGATCACCGGTGCGGTTAACCGGTTGGGGCTCGGGTGCGGCGTGGCAGACGGCGAACGAGAGCAGGGCGAGGAATAAAACGAGTGAGCGAGATTCCATCGTTGCACGATGGGTGGGGGGCGGGAGACGTCCAGCCCGTCGTTGATTGATTGAACTCAGTCGTGGCAGTTCAAACGCGGAGGACGCGGAGAGCCCGGGGCGAAAACCATGTTCAGTTCACCGCAGAGGTGTTTCCCGCCAGGTGAGCCGCCCGCGCGCTTCCGCTCCTTTTATGCGAACGTCGCGTGGTATTTGGACGATAGTCGACACACCCGGTGGCGGTTGACGCGATGTTTTGGATACGGTTAGCGGCTGAGTTTGACATCCATCCACACGGCGACGGTGAGAACGAGGCCGCGGGCGATGAATTTGGCCTCGGGCGAGACGGCGAGGAGCGTCATGCCGTTGAGCAGGGCGGTCATGATGAGCGCGCCGAGGATGACGCCCCACACGGTGCCGCGGCCGCCCTTGAGGGCGGTGCCGCCGATGACACAGGCGGCGATGGCGTCGAGTTCCATGAGGTCGCCGACGGTGGTCGTGGACGCGCCGGAGTAGGCGGTGGTCATAAAACCCGTGAGGGCGACGGTTACGCCCATGAGCACGTAGACGCCGATGAGCACGCGATGGACCGCGATGCCGGAAAGGACGGCGGCTTCTTCGTTCCCGCCGATGGCGTAGAGGTAGCGGCCGAAAGGCGTGTGTTGGGTGAGAAAATACACCGTGGTGGCCGTGGCGGAGAGGATGAGGAGGGTGAGCGGGACGCCGCGAAACTGGTTAAAGAGATGGGCGACGGCAACGAGCGCGGCGGCGGTGACGAGCCATTGCGCGACGACCCGAGCGACGGGCGGCACGGGGAGGCCGTGCGCCGTGCGCGCGGCACGGGTAAAATTGGTGAGGATCGCCAGCGCGGCGGCGACGAGCGCGGCGAGGGCGAGGCCGACGTGGTTCGGGAGATAGTAGGTCGTGAGCAGCGAGTAGAGATTATCCTGGTCGCCACGGGAAACCGGGACGGTGGAATTTTGGATGACGAGCCAGAAGAGGCCCTTGAAGATAAGGAGTCCGCCGAGCGTGATGATGAACGCGGGGATGCGTTGCTTCACGATGAGCGTGCCCATGAGGAGCCACAGCACGAGGGCAGCGGCGAACGCGGCGAGCATCGCGAGCGAAGCGGGCCAGCCCTGTTGGAACACGAGCACGGCGGCGATGCCACCGACGAGACCGACGCCGCTCCCAACGGAGAGGTCGATTTGGCCGGTGAGCAGAATCATGAACATGCCGAGCGCGAGCGTGCCGACGATGGAGAACTCGACGATGAGTTGCGTGAGATTGCGGGGGCCGAGAAAGGCGGGTTCCTTCACCGCGAAGAACACGGCAATCGCGAGGAGCGCGCAGGGGAGGGCGAGGAATTGAGGGGTGGGGCGGAGGGTCATGGGGCGGTGCGGGAAGGGGAGGGAATGACCAATGTCTAATGTCTAATGACTAATGACTAAGGTCTAATGTCTGATGACCAATGACCAATGACCAATCACTAATGTCTAAGGTCTAATGTCTGATGACTAATGTCTAATGACTAACGTCGGAGGGTGGCGGCGATTTTGGGAGTTGGGCGGCGCGGAGGTTGCGGTCGGTGGTGCGGATGATGGCGACGAAGATGAGGTGAAGTTCTTTAGCTTCGCGCCAGAGCGTTCGGGCGGGCGCTTTCTGGGAGGGCGCAGCTTTTGCGATCATTCGTAACCCGTATTTGGTTTCGCGGGCTTCCTTTCGGCAGAGCGCGATCTTGTGACGGAAATCTTTCTTCGACTCCGCGTCGTCAGCTTCGCAGTAGTTTGCCCCGACACTCGTGCCGGCGCGGATGAGCTGGTTGATGATCGGTGCGGTCACTGGATTGGCGGGCACGGCGAGGCAGAAGTCGATCAACGCTTCACCGAAATCTGCGGTCCGTGCTTCGAGGTCATAGGCGCTGGTTTTCATTAGACATTAGTCATTGGACATTGGTCATTCGCCGCGTTGCGCGGCGCCGCGGCCCATCGCGGCGGCGAGGAGTTTTTCCTGGGAAAAATCGGCGCGGGCGAATTCGCCGCCGATGCGGCCGGCGGTGAGCATGATGATGCGATCGCTCAGGCCCATGAGCTCGGGGAGTTCGCTGGAAACGAGAATCACGGCTTTGCCTTCGGCGGTGAGCCGGTTGATCAGTTCGTAAACTTCCCGTTTCGCGCCGACGTCGATGCCGCGGGTGGGTTCGTCGAGGAGCACGACGGTGGGTTCCGTCATGAGGGCTTTGCCGAGGACCACTTTTTGTTGGTTGCCGCCGGAGAGACCGCCAACGCGCGCGTGCTGGTCGGGAGCTTTGATGCGGAGGGAGGTGAAGAAATGTTGGTTGGCGAGGTGTTCGGCGGGGGTGTCGATCGGCGCGAGCTGGCGGGCGTAAAGCCCGCCCCACAGTCCGCGCCACCGTGGCGGTGTGCGCGTGAAGCGGAAGAGACTGGAGAGGGAGAGGTTAAAGCCGATGGGCTGGGGCAGAATGAGGCCGAAGCGTTTGCGGTCTTCGCTCACGAGCACGAGGCCGCGCGTGATGGCGTCGCGGGGCGTGGGCGCGGGGAAGGGTTGGCCGCGGAGCGTGACATCCCCGGAGACGCGATGGCCCCAGGCGCCGAAGAGGTGCATGAGGAGCTCCGTGCGGCCGGCGCCCATCAGGCCGCCGATGCCGAGGACTTCGCCGGCGCGGAGGTCGAAGCTGATGTCGCGGAGAAACGGCGGGGCGTTTCTGGTGGGAGCGGCGGTGAGGGCTAGGACGGAGAGGATCGGCTCGCTGGCGCTCGCCGCTACGGGGTGGCGGACAGAGAGGATCGGCTCGCTGGCGCTCGCCGCTACGGGGTGGCGGACGGAGAGGATCGGCTTGCTGGCGCTCGCCGCTACGGGGGGGCGGACGGAGAGGATCGGCTCGCTGGCGCTCGCCGCTAAGGGGTGGCGGACAGAGAGGATCGGCTCGCTGGCGCTCGCCGCTACGGGGCGGCGGATGGAGAGGGTCGGCTCGCTGGCGCTCGCCGCTACGGGGCGGCGGGGGAAGAGGTCGGAGATTTCTCGGCCGACCATGTGTTTGATGACGCTGGGGATCGTGGTGTCGCGCGTGGTGAGCGTGACCACGCTCGCGCCGTCGCGGAGGACGGTGATACGGTCGGCGAGGGCGAAGACTTCGTCGAGTTTATGGGAAATGTAGATACACGCGGTGCCTTGCGCGCGGAGGCGGCTGAGGTGGGAGAGGAGGACGGCGACTTCGTGTTCGGTGAGTGCGGCGGTGGGTTCGTCGAGGACGAGGATGCGGGATTTTTTGTCGATCGCGCGGATAATTTCGACGAGTTGTTTTTGGCCGATGCCGAGTTCGCGGACGGGTCGTTCGGGAGGGATCGCGAGACCGAAGTCGGCGAGGAGCACGCCGGCGCGGCGGTGCATTTCCAGCCAAGCGACGCGCAGGCCGAGCGGGCCGCAGCGCGGGGCGCGACCGAGGAAAATATTTTCGGCGACGCTAAGTTCATCGATGAGCGCGAACTCTTGGGTGATCACGGCGAGGCCGGCGGCCTCGGCGTCACGGATGGACTGGAAGGCAACCGTCTGGTCGTCGACACGAAGTTCGCCCTCGTAAGACCCGTGCGGATGGATGCCGGCGAGGAGCTTGATCAGCGTCGATTTACCCGCGCCGTTTTCGCCGCAGAGGGCGTGGATTTCACCGGGGCGGAGATCGAAGGCCACGTCGCGCAGGGCGGTGACGCCGGGGAATTTCTTAACGAGGCTCCGTGCTTCGAGGAGCGGCTTTGCAAATGACGAATGACTAATGTCTAATGACGAATGAGCGGAGGCGCACACGGTAGCGAAGGTGCAAAAATGTGCGGGGAGAAGATGGTGATCGTTTGAGGGGCGGACGCGGGCTGAAGCCTCGCGCTACCACGGAAGTTCAGCGCAGCGACGCTGCGCTGTGGAAGCCGTCGGCGATCACGGTCGCGGCGAGGTTGGTTTTGTCGACGCTGATGACTTTTTCGAAAACGGAAGGAACTTGCTTCGCGCCGTTGTCGAGGGTGCCGGCGGCAGCGGGCTTTTTGCCTTTGGCCACGTCGACCGCGACCTGGGCGGCGAGCGTGGCGAGATTCTTGAGCGGCTTGTAGACGGTCATGGCCTGCGTGCCGCGCTGAATACGTTGGCAAGCGGCGAGGTCGGCGTCTTGGCCGGTGACGAGGACTTTACCGGCGAGTCCGTCTTCGGTGAGGGCTTGGATGGCGCCGCCGGCGATGCCGTCGTTGGAGGCGACCACGGCGTCGATGTTGCGGCCGGCTTTGGTGAGCGCGGCGTTCATGATTTTTTTGCCGTTCTCGGGCTTCCAATCGAGGGCCCAGTCCTCGTGGACGACTTCGATTTTTCCGGCGGCGATGAGCGGGTTGAGGATGTTGTCCTGGCCCTGCTTTAACATCTTCGCGTTGTTGTCGGTGGGGGCACCGTAGAGGCGGACGATGCGGGCCTTGCGGTCCTTGGGGAGGCGGGCGGCGATGTAGGCGGCCTGAGCCTCGCCGACCTTCACGTTGTCGAAGCTGAGGTAGTAATCGATCGAGGCGTTGAGGATGAGGCGGTCGTAGGAGATGACGGGGATTTTGGCCTCGTTGGCGGATTTGACGGCGCGCGTCATGGCGGAGCCGTTGTGGGGGACGATGACGAGGACGTCGACGCCGAGGCTGATGAGGGATTCGACATTGCGGACCTGGACGGTGTCGTCGCTGTTGGCGGACTGGACCTTGACGGTGCCGCCGAGTTTTTCGACGGCGGCGGTGAAAGTGTCGCGGTCGCGCTGCCAGCGCTCTTCCTTGAGGGTATCGAGGGAGAGGCCGATGACGGGTTTTTCCTTCGAGGCGAAGGCCGTCGTGGCGAGCGCGAGGAGGAGGGTGAGGGCGGTGGAAGGGCGGAGTTTCATGATCGGAATTGGGATCGGACAGACGGAAGGAGGAGAGAACGAGAACGATTACGAAGAACGAGAACGAGTCTGAGGGGGAAACGGAAAGGCGGTTTACAACGGAAGGGGAATCGTGAGGCTTGCGAGGACGTGACTCTGGACAACCCAAAACTCTTTTCGCTCGCAGGTGCGGTGGCGCGACGCGAGACGCTGCGGGCGGCGGGCAAACGTGTGGTGCTGACGAATGGGGTCTTTGATCTGCTGCACACGGGGCATTTGTTCTATTTGCAGCAAGCGCGCGCGTTGGGCGACGCGTTGTTTATCGCGTTGAATGCCGATGCGAGTGTGCGGACGCTCAAAGGGCCGAACCGGCCAATCCAGAGTGAGGAGCAACGGGCCTATGCGCTGGCGGCGCTCGCGTGCGTGGAGGGGGTTTTTATATTTCGTACGCCGCGGCTGGACGCGGAGATCCGGGCGCTGAGGCCGGATGTTTATACGAAGGCGGGGGATTATACGTTGGAGAAGCTCGACGGGGGCGAACGCGGGGCGCTGCAAAGCGTGGGGGCGGAGATTAAGTTCATGCCGTTCTTGGCGGGATTCAGCACGACGGCGTTGATCGCGCGGATCAAGGCGGCGGGGGAAGTGTGAACTTGCGAGCGGAGGTTTTGGGATGCATCGTTTCACCATGAAAGCTCAAGAGCCCAGTGTTTCTACGAATCAGGTGTCAGCGGTGGAGTTTGCTCGCGCGACAGGACAGGCGAGAATTCAGTGTTGGAAAGAGACGCCGGGATTGGCAGACGAACTCGCCCGAGCCCACGCCGCGATGGACGCGGGGCGAAAGGTTTCGCAGGAGCGAGTTGAGGCGTTTGTTATGAGCCGACGCGCCGCGAAAAAGTGACGCCGCGGGCCTATCGCTTCGTTCTGGAGGAAGCCGCCTTCGAAGCCTTCGTGCAGTTGGCTGAGGAGGAGCGCGAGTTGGCTCATTCGTATTTTCGTTGGCTGGCAACCCAGCCCCACGCTACGGGACAGGGATTTCACAACGACGCCACCGGCCGGCCGAACTATGCGAGCTTGTGCGGGCCTTTCCTAATTGTGCATTGGACGGACCATGCCGTCCTTGAGGTGCGCATCGTGCAAATTCGTCTCGATTGATCTCCTATGCGTGTCGTCATTCTCGGTTCAGGCCGCGGCTCCAATGCCGAGGCGATTCTCTCCGCTCAGCAGGCGGGTAAACTTGGGCGCGCGCGGGTCGTGCAGATTTTGGCGGACAAGCCGGACGCGGGGATTCTCGCGCTGGGGGCGCGGTTTGAGGTGCCGGCGGCGTATGTCGATCCGGCGCCTTTCAAGACGAAGCTCGAGGGCGAGGGTGAGGCGCGATTCATCGCGGCGGTGAACGCGGCGGCACCGGACCTCGTGGTGCTCGCGGGATTCATGCGGGTTTTAAAGCCGGGGTTTTTGAATGCGTTTGCGGGGAAGATTATCAATCTGCACCCGAGTTTGCTGCCGAGTTTTCCGGGGCTCGATGGGATCGGGCAGGCGTGGCGTCGCGGGGTGAAGATCACGGGCTGCACGGTGCACGGCGTGACGGCCGAGGTGGATGGTGGGCCGATTCTCGATCAGATGGCGGTGCGCATCGAGGTGGGTGATACGCTGGAATCGCTCGCGGCGAAAGTGCACGCGGCGGAGCATGCGCTGCTGCCGGCGGTGATCGCGCGGTTGAGCGCGGGCAAATCGAACTGACTGGGAGCCTCAGGCGAAGCGGGCGCGCCACTGGTGCGTCCGCTGTGGTTGGGAGCGACGGCGAGCACTCAAAACGTTTCGCTCAAGTCGACCTGATAGTTCGTCGACGTGGTTCCTTGTTCTTTCCCGTGGGTCACCATTCCTTTGCCGGCCTCTTCGCGTGGTGCCCGGTCGAGTAGTCGGCGTTCGGAGCGGCAAAGGAACGGCGGTCGCTGGATACCCTCGGGCAGCGTCTCAGCGCGGACCGACGCTCCACGGCAAACAGCGACGAACTTTTTTGTGCGGTTTTCGAGCGGGCGGAGGTTAAGAGGGCGGTATGGCGGATTGCGGACTTTTCCATTTTTCCGGTGGAGGGTTGGTTGTGGCGGGGGCCCTGCTGGCCGGTTGCGGCCATGCGCCGGCACCGGGACCGGCGCGGGCGGAGGGGTGGGGAACGTTTGAATTTGTGCGCCCACCGGCGGCACCTGACGCGGGTGACCTGCAAATGGAGGTGAAGGAAAGGCTGACGAAGGATGAATTTGTTCCGCCGCGTTCGCTCGGGGAGTTGGCGGAGCCGGTTTATCCGGCGACGGCGATGGCGGGACGCGCGGGGGCCGGTGACGATGGCGGTGCGTCTGGTGGTCGATGTCGAAGGGCGGGCGACGGAGTTGTCGCAGAGCGTGCTGGTGTGGTCGACGCCGACGGTGTGG
>CAMBVX010000202.1 GCA_945871085.1 Opitutus sp. GAS368 | reverse complement strand
TCCTGAACGGGGTCGGATCCGCTTGCTTGCGCGGATTCGCCACCAATGACGGTTAACACGGCCTCCAGCACCAGACTCTTAAACGGGCTCGAAAGCACCATTGTAGCATCGGTGTGTAGCTTGCCTCGCGGCGTAATCACCGCCGTACTCTCGCGCACACCTGACCGGTGGCAACCCTGTTTCTCCCGGTCGGGGCCAAAACTTGGTTTTGGTGAGTGGGCTCCTAAGAAACTACATTTGTTAATCGCTTGGGCGCAACGTTGACCCTGTTTCTTTCTGTCACGGCCAGAATCCGATTCTGGGGCGGGAGCTGATAGGAAACTGGATTTGCCGGGATCGGGTCCGAGAAATTTTCCTGTCCCAAATTTTCCTGTCCCAATTCCGAGCTTTGACAGAAAGATTGTGGACAGAAAAATTTCCGGAGTCGGAAAGGCCTTCGCTTTCATCTCGGCGGGGAGCGCGAGATTTCCCAGACCGCCGAACCAGTCGGTACAGACAACGGACGGTACTGGCACGTCTCGTGCGATCGAAGGAAAGTCCGAAGGCCACCAAATCGACGATCCGGCGGGCCTCGTCGGCATCGGCTACATGCGGAACGTTAAGCGGGCGTATCGTGTGCGCGGTCGCGAGAAAAGAAAGAGAATCCTACTGAGCTCATAAAGTAACCAGCGATGCCGCGTGGCGTGGCGGTCGAACCAGGGCGACCTGTTTGAGGCTGATGGATTCCAGACGTGACGCCGAGCCGACGTCCGGCAAACTCCACGGCGATGTTTACGAGTTCCCCACGTTTCTTGACGCTCGCGCAGCAGGTGGCGCGCGTGCTTGAGGAGGATATCCGGCGCGGGGCGTTGCGAGGGATCCTGCCCAGCGAGCGTCAGCTCGTAGAGAAGCTGCAGGTCAGTCGGAGAACTATCCGGGCGGCAACCGAAATGCTCGCACGAAAAAAGCTAATTCGTACGGCGCAGGGAGTGGAAACCATGATCCTCCCCCGGTCAGGGAGCCGATCTGATCGCGGCGCCCGGCGCACCATCGGCATGCTGCTGTCGCAGCCGCCCGACGAACCCAATCCGTTCGGAAACCTGTTCGATGAACTGCGGACGCTCCTGTCAACGCACGGATTCCGCCTGGATACGCATTTTGAGCAGAGCTGCCTTTCGCGTCGCCCGGCGAAGGCGCTCCGACGCCTCGTTACCCGCTTCTCTTGCGACGGCTGGATTCTCGCATCTGCGAATCGGGCCTGCCAGACTTGGTTTTGTTCCCAGGGCTTCGCCACCGTGCTCATTGGCACCGCTCATGACGGGGTCACGCTGCCTTATGTAGACGTAGACATGCTCGCGACGTCACGTCACGCGGCCAATGTTCTGTTGCGCAATGGGCACCGGCGCATTGCCCTGATCATCGAGGATGCGGACTGGGCGGGGTACTGCAAGACCGAGCAGGGATTCCTGGAAGCGGTAAGCCAGTTTGGCGGAGAAGCGGCAGGCCAAGTGCTGAGACATGGTGGTGATGTTGCGGGACTGCAACAGTTGCTAGCGCGCATCCTGCAGGTTCCCGCGCCGCCGACCGCGCTCTTTATCGTCAACCCCTACCACTACATTACCATCGCCGCCCTCCTGTCAGATCGGGGATTGAAGGTGCCACAAGACATGTCGCTCCTGTGTCGCGACAACAATATCTGCCTGCGCTTTCTTCCCATTGAGCCCAGCCGTTATGGCTGCAATGCGCGGGCCATGGCGAAAGAGATATTTTCAACCTTGGTACGGACCCTACAAGCTGGCCCCGAACATCGCCCGGTGAAGTCCGTCCTGATGTTGCCGAAGTTTTTCGAGGGTGCCTCGATCGCAGCCCGGCACTAAACCGCCTCCCTTTGTTGCCCGGCAAGCGTAACCCGCGGTCATCGAAGTCACTTTCGCCGCCGTAATTGCAAGGGCGGATCAGGAGACATCGCCGGGAGCTTGCCGGAAACCGGCCTGGCGCCACGGATGGAATCGCAGCGCCCCGACGGGCTGATCGCTGGTAACATTACGAGTCCAGTTGAATTTTCTTTTGTCCTCCGTGAAACAGACCTTACTGCGTTCGTCTTTGTTTTGTCCGCCGTCTTCGCGCAGTACCGCAGCCCCATGCAACCTTGGTCTCGCATCAGCCTCTCAGGTCGCTTCGAACATGCCGCCCGCGCTTCCACTGTTCTGCGTCATCATCCGCCAGGGGTGTGCCGCATGTACGGAAATCCTGATGCTCCCTCTCCGCCTTCCTGCCTGCCGTGAGTATTTCGATCCCCGTTGAGGCCCGCACCATGAAACAACCGCAGCCTCCCACTCTCACCGTGCATTCCTCACCACCATCTCCATCGTTATTCCGGGGCGCGCTGGGCTGCGCCCTTTTGATCGCCGTCGGTTCTGTGGTCCTTTCCGCCGAGTTACCGTCTTCCGGCATCGTTGAAGGTCGCGTGCTCAACGCCGCCAGCGGGAACTATCTCCACAATGCGCGCGTGGTGGCGCAGGACACGCTGCTCGAGGCGTCCACCAACGAAAACGGCGAGTATCGCATCGTCGGGGTCCCCTCTGGTACTGCGACGATCCGTGTTGGTCATACCGGCCTGGTCTCCCAGACCAAGAGCATTGTGGTGGCGCCGGGCCGCGCCGCCCGCCTCGATTTCGATCTCGTGCTTGCCGGCACGGCGCCCGATTCCTCGAAGATCGTGAAACTTGCCGCGTTCACGGTGCAGGAGCGGGAGCTCACCGGCCAGGCCGTGGCGTTGCACGAGCAGCGTACCGCGCCGAACATCAAGAACGTCGTCGCGATCGACTTTGATACGGGCGAAGGCAACGTGGCGGAGTTCCTCAAATACACTCCGGGCATCGTCATGGATCAAAACCCGCAGACGCCGACGTCCGCCCAGATCCGCGGGATGCCGGCAAGCGGCACGCTGGTGATGACCAACGGCATGGAGGTCGCTCTCAGCTCAATCGGCACCCGCGATACCTCGCTGGCGCTGGCACCGGCCGGCAACATCGATCGCATCGAGGTCACCAAGGTGCCGACGCCGGACATGCCCGCCAACGCGGTCGGCGGCAGCATCAACATGATCACGAAGAGCGGGTTCAGCCGCCGGACCCCGCTCCTCACGTACAACGTCTTCGCGACGTTGAGCACGCTCGACGGACTGAGCGGGCCCGGACAGGTCTTGGCCCGGAGCCACGGGCCCGACCCCCACTCGCACGTTCCTCGGGTAAATCCCTCCTTCAACCTGTCCTACCTCTTGCCAGTCAATAAATCATTCGCGGTCGCCCTCTCCGGGACGAGGACCAGCCGATACAACGACTGGGAGTTTCCCCAGCCCGCCTGGGATAAGATCGCCCTGCGGCTCATCAACAACATTTCCAACACGCTGCTGGTGGGCGAGGACAAGGAATTGGCGACCGTCACATTCGATTGGAAGCCCGGCGACCGGAATTTCCTCAGCCTGGGATATTCCCATTCGAACCAGCAATTCTTCGTCCGGCAGAATCGCATCGTGACGACGTTCGGCACCGGTTCGACCGGAGGACCGACCTTCGCCCAGGGTGCGAACACCGCCGTCGGCAATGTGGCGATGGCGCCCGTCGGGAACAACCAGTACAAGGCGCTCGACTACCTCACCCTCTCCCACCGCTTCACCGGCGCCCACTGGAAAGTCGACAGCAACGTGTCTTGGTCCAAAGCCGACTTCCGGATCGTGGACATCGAAGACGGTTTTTTCAATAACGTGACGGCCCGCGTCTCCAACGTCGCCGTCCGCCAGGAGGGCATCGACCGCATGGTCGATCGCCGGGTGCCGGTCACGTCGGCCACGGATCGCACCGGCGCGGCGGTCGACGTCAACGACGCCAACAATCACACCCTCGCCAGCGTCGGCAGTTCCCCGCAGGAGGGCCTCGACGAGGTGACGCGCGCGGCGATCAACGTCACGCGGGACTTCAATTTCGGTTTCGGCCTCACCCTGAAGGCCGGCGCACTGATCACCCGGCGGAAAAACGACACGATTGCCGGCGCGAAGACTTGGACGTTTACACCGCCCGCGGGTTCCTCGGCGCTCGTGCGCAACTACGATCTCATCGCCACTAATTTTTCCGCCCGCAGCCATTTTACGGACGCCAACGGGCAGGATGTCCGGGCCAATTTTATCAGCCAGTCGAAGGCCTACGATCTCTTCGTCGCGCATCCCGCGTGGTTCGTGCTGAACGAGACGGCGGCCCATACCAGTGCCGTCACCCTCACCAAGACGATCGAGGAAACCATCTCGGCCGGCTACCTCCGTTCCGATCTGGATTTTCTTGACCACCGGCTCCGCCTCGTGGCCGGCGTGCGGTTTGAGCGGACCGATGACGAAGGCTGGGGACCACTCAATGACATCCGGAACACCTATGTCCGCGACGCCAAGGGCAACCTGGTGCGCGACGCCGCGGGACGACTCGTTCCCATCACGACGGATGCGCTGAAGCGGACGCAGCTCCAATATCAGTTGAAAGGCATGCGCACCCAACGGGACTACGCCGGGTACTATCCCAGCGTGAACACGAGCTACTCGATTCAGCCCGACCTCATCCTGCGCGCGGCCTACGCCAAGACCATTGGCCGACCCAACTTCCCGGAGATCATTCCGGGCATCACGATCACGGACCCGGACTCGACGGCCGCGAACCGCGTGATCACCGTCGTGAACAGCGGGCTCAAGCCGTGGAGCGCGGACAACTTCGACCTGAGCCTCGAGTTATACGAGGTGAAGGGCGCCGTAGCCTCGGCCAGCCTGTTTCGGAAGGACCTGAAAAATTTCTTCGGCGGCACCCGCGCGGCGGCCACCCGCGAAACGCTGGCGGAGTTCGGCTTGCCCGACGATTATCTCGACTATGACATCGTCACGAAGCGAAACATGGGCGACGCCACAATTTCGGGCACAGAATTCAGCTATCGCCAGGCCCTCGGCGCGCTGACCCCGTGGGCCAAGGGATTCCAGATATTCGGCAACGTCACGCTGATGGACCTCGGTGGTCGCAACGCCGACGATCTCGTCGGCTTTTCACCCCGGACGGTACAGTGGGGAGTGAGTTATGCGCGGCCCAGGTTCTCCGCGCGCGTGAATATCAACGAAACCAAGTGGCGCCGCATGGCGGCGGCGGCGGCAAGCGCTACGGTCCGCCCCAACAGTTACCTTTATTATGCGCCGCAAGTGAAGGTTGATGCTACGGTCTCCTACATGATCAACCGTCGGTTCTCGATCTACGCCGACGCACGCAACCTGAGCGGCACCCCGCTGCGCCGTGGAACGTGGTCGCCCGACACGCCTGTCTACGCCCGCGTGGACCTGCATCAATATCCCTCCGCCTCTTTCACGCTCGGCCTCCGGGGCGAATACTAACGAGGCTCCGCCTCAGACCACGAGACCACGGACCACAAGACCAAGGGACCTTTCGGAAACTTGACCTGGCACAACGAAATCCCCCATCGAGGACTCTAGCGTCCCGATCTTTATGATGTGCGATCCGCCTAAACAGCACCCATGACGCGATTCCAAATTCTTGCCCTCGCTCTCGTCGGCACCTTCGCCAGTCTCGGTCTCGCCGCCGCGCCGGTCGCCTCGGTGGTCATCACCCGCTACGTCGCCATTGATAATGTCTGCGCGTGGCCGAACCTCGCGACGCTCCGCGATGGCACGATCATCGCAACCATCTTCAACCAGCCCAGCCACGGCCGGGCGGAGGGCGATGTCGAGTGTTGGGCGACCAACGACGGTTTGTTCTGGTCCAAACGCGGGACGGCAGCACCGCACGAAGCGTCAGCCAATCGCATGAACGTGGCGGCGGGCAGGGCCAACAACGGCGACCTGCTCGTGCTCTCCTCCGGTTGGTCGCTCAAGCTGGATGACCAAGGCAAGGTGATCTCACCCGTGGAGGTGTTGGCCCCGTGGATCTGCCGCTCCAAGGACGGCGGCATGAACTGGCAGATTGACAAGAAATCGTTTCCCCGGGCAATGGAAGGCCGGACACAGCAGGTTCCGTTCGGCGACATTCTCCCTGGCGTTGACGGCGCGCTGCGCGTGGCGTGCTACGCGCGGGACCTGCAGACCAAACAGGACGCGGTGTGGATGTTCCGCAGCGCCGACGACGGCAAGACCTGGGAAGTGCAGTCGCGCATCAGCGGCGCCAACAGCGAGACGGCGATCTTCCATCTGGGTGCCGGACAGTGGCTGGCGGCCGCCCGCTCGCTCGGCCAAACCAAGCTGCGACTCGACCTTTTCCGCTCCGAGGATGACGGCAAGACTTGGATTGCCTCCGAGCCACTCAGCGGAGCGATGCAACATCCGGCGCATCTTGCACGCCTGCAGGACGGCCGTTTGCTTTTGACTTACGGCAACCGGGTAACGGGACAGTTTGGCGTCCTCGCCAAGCTGAGCGCGGACGAGGGCAAAACCTGGGGCGAGCCGCTGACCCTGGTGAACGATCTGGCCAGCGGCGATTGCGGTTATCCCGCGAGCACTCAGATGCGCGACGGCAAAGTGCTCACCGCTTATTACAGCAACGGCACGCCCGCCCATCGCCGTTACCACATGGGGGTCGTCATCTGGGGGCCGCCGGCGAAGTGAGGTTGTGGCAATCACGCAAAAGCAAAACCATCTGGACACGCATGCGCCTTCCGACCCTTCAGCACCTCGCGCTCCTAACGGCCGTCGCGATCTTTGCGACTACCGCCGTTGCCGCGGTAGCCAAATCGACGACTCTAGCTGAGTTGCGCAAAGAGGCCGCGCACCGGACCCGGCGCATCATCCTCAACAACGACGGCGACGACAGCCTTGCGCCGAGAAAGGCGGGCGCGCCCGTCGTCGACCAGTTCCTCCAGCTACGGACGTCTCCGCTCGTCGACTCGCAGGTCGACACGATCTTCTACTGTTCGATCCGTTGTTTCGGCAGCGTGCTGCATCGCACCGACGTCGCGGAGAACCTGACCACGCATCTCAAGGGTAGTTTTCCCAACTCGCTCATGAGCGGCTTGCTCAGCCAGGGCACGGACCCGCTCCAGGTCATGCTCGAGTTCTGCCACGCCAAGAAAATCGAGGTCTTCTGCTCGATGCGCATGAACGACACGCATGACGCGGCCAACCCCGCCCTGCGCCCCCAACTCAAGGTCGATCACCCGGAATATCTGCTCGGCTCCGAAACGAAGAAGCCACTGTACGGCCAATGGACCGCGGTGGACTACGGCCAGGCCGCCGTGCGGGAGCTGGCCGTGCGCTATATTGAGGAGGTCTGCACCCGCTACGACGTCGATGGCGTGGAACTGGATTTTTTCCGCCACCCGGTGCTCTTCAAATCGCATGCGTACAACGGTGCGGTGGGCGACGGCGAACGTGAATTATTGACCGAAATGTTGCGTCGAATTCGAGCGATGGCGGAGGCCGCCGGAACCCGCCGCGGACGGCCGATCCTGATCGCGATCCGCGTCCCGGACTCCGTTGAGTACTGCCGGACGATTGGCATCGATCTGGAACGTTGGCTGCGCGAGGGCCTGACCGATCTGCTCGCCACCGGCGGCTACTTTCGGCTGAACCCGTGGGAATACAGCGTGCGGCTCGGACATCAGCATGGCGTCCCCGTTTATCCCTCGATGGATGCTCCGGTCGCCGTCCTCGATCCGCGGATACCGGCGAGGGAGTTCACCCTGACCGAGAAACTCACCTGGGTGACCGCCACCGAGGAGCGCCCGATGGACGCCCGGCGCAACTCGCTCGAGAGCTGGAGCGGACGGGCCGCCGTCGCCGTCAAGGCGGGAGCGGATGGCGTGTACCTGTTCAACATGTTCACGCCCACCCACCCGCTGTTGTGGCAGATTGGCGACCCGGCGTCGCTCGCCGGGAAGAACAAGCTCTACTTCGTGAACTGGCGCGGGACCCGGCAGCCGCCCTCCAACTACGTACCCAGGAGCAACACCTTCTTTCACGAGCGCCCGTTGAATCCGCTCTTCCCTTTGGAGATCACGTCCACGCCGCTGAGCGTCCCGCTGCCGGTCGGCGACGAGACCCCGGCCGCAAAAAATCGCCGCGCTCGTCCCCAGCTGACGGCGGAGCTATGGATCCAGCCGGCGGCGAGCATCGCGTCCGTGACAGTGACCTGCAACGGGCGGTTGCTCGAGCGAGGAACCACGGACAGCGACCGGGTGAAATTCGCCCTCGATGCGGATCTGATCAAGCCGGGCTCGAACGTGTTTGTCTTGCGCCGGCCAGCGGGTGGCGGGGACCAAAAAGTGTTTCTCCGCGACATCGTTTTGCAGGTCGAATACCCTGACGGCCGATAATCCATCCATTGCTGATAGGGGACTGGATTTTCAGGGGGATCGGGTCCGGGAGGGGTTTGTTCGAACACCTCGGCATGACGCGCACGTCCCTGATCTGGCGTCCCGACTTTGCGGGCAACTTGGCGGATGGATGGAATGACCAAGGCAAGGCCGAGGCGCACGACGAACGCTCGAAGGTCCGCGCCGCCGGTTCGATGGACACCACGATCACCGACCTCGCCAAATTCGCCGCGGCCCTCGTGCGCGGCGACGGTCGCAGTGCCGCCTCCCGCCGCGAGTTGGCGTGGCCGATCCTCCGCAGCCGGTCCGCCCATCAGTTTCCCTCTTTGGCACCTGACGCACCGCCGTCAGCACAGCGCCAGGATCTGCACGCCGGACTCGGAGTGATCGTCTTCACTGGCCCCCAGGGCCCGGGCTTTTTCAAAGGCGGCCACAACCACATCACCGCCAACACGCTCGTCTGTCTCGAGGCGGGCCAACGCGCGGTGCTCATCCTCGCGAACGACGTGCGCGCCGAAGCCGCCTTCGCCGACCTCGTGCAATTTCATCCTCGGCGACACCGGCGTGCCCTATGCCTGGGAATACGGCGATTCCGCCGGCAAGTCCTGAGCCTGCTGAATCCCGGCTTCAACGCGAAGCGCCGGTCTCCGAAAATTCCCGCCGCAGCGATTCGCCCGCGCGCACTTTCTCCAGCATCGACTGGAATCGCTCCGCTCGGCGGCGCTCACTCGCGAAGACGTTTTTCGTTTCCGCCGGATCGTTCGCGAGGTCGTAGAGCTGGCCGGCGGCCTCGCCGGCCTTCGCTTTCACCACCGCCTGCTTCGAAAAGCCGCCCGAGCCGCGCGCCTCGACAAATTTCCACGGCCCCTCGCGCAGCGCGAACACGCCGCGGATCGAGTGGTGCACGACAAAGGGCCGCGTGTTGCGCGCCACCTGCGGGTCGAGCAGCGCGGGTAGAAACGAAAAACTGTCGGGCGCACCGTTGGCCGGCAGCGGCGTCGCAACGGCGTCGGCGAGCGTCGCGAACACGTCCGTCAGCTCGATCGGCAGCGCAGCCACACCGGGACGCACACGGGCCGGCCATTGCACGAGGAACGCCACGCGGTGGCCGCCTTCCCAAATGTCGGCCTTGGTGCCGCGCAGGTGGGCGTTACTCTGGTGGCCGAACGCGCCCGTGTTTTTTCCCCGCGGCGTGGGTTGGTAGTTTGCAATGTCATCCGTCTCCTTCGGCTCCCATTGGTGCCAGAGGCCGCCGTTGTCGGACGTGAAAATCACCATCGTGTTTTCGAGGGCGCCGGTGGAGCGCAGGGTGGCGATGACCGCGCCGACGTAGTCGTCGGTTTCCATCACGAAATCGCCGTAGGCACCGGCACCACTCTTGCCTCGGAATGCCGCGCTCGGCGCGACTGGGAGGTGCGGCGAATTTAACGGCGCGTAGATGAAGAACGGCTGTGCGGGCGACTCCCGGCGCTGCCGCGCGATCCACTCGGTCGTCTTGGCCTTCAAGGTCGGTAACACCTGATCGGCATCGAAACCCGGCGTGCTCACCCCGCCGCCTTGGCTCATGAAAAGATCGCGGCTGTCGGGCACGGCCGCCGTCACGGGCCCGAGGCAGCGATCGTTTTCGATCCAGCAGTAGGGCGGCATGTCGAGCGACGCGGAGATCCCGAAGTAGTGGTGGAAGCCCACTGCCGTCGGTCCGCCCGTGATCGGTTTCGTGAGATCGATCGTGTCGCCGGGACGGAAGCCCGGCGCATCTGTGCGGCGGTCGGCGCTCTCCGGCGTGCCGTCGCGGCGCGTCCATTGCATGCCGAGGTGCCATTTGCCGAAGCACGCCGTGCGATAGCCAAGTTTTTGAAAAAACGACGCTACCGTCGGACGCTCCGCCTCGATCAACGGCGGACTGAAACCGTCAAACACGCCCAACTTCAACCGCGTGCGCCAGCTGTAGCGGCCGGTGAGCAACCCGTAGCGTGTGGGCGTGCAAACCGACGACGGCGTATGCGCATCCGTAAAACGGACACCCGCCGCCGCGAGCGCGTCGAGGTGCGGCGTGGCGATTTTCGACTGCGGGTTGTAGCAGCCGAGATCGCCGTAACCGAGATCGTCGGCGAGGATGACGACGACATTGGGGCGCGACGACGACGCACCGAATGCCGCCACGTTCGCGAGAAGAATCAGGACGAGGAAACGGCCGAGTGAAGTGTGCATGGAAAATCAATCTCGCGCCATGAGGTAGCCCAGCAGATCGCGCACGTGCGGGACGCCGAGGCCGTCAAGCAGGCCGGCAGGCATCAGGGAAGTCGGAAACGTTTCCTCGCGCACAATGTCGGCGGTGCCGACCACGGCGACGTCCGTCATCGTCTGCACCGTCACCGCGCTGGGTGAACGTTCACGCACCATGCCCGCCACCGCGCGGCCGTCTTTCAGCGTGAACGCCACGAGCCGGTAGGCATCGGGCACAATGGCGTTGGGCGCGATGATGTTTTCCAGGAGGTAGGCGAGGTTGTCCCGCGCGCTGCCGGTGAGGTCGGGGCCGATGGCGCCGCCCGCTCCGTTGAGCGTGTGGCACGCGGCACAACGGCTTTGGAAGAGGGTGCGTCCGTTGGCGCGGTCGGCCTCGGCGAGCACCGCGGGGCTCAGACGTTGCTTCCAAAGATTCATCAGCGCGCGTTCCTCACGGTCGCTCACTTCCGCCGGTGGGCGGCCCCAGGTCTTTTCGACCCGGCTCGCCAACGCGGGATCGCCCAGCGTGCGCATCTGCCGGGCGTGGTAGGCACTGATGTGCGCGCGTTCAACCCGCCCGGCCGCGAGCGCATCAACGAGCTTTGCCGCCCACGCAGTTCGCGTCGCCAGCACCCCGACAACCGCCGAGCGATCCACCGCCGCGATCCGCGGCCACGCGCCGAGCAGCGTTTCGGCCACAGCGGAATCGTCAAAGGTCCCGAGCCCCGCAGCGGCGGTCGCAGTGAGCGCAGGTGTTCCGACCAACTGCTCGCAGACCTCGCGAAGTGACGGCGCGCGAGTCTCGGTCAGCACCTTTAACGCCGCGCGGCGATCACTCGTGGGCACCGCTGTGTCGAGCGCCTCAGCGCGCAATTCCTCCAGCGCGTGCGCCTCGCCGAACCGCGCGCTCAACTCGCGAAAGCGCCGCACCACCGCAAGCGACACTCCGGTCGTGTAAGCGTCACGCAGCTTCTCCCACCCGGCCGGCTGTGGCGAATTGCGCCGGCCGGCCAAACCCTGCGCCACGCCATCGAGCACCGCGCCCCGCACCTCCGCCGGAGTCTGCGCGGTGCCGGCCAGCAGCGTATCTAACCGCGCCGGCGCCGTGGCTATTTCCTCGGTGAGCCGTCGCGCGGCGAGGCGCGCGACCGTCGGGATGCGCGTCTCGCGGGCGATGTTCTCCAGCACTCCGGGCGACGACGCGAGCGGTGCCACGCCATACCAAAGCATCAGCGGCAGGTTGTGATCGGCCGCATCCTGGCCGCGCCGCACGAGCGGCAGCGCCACGTTGGCGGCGGCTGCGGCCGGGAGTCGTTGCAACGCGCTCGCCAGCGCGAGGCGCACGGTGGCGTCGGGCTCGGTGCCGGCTAGGTGCGCAAGGCGCTCCACCGTTCCAGACGCGGGTGGCCGCGACTTGTCGTCCACCAGCAAACGCACGGCCCAGCGGCGGACATGCGCGTCGCGATCACCGAGCAACGCGGCGAGTTGTTCCGCCGAGAGGCGACCCGCGACGTTCAGCGTCCACAACGCCCTCAGCCGCTGCACCACCGGCGCATCACCCGCGAGCAACGGTGCGAGCACGGCCACCGCATCGGTGAGGTCGCG
>CAMBVX010000201.1 GCA_945871085.1 Opitutus sp. GAS368 | reverse complement strand
GGAGCGCCGGCGTAGTGTTGGGTGAATCGCATCCCTTCCTGCGCCATACGATCGAGACGCGGTGTCCGGATGATTTTCTGGCCGTAGCTGCCGAGATCGCCGTAGCCAAGATCGTCGGCGAGGAGGTAAATAATGTTCGGTCTGGCTCCCTGGGAAAACGCCCAAGTGGCGGTCGCGAGCACGCACACGGCGACGAGGGAAAAGCGAGGAGGCTTCATGCGGGGAGCGGCGACGATGGAACAAACGTCACACGCGGGGCAATCTTCTTTGCCGCGACGACCGCGTGCTGCGGGGGATGAGCGCAGTCGTGATCGTGGTGATGAGCGTGATCGCCCAGCGGTCGCCGCTGCGGGCTCACTCACGAACGCCCACGACTCCATGAACGCGAAACGCGCGGCGGGTAGGGTTACCTAAGGGGTCTTTGTGCACGTGGGACGGCGGCAGGAGCGAGGGAGAATGCACCGCGGGATCAACCCGTGAAAACGACCCGTAAAAACGACGAACTTGAGGTTGTTGGCGGCTCGGTGTTGGGTCCATTGACTCCTGCGGCAGCACCTTCTTGCCGCCCGCAGCCCGTGCGCTTTCGGACAACTCTCTCCACTATGCTCCCCTCTCTTCGTCGATGGCATTCCGGGTTTTCTTTCATCGTGCTGGGGAGTGCACTACACGGGGCAGAAACAAGCCAGCCATGGGCGGCGGCGGACCTTGGCGTGGAATCCGGCGTGCTCTGGCAAGTCGGCCCGAGCACTCCGCTGGCCTACCGGCTCGTGCCAACCCAACTCTCGTGGCGTTCGGCGGAATTTCTTGGTCACGAATTCACCGACGGATCGCGGCTAGTGGTGCGGCATCGGTTTACGCTGCTTGGCACGTGGATTCAGCAGGGGCCGGAGGCGCACTACGTCGGCGTCGCCGGTTCGCCTTCGGTGGAATGGTGGAACATGGCAGGGACCTGGTCGGTGTTTGGCGGAGCGGGCGGCGGCGTGGGAGCCATTGATTCGCGGGGAGTCAAAGGCGGCCAAGGGCAGGACTTCACCCTCAACTGGTTCGCGCGCGGTGGGATTGAATATAAGCTCCGGGCCAACGTGCGGGGCACGGTTGGCGTGATGTTTCAGCACCTGTCAAATGGTGGCCGGACAAACCCAAATCCGGGCATCGATGCGGTCGGATTTACGGTCGGCTGGGTTTGGCACTTCTGACGAAAATAGCCCTGCCGCCGGGGGCCTCGCGGCAGATATTTCCTTGCTCAAGCCGGAGCGCGGCGAGACCGTCGGCCGATGAAACTTTATTCGGCATTTATGCGGCACGCGCTTGCGGCGATGCTTTTTACGTGGGCGGTGGCGGTAGGCGGCGCGGCGGAATCAAACGATCTCGGTCAGGCGGCGGGAAGCGTGGCGATACCGTCCGGGCTGAGTCGTTCGCAGGTGCAGACAGCGGCCGAACAAGCGCTCATCGGTCGGCAGTGGGAAGTGAAATCAAAGTCGGATGAGCGGGTGGTCGGCTACCTCAAACACCGGAGTAACGAGGCGACGTTGACGCTCGTGCTGACGGATAAGCAGGTGGAAATTTTCTGTGTCGGTTGGCAGGTGAGCAAGTCGACGGGTGTGCGCGAGAAACCGGAACAACCCACCGGCTGGATCAAATACATCAAAGGCGACCTGACCAAGATTCTGACGCGGGCCGCCGGGGCGAAATAGTCGCGCCAATGTTCAGCACGACTGCGGAGCGTGCGGCGCTCAAGATTGCCTTGGGTCGTGGTCTCGCCGCTCGTTTTGAGGCGGGCCCGCCGGTATTGGCCGGCGAACCGGTGGAGGATATTTTCGGCGACGCGCAGCCGGTCGACCGGGCGGATGAATTCACGCTGTTTGCATCCGGCGAATGGTTGTTGGGGATAGCGCAGGTGGTTCCGGACGGAGATTTGGCGGCCGTAAGCCAACGGCTCTACGGCGGGATTTTTTCGGCAACGCGTGGCCGGTATTTGGCGCGCGTGTGGAACTATGTGCCCGCGATCAACGAACCAGCTTCGTCCGGCTTGGAGAACTACCAGGAGTTTTGCCGGGGGCGTTCAGAGGCGTTTGAGCAAGGGCACGGGGCGAATTTTAGGGCCGCGATGCCAGCCGCGTCTGCGGTGGGCACATCGGCAAAAGAGCTCACGGTGCTTTTCGTCGCGAGCACCGTGGCACCGCAACATTTTGAGAATCCCCTCCAGGTGCCCGCCTACGAATACCCGAGCGACTACGGTCCGCGGGCGCCGAGTTTTGCCCGCGCCTCGATGGTAACGGAAGCGGGGGGCGCACGAGTGGTGTTTGTATCGGGCACGGCGGCGATCCGCGGGCATCGCTCCGTCGCGCCGCATTGCACGCGTGACCAAGTGGCCTGCGCGCTGGAAAATCTGAAAGAGATCTCCCGCGCGGCCCGGCTGGGCTCCGAACTTTCTGCGGGCGCATGTTTACGCCGCCATTTTAAGGTATACCTCCGGCACCCCGCAGAATTGTCGGAGGTGGCGGGCATGCTTGAGCGGCGCTTGTTCCGCGAGGGTGATCGCGTGACTTATTTGCACGCGGCGATCTGCCGCGCCGAACTCAATGTCGAGATTGAGGCAACCCTGTGGGGTGCGGCGGTGGGTTCCGGCTAACGGAACAAGAGGGCCTGAGTGGCCCGCCCGTCCGTCTTCCCGCGGGCAGTAATCGGCAGGGCGGAGACCGTGAGCCATTTGCGGGGGACTTTCCAAGGAGCGAGCGCTGGGTGGAGCGCGGTGCGCAACTCCCCGACGGGTCGTTCCGTGGCGATCACGGCTCCGAGCACCGGATCAGCCCCGCAGCTGACGCCGACCCACGCGTCACGGACGCCCGGCAGACGGCCAAGGCAGGTAACAATTTCGCTCAAGTCGACGCGGCGTCCCGCGAGTTTTATCGTGCGCCCCCGCCGCCCGAGGAGGGTCACCCGGCCACGCAAATCGAGGGTCATCCGGTCGGCCATGATCCACGCGCCGATCATTTTTTCCCGGTGGCGGTTGCCGTGCGTAAACACGGCGGCGCTGCTGACGAGCAATCGTTGGCCGCGCTGGAGCGAAAGCTCCACGCCGCGCATGGCGCAGCCGACGCCGCCGGTCAGCGTCGCCGCGCCCGTCGGGTCGTAGGCGATTCCGCCGGTTTCGCTGGAGCCGTAGAAACTGTGCAGCTTGCGGCCGAACCTCGTGGCGAAATCACGCGCGACCTCGGGAGGCAGCGGTGCGCCAGCCGAGATCCCGAGACGTAAGCTCGCCAGCGCCACCTCCGAGGCCGCCAGGGCGCGCCACATCGCCGGGACACCGGGAAACACGGTCGGACGCCAGCGTGCGAAATCGGCCGCAATCGCGTGGGGCAGAGGTGACGCACCGCAGACCAGCGGCACGCCGTGCGCGAGGAGCGGGCCGGTGAGATTGCCGAGGCCGTAGGAATGGCCGAGCGGGATGAGTGCGTAGTTCAGGTCGCGTGGGCGGATGCCCATCGTCGCGGTGACTTGCTGCGCATCGGCGAGGAATTGTGCGGCGGTGAAAATCAAAGGGCGCGGTTGGCCGGTGGTGCCCGAGGTCAGCTTGATGAGACAAACCGCCGGATCGCGAAATCGCCGCGGGTCCGGCAATGACGTCAGGCGCGCACCATCCCACCAAAAACCGGCGCGCAAGGCCTCCGCGATCCGGCGCTGCGCCGCGACCGGTTCGGCCGCGTCGAGCGGCACGGCGACCGCGCCCGCGCGCAGCAGGCCGAGGAAAATCTCAAACCAGCGAAGGCCATTCGGCACAGCGAAGACCACGGCGCGGCCCGCGAGCGCGCGCGGGTCGGGTGCGTGCGTGGCCAACCACGCCGTGGCGCGCAGGTCGAGTTCGCGAAAGGTCACCGCGTGGCCGTCGGCCGCCTGCGTCACGGCGCGGTCGTCGCCGCAGCGGCGGAGGGTTTTTCCCCAGGCGCTGAGCAGGGCGCAGCTCATGATTTCTTCCCCAGTGCCGCAAGATGTTCGAATTCGATCAGCACGAGCGAGAGCACGACCATCAGCGCCACCGTCGAGCCGAGGGCGCGCACCACGGGAATGCCGCTGAGTGCCAGCACGCCGAAGGAGGCGGCGGTCGTCAGTGCGGACATGCGCACCGAGACGGGCGGCGGCTCGCGCAGGTAGGCGGAGGTCGCGGTGAAGATCGAGTAGTTGTGCGTCAAGCACACGCCGAGAAACGCCCCGAGGAGATGAAACAGATTGAGTGGGTGGCCGAGCCAGCCGAGCGCGCCGAAGAGGCCGAGGCAGGCGCCGCAAGGGATGGCGAAGATCCGCACGCCGTCGCGCAGTCCGTAGGTGAGGAGCACGCCCGCGCCGACGATCGCCAGCCCCGTGAGACTGAGCCACAGCGCCGACTGGCGGTAGCGACTGAAAATTCGGTTGAGCGATTGGAGCTGATTGGCGCTCACCGTGTGGGTCTCGGCGGGTGGCGTGATTGTGGGCGCGTCACGCGCCACCGTGACGAACCAGCTCAGCGGCTGTCCATCGTGCAGGAGCAGGCCGAGCGGGCCGGTGAGTTTCGCTTGGAGCGCCCGCACCGCGATCTCGAGTCCCGCTGCGCCGGGGCCGACGGCGAAGCGCGCATAGTCATCGAAGAAGACGGTGAACCCGCCTTCGTCGTAGCCAGCCGCCGCGAACTCCGCGCGTAAGCGGGCAGGGAACTCGGGGTGTTCGCGCACGAAGCGCACTGCGCGGTCGTGGTCGGCGGGCGTGGGCACCACTGCTCCGAGGCCGACCGCCTGCGTGCGACCGCTGCCGACCGTTGTCAGCCACGCAGTGAGTTTCTCCAGCGAGTCGCGCGCCTCGCGGAGGCTCGCACCGTAGGTGAGATACACGGTGCGGTCGGAGCGGTCGCCGAAGAGCGCCCGGATGCGCGCGTCCTCGCGTTTTAATTCTGGGGAGGGGATTTCCAGTTCGCGAATGTCGTCATTCCACGTGAGCCGCGCGAGGCCGGGCAGCGCGAAGAGCCAGACGACGAGGAGTAGCCGGCGGAGGCCGCGCCGCACTCCGGTCGGCATTGCTTGCCCGCCACGAAACACGCGGGCTTCGAGAAACGAATTTTTCACGGTGGAAAAATAAACCACGGCGGCGACCAGCGCACAGACGAGACCGGTGCCGACAAAAACGCCGAGCTGGCGGATGAGCGGCAATTCCGAAAACAGCAGGAGGGCAAAACCGGCGACGGTCGTAAAACAGCTCGCGAGGAGCGGCTTCGCGAGCCGGCGGACCTTGGCCCAATAGTCCTCATCCGGGTGCAGCGGCGGCTGCATGAATAGATAAAATCCATAGTCGATCGCGACGCCGGTGAGGAGCGATCCCAGGACGAAGACCAGCACGTGGACACGTGCGAAGACCAGCGTGGTGCAGACCCAGGCGCCCAGCACCGAAAGCAGCACGACCGGCACAAGGTGGAGCCCACGATGAAGACGCCGGATGAACACGAGGCCGACGGCGAGCACGGCCGCGACGGAGACGAGGTTGAGCCAAGTGACTTCTTGCTCGATGCGGGCGCGGCTCGCGGCGGCGAAGCGATTCACGCCGGTGGAGGCGACCGCAAGGCCAGGATACTCG
Source organism: Opitutus sp. GAS368 (assembly GCA_945871085.1). Taxonomy (GTDB): domain Bacteria; phylum Verrucomicrobiota; class Verrucomicrobiia; order Opitutales; family Opitutaceae; genus GAS368. Next base: position 6,596 of record CAMBVX010000201.1, on the reverse strand, counting down.
GCGCGCAGCCCAGCCGTGGCGCGCTCGATGGACTGAAAGGCGGGCGTCTGGCCGGCGTCGCTCAGCGGGGAGGCCGCGAGTCGCGCCCAGACGAGCGTGGGCGGTGCGGGCGTGGCGGCAGCCGGTTGCACGAGGGCGAGGCCGACTTTGAGGCGGTCCACGGCGCCGGGCATCAGCAAGAGCGGATCGGCGGGAATCACGTCCTGGAATACGAGCGCCTCGGGCGTGGCGAGGAATCGACCGAGGGCGGCGGTCGTATCGGTTGCGAGCCAATCAGCGAAGGGCGTGGTGGTGGTCGCAGCGGCGTGCGCAGCTTCACGGGCGCGGAGCCAATCGGGAAACAACAGCGCAAAGCGTTGAGAAAATAACTCGCGGCCCAGCGCATCGCGTGAGGCGGGGTCGGCAATCGGCAGCGCTTGATCAAAATCGGCCGACTGGATGAGCGCGGCGGCGAAACGCTCGGCCGCTGCTGCGGGGGCCGGCGCACCGTCGGCGCCCGTGAGCACGAAAAACATCGTCCGCGCTTCGGCTTGGCTCGCGAGTTGGCGGACGAGGGCCAGTTCGGGCGCACGTTCGTCGGCGGGGATGAGATCGAGCACATCGCTCGAGATTTTCTGCGCGTAGTCGAGGCGGGCGAGCCAGAGCGCACCGAGGAGGGTGGCGACGCCGAGAAGTCCCCAGCCGAGAAATTGGCGGCGCCGAAACGTCATACGTTTCAGCGGAAAAATCGCTTTAACTCGTCGGCGGTAAAGGGTGCGGGCCGTGGCGGGCCAATCAGGATCGCGACGAATTGTTTGGCGGACCGACGGATCTCGATGCGGTTCACGGCATCAGAGTTGCCTGCGACCAAGATCTGGCCGACGGCGCGGCGGAGTTCGGCGGCACGAGGGACGAAGGCGAGTTTCCAGGCGGTGCCGTCGCGCTGGCCGAAAAGCTCAAAGGCTTCGGCGAGGGCTGGCAGGTCGAAGCGCAAGACTTGCACGAGGGCGGCGTTGGCGGCGGCGGCGCGGGGATCGGCGGGCGCGGCGGTTTCCCCGCGGGCGTCGCGGATGAGAACGCCCTGAGTATCAAGAATCACGGTGCGCTCCTCCGGTGCCGTGTAGTGCAGGCTCAGGCCGTGCCGGGCCGAGACGCGGGACTCGCCCTTGAGTTCCACGGGGGTTTTCTTGAAAGGGAAAAAGCGTTGTTCGGAAAAATCTGCGGTCGCGTCGGGCCGGCGCGCGAAGGAAGCCACGAGGTCTTGCCAAGCGGGATCGCCGGGGGCGATCCGGTTGGCCGGTGCGGCGAGGGGATCGGTCTCGGCGGCCGGGGCCAGAGCTGCCAAGAGCAGACTGAGGCAGAGGAGTGAAAGGCGTTTCATGGGGAGTAGCTTGGCACGGCGGGACGGACGCCGGAGGCCTGTTGGTGCCGACGGTGGCGGAGTGCGGCGGGCCAGCGCAGGAGAAGCAGTTCGGTGATAAGGCGGGTGTGCAGCCAGACGAGGGTCACGTTATCGCGCAGGTAGTGGAAGTGGGACACTCCGCCCTCGGCGCGCGAAAAATAGCGCACGGGCGCGGGGATATTCAGCGGCGGCACGCCGGCCCAGGACATCCGCACGGCGGCCTCCGTATCGAAATCGTAGCGACGACCACTGCGGCGCGCGCCGAGCGCGACGAGCAGGGGAGCGAGCGGATAGACGCGGAAGCCGAAGAGCGGGTCGGCGATGCCGGCCCCGAGGATTTCCAGGCGGACGAGGCCGACGCTGAGTCTTCGGCCGTGCAGACGGGCGAGTGGAATGTTCGGCGGAAAAATCGGGCGGCCGAGCACGAGCGCTTCGGGTTGCCGCTGCGAGTGAGTCATGAATTCCCTGATACTTGCAGCGGGGTGCTGGCCGTCGGCATCCATGACGAGGGCGTGGGTGAAGCCGCGCGCACGGGCCGTCTGCGCTCCAGCGAGCACGGCGGCGCCTTTGCCAGAATTGTGTGGAAGTGTGAGCACAGTGAGGCCCGGTTCACGGCGGACGAGGTCGTTCAGCGTGGCCCCGCTGCCGTCAGTGCTGCCGTCCACCACGACGAGCACGTGCGGCCAGTGGCGCAATGTTTCGGCCACTACTTCGCGCAGGCGCGGGCCGCTATTGTAGGTCGGCAGGAGGACGAGGTGCGTGGGCGAAGCGGCGGTCATGGCACGAGCTTGAGCGGCTCGGCCAGCGTGAGGGCGGGCGACCAAACCTGGCAAGCAGCGGCCTCTGGTGCGGCCCGAAACCAGGCGGCGATTTCGGCGGTGGCTTTGACGGTCTCGGCGTCGGGAGAAACGCGCAGGCATGGGCCGATGGCCACCTGCATCTTTGCGGGCAACGGCGGAAGTTTCCACCACGCGCGGCCTTTGGCGAGGACGGGACGAGAGCACGTGAGGCGAACCAGTTGAACGGGCACGCGGGCGCGGCGCGCGATGAGCAGGAACCCTGACTTGAGCGGCAGGAGGGATTCACCGACCGGCGTGCGCGTGCCTTCGGGAAAAATAATCACGGTGTGACCGGCGGCGACTTTGTCGGTGACTTGGCGCACGACATCGAAGCCTCCGTCGCCGGCGAGATAGCCGGCGCGACGAGCGGCGGCGCCGAGCACGGGATTGCGGCGGATGGCCGGGTTAAAGACGCACACCGCCTCGGGCAGGCGGGCGAGGAGGCAGGTGATATCGGTGAGCGTGGGATGGTTGGCGATCACGACGAGGCCTTGGCGACGCGCCGGGAGTCGCTCCAAGCCCTGATAGCTCACGCGAAATTGACGGGAGATGGTCACCCACCAGATGAAGAGCGCAAAGCTGCGGTGGATAAGGCGCTGAAAAAAACGCTCGGTTCGGTCGGTGGCGGGTAGTGCGCCACAAAGGAGGGCGAGGCAACTGAGGGTGAGGCCGAACGCGCCAAAGAACACTAGCGTAAAATAGTAACCGACGAAGGTGATCGCGCGTCGGAAAATCATGGCGTGCAGGTCGGGCGCGGAGCGGTGGGGACCGACACGGCGGCGACGGGATTGAGTGGGAGGAAGTTGAACCAAAGCAACGGATGGCGGCGCACGAGTGCTTCGAGTTGCACGAGGACAGCTTGAAAGTGGAGTCGGGCCGCCGCGAGATTCGTGGAGCGGGAGGCGGTGGGATCGGGAGTGAAAACCGGCGATGCGAAGACGTCTAGCTCGTCGCCCGGGGGCGCTGCGGGCACGGCGACACAGAAGGCCACGGGCCGGTCGAAGAGTAGGGCGAGGTGGTAGATCGTAAACGGAAAGACGCGACGCGCGCCGAGAAAGAAAAATGACTCGGTCTTCGCGCTGAACTCCAAGCGGTCGCATTTCAGGGCGAGGGACGCGCCGGCCTCGATCGCGGCTTTTAAGTCGAAGAGAAGATTGGCGGGATCGTTGATCCAGAGAAACGACACCTTGTCGCCGAAACGTTGACCGAGGAGGCGGGTGTCGTCGGAGTTGCCGACGCGCAGACGGATGATCGAGACGCGCCGGCCGCGTTCGCCGAGGAGATAGCCAAGAAGGTCGGAGCCGCCGAAGTGAAACGTGCCGAAGAGCGCGGGCCGTGCGGAGCGCACGAGGGCGTCGAAGGCGGCCGCGTTTTCCGGAGCGAGCGTGCAGCGAACGGGAACGCCGCGACCGGCCCGAAGCTTGAGGAGGAGGGAATCGGAGAAAGTGAAAAAATGCCGCCACACGTCGAGCAGCGTCGACGGGCGCGCGAGGGCGACCGCAAGGTAGGCGCGCGAGTGGGCGCGTTGGCTGGGCAGCCGCGCGACGGCGATCCAGGTGCCGAGCATGAGCATGGGACGGAAAAACCAGCGGGGCCACCAACGCTCGGCCCAGAGGAGAAAACCGTAGCCCCAGCTCGGGCCGGGATTGCGCGGGGAGCGCGGGGCGGCGGCGATGGGAGGCGCGGTCATAGCCAGTCGAGTGACCATACGCCGGAGGTGTTATGCCAGCGGAGCGGGAGATGGGCGGCGAGGGCGACGGCAAAGGCTTCGAGGGTCGGGCAGGGATCGTCCGAAGTGGCACGGGCATCTTGCCCGTGGGTTTGGCCGATCACGGGCAAGATGCCCGCGCCACCCGATCCCGGTGCGAACGCCATGCGGCCGAGGGCTCCGGCGGGTTCGCGTGTCAGGATCGTGGCGAAGGCAAAGGGGCGCGCCGCCGCCATGCCGTGATCAAGCATCCACGTGCCGCGCTCCTCGCCGCCCACGAGGGCGACGCGTGGGGCGGGCTCCAGCAGAGCGGCCAGGAGTGCCTGTTCGACGAGCCGCGCTCGGCCAGCGAGCGGCCAGAGGCGGGCGAGGGATTGCTGGCGGCCGATGAGGACCTGTTGCACACCGCCGGGATGAATCGAGGTTTGGAAAAGCAGGGGACTCGCCGCCGGAAAGCTGGCGAGAAAATCTTCGAGAGCGCGGGTTTCGGCAAACGTCGTGGCATACACGAGCGCATCGTCGGGGCCGAGGGGCGCGCCGTCGAGGGCGGAGCCGACGAGGAGCCCGAGGTGCGTCATGCGGCGCAGGGCGGTGCGGGGAAATTTTTCGGCGAGACGCGAGCGGGCGATAGTGGCCGTCTCGTCGGCGGGCGGCAGTTCGACGCGCAGATGGTGGAGGAAGCGCTCAGTCATAGTTGAGCAGCATCGCGGCGTGGGCGCCGCCAAACGCATTGCTGGTGAGGATCGCGCCGTCGAAGGCGGTGGCGGCAAAGGGTGAGAGGGCGACGGCATCGGTAAACGTGGGCTCGGTGGTGCCGACGGTGCCGGGGATTTTTTGGGCGCGTAGGGCTGCGAGTGCGACGGCCAGTTCGACGAGTCCGCAACTGCCGAGCGTGTGGCCGAGGCTGCCTTTCCAGCCGGTGAGCGGGGCGCCGGGAAAATGGCGGGCGATGGATTCGGCTTCTAGTCGGCCGGCCTCCAGCGTGCCCGTGCCGTGGCCTTTGACCCAGACGCGGCGTCCAGCGGCGGCCGCAGCGATCGCGGACGCGCAGACATCGAAGCCGGTGCCGTCGGGGCGGTTGGCGGTGAAGTGAAACATTTCGTTGTGCAGCGCGTGCGCCGCGAGGCGGAAGGGCGCGGCTGCGCGGGTGAGCACGGCGAACGCCGCGCCATCGCCGAGGCCGATGGCACCGGTGTCGCGGTTCGCGTAGGGCGCAGGGAACGCGGCGTTGAGAATTTTCAGACGGTGAAATCCGCCGGCGACGAAGGGGCTGACGAAGTCAAAGGAGAACACGAGCACGCGCTCCGCGAGACCGGCGTGCAACAGGCGCGCGGCATGGGCGAGCCCGAGGTGCGCGGTCACGCAGGCGTGGGAGAAGACGGTGACGTGTTCGCCCCAGCCGAGTTCGCGTTGGAGAAATTCCACACTGGCGAACGGCGTGCCGTGAGCGAGGTGCCGCGCATCGCGGTCGCGCGTGAAGGCGTAGAGGCTGCCAACGCCGAAATTGCTGCTCGTGACGATCACGGGCTCGCGCGCCGAGCCCCATTCACCGGCGGGACTGGTGGCGGCCAGACTACGCAGGGCCGGGAGCCAGCGCGGCGAGAGGGTCTCATCCATCGGGCCGAGGAGGGCGAGCGGCACAGGATCGCCACCGTCGCGGCCGAGCACGGGCGTGAGGGCGAGTGCACTCCGGCCGGCGAGCAGGGCGGCGGCGGTGGTGGGGGCGTCGCCGAACGGCGTGAGGCAGTCGCAGGCTTCGATTCCTGCCGGCAGTTGGTCCGCAGTCGTCCGGTTCATGCGGGGGCGCGGATCAGGGCGGTGAGCCGGGCGGGTGGGCGCGAATGTAGGCGGCGAGACCGGCGACGCTGGACAGGGCGCGGCGGGATTCTTCGCTGCTGCCGATCTTCAGGCCGAATTCTTTTTCCAGGCGGAGGACGAGTTCGAGTGCGTCGATCGAATCGAGCCCGAAACGCGGCGAGCCGAAGAGCGGCTCTTCGTCCGGGATGTCCTCGGGGAGCACGTCGTCGAGCTTGAGGGTCTCGACGATGAGAACTTTGAGGCGGGTGTGCAGCGGGTCGGGCATGCGGGCGTCAGGGGAGGGTCAGCGTGCCCATCTGGACGATAGCGTCCTTTATGTTCTCGCGCACCGCGCCCTCTGTCGCGAGGCGAAGGCGAGTGACGCCGGCAAATGCTTCGCCCATCGTGGCGGAATGGCTCGATGTGACAGATTTTTGCCAGATCATTTTCTGGTCGTGACTACTTTTCAAAAACCAACTGGTTTCAAGCGTGACCTTAAATGATGCGCCAAAGCTCGGCTGAACTAGGCGGACGAGCTGGATATCGAGCTGGTAGTCGGATGCGGTGCGAGCCCCAATCGCTGCGAAGAGGCCTGATTGTTTAATGGATGCGCGGATGGCGTCAGCAAAGTCGGTATCGGAGACCATGGATTTCCACATGGGAGAGGTCTCGCTGCCGCCCGTGACGTTCACAGTCACTGCGCCGGCGTGTTTCGTGACGGGGGTGGCGGGTGTAGCAACCATGTCGGTGGACTTGGTTGCGGTGGCGCAGCCGCCAAGGAGAAAGCTAGCGGTGACGAGACAGCAAGCGAGGGATTGGCGGATGAAGTTCATTAGGTGATGAATTTCCCTATTTCTTGAAGAGATCGGTC
>CAMBVX010000200.1 GCA_945871085.1 Opitutus sp. GAS368 | reverse complement strand
GATTTTTTGACGGAGACGGCGCATATTCGCGCGGGGAATTGGCAGGTGCCGCCGCCGCCGCCGGATTTGGTTGATCGTCGCACGGAGATCACCGGGCCGGTGGATCGCAAGATGGCGATCAATGCCCTCAATTCGGGGGCGCAGTGCTGGATGGCGGACTTTGAGGATGCGAACTCGCCGACCTGGGAAAACGTCATCGAGGGCCAGATCAACATGCGCGATGCGGCGCGGCGGACACTCACGTTCGAGAGCCCGGAAGGGAAGAAATACGCGTTAAAGGACAAGATCGCGACCATCGTGGCGCGTCCGCGCGGCTGGCACATGGAGGAGAAGCACGCGTTGCTCGGCGGAAAGCGTATCTCGGCGTCACTCTTCGATTGGGGTCTGTATTTTTTCCACAATGCCAAGGAACTGATCGCGCGCGGGAGCGGCCCGTATTTTTACCTGCCGAAGATGGAGAGTCACCTGGAGGCGCGGCTCTGGAACGATGTATTCATCCATGCGCAGACGGCGCTCGGGATCCCGCAGGGCACGGTGCGGGCGACGGTGTTGATCGAGACGATTTTGGGCTGCATCGAGGCGGAGGAGATTCTCTACGAGCTGCGCGAGCACGCCTCGGGCCTCAACTGTGGCCGGTGGGACTACATGTTTAGTTTTGTGAAGAAATTCCGGAATCGTCCCGAATATCTTTTCCCCGACCGCACGCTGATCACGATGACGGTGCCGTTTCTCCGCGCCTATGCGCTGCACGTGATCAACGTGTGCCATCGCCATGGTGCTTACGCGATGGGTGGGATGGCAGCGCAAATTCCGATTAAGAACAACCCGGCGGCCAACGAGGCCGCGCTCGCCAAAGTCTATGCCGATAAAGTCCGCGAGGCGGCCGATGGTCACGATGGCACGTGGGTCGCGCACCCGGGGCTCGTGGCGGCGGCGCTGGAGGCGTTTGCGCAGCACATGAAGGGACCGAACCAGCTGCATCGTCTCCACGAGGTGAAAATCACGGCGGCCAACCTGCTTGAGCCGTTGCACGGGCCGATCACCGAGGGCGGGGTGCGGTGGAATCTCCATGTGGGTGTGCGCTACTTGGAGGCGTGGTTGGGCGGCTCGGGCGCGGAGCCAATCCATAATTTGATGGAGGATTTGGCGACGTCGGAGATCTCGCGTTCGCAGCTGTGGCAGTGGCTGCGATATGGGGCCAAATTGGACGACGGGCGCACGATCACGGCCGACCTCTACGATCAGCTGATCGCGGAAGAGTTAACGAACATGCGCGCCGAATACGGCGATGAACGCTACGAGGGCGGACACTTCAAGAACGCGACGGAACTCTTTATGCGTATGTCGAAGAGCCCGACGTTTGACGAATTTCTGTCGCTGCCGGCCTACGAATTGCTGTCGTGATGGTGCCGGTAGCAACGCGTGCCGGTGATTTTTCGATCCATCGCTTGCGAGCAAGCTCCTCCCAATTGCAATGACGACGCTCACCGATCTGAACTCCCTCGACCGTGGCGCGTTCACGGCGACGCTCGGGCATCTTTTCGAGCACTCGCCCTGGGTGGCGGAAGAGACTTGGCCGCTGCGTCCATTTCTGAGTGTGGCCCAATTGCACGGGGAACTCTGCGCGACCCTGCGCGGCGCCGCGCGCGAGCGGCAACTCGCGCTGGTGCGGGCGCACCCGGATCTAGCCGGACGGCTGGCGCAGCAGAACCAGTTGACGGCCGAATCCACGCGGGAGCAGGCGAGCGCGGGATTGAATCACCTCACGACGGCAGAGTTGGCTGGGTTTCAGGAACTCAACGCGGCTTACGTGGAGGGGTTCGGTTTTCCCTTCATCATCTGTGCGCGGCTGAGCAATAAGTCGGCGATTCTCGCGGCGATGCAGACGCGAATTACCCATGCGGCCGAGGTCGAATTTGCCACGGCGCTCGGCGAGATTGAAAAAATTGCCCGACTGCGTCTGAACGATCTGCTTCAATCTGTCTCCTAATGCCCGCCAAACTCAGCACCCACGTCTTGGATCTCAGCACGGGCCGGCCGGCGGTCGGCATGGTGATTCAGCTGCTCCGCCGCACGCCCGAACTGGCGTTGATCAAGACCGTGACGACCAATGCGGATGGACGGACGGATGGCGCGTTGCTGGATGAAATGACGATGGCGGTGGGGAACTACGAGTTGGTCTTTCACGTGAGTGACTATTTCTCGGCGCGGGGCGTCGAGTGCACGTTTCTCACCCAGGTTCCGATCCGCTTTGTGATCACCGACGTGGCGGCCGGCTACCATGTGCCGCTGCTGGTGACGCCGTGGGCCTACAGCACGTATCGGGGAAGTTGACGCACGCATGCACGCGGCAAAACGTTTAATGGCGATGCTCGACGAACTCGGTCGCGTGAGCGACGAGGAGGGGAAACTCACGCGCACATTTTTGTCTCCCGCGATGTGCCGGGCGAATGCGCTCGTGGGCGAATGGATGGGGGCGATCGGGCTCACAGTGCGGGAGGATCCGGTGGGTAATCTCATCGGGCGCGCCGAGGGTTCGAGCCGGAGAGCGAAGACGCTGCTGCTCGGCTCGCATCTCGATTCGGTGCGGGATGCGGGGAAATTTGACGGGCCGCTCGGGGTGCTGATGCCGATCATGGCGCTGGCGGAATTGCAGCGACGCGGCGTGAAGCTACCTTTCGCGGTCGAGGTGTTGGGGTTTTCCGAGGAGGAGGGAGTGCGATTTGCGAGCGCTTACCTCGGGAGCGAGGGCTACACCGGGCGATTAAGTTCAAGAACGTTGGAGCTGCGAGACGGCGCCGGAGTAAGCGTGGGCGACGCGTTGAAGGAATGGGGCGGCGGGAGATTTTCGTTGCCGAAGGCGGCACACAAACGCGGCGAGTTGCTCGGTTATGTGGAAGTGCACATCGAGCAAGGGCCGGTGCTGACGGCGAAGAAACTCGCGGTGGGTGTGGTGTCGGCGATTGCGGGGCAGAGCCGCTTCAAGTTGATATGGACGGGTAAGGCGGGACACGCGGGCACGACGCCGATGGCGTTGCGGAGGGATGCGCTGACGGGCGCGGCGGAGTTTGCGCTCGCGGCGGAGCAGCTGGCGCGAAACACGGAGGGCCTTGTGGCGACGGTCGGCGCGCTCACGGTTTCGCCCGGTGCGGCCAATGTCATTCCCGGCTTGGTCGAGCATGCGCTGGATGTGCGGCACGCACGTGACGCGGTGCGGCGCGAGGCGTTGTTTGCATTGGGGAGAGTGGCGAAGCGCATTGCAAAACAGCGTGGCCTTTCGGTGGCGTGGCAGCGCACGCAGGATAACTGCGCGGTCGAGTGTTCCGTGGGGTTGACGGCGCTGCTCGAACGCAGCGTGAAGGCGGTGCAGGGGACGAGCCTTTCGCTTGTGAGCGGGGCGGGCCACGACGGCGTCGTGATGGCGGCGCTGACGCCGGTTGCGATGTTGTTTGTGCGGTGCCGGGATGGGTTGAGCCACCACCCGGACGAATATGCCTCGCCGGCGGACCTCAAAATCGGATTGCGCGTGATGGTGGACTTTCTTGAAAGAATGGCCCAGCAACACGCGTCATGAAACGCACTGGTCCGATTGTCAGGGAAAACGCCAAGACTGTTCACGAGCCCGAACGGCTCGATCTCATCGTGCGCGGTGGGCGCGTGGTGACGCCGGAGGGCGTGCTGGCGGTCGAGATCGGTATCGTGCGCGGCAAGATCGTCCGGCTGGCGCCCAGCGTCACGGACGCCACGGACGCCGAGCTTGATGCGGAGGGGCGCTATGTGTTTCCCGGCATCCTTGATGCTCACGTGCATTTCAATGAACCCGGTCGCGCCGACTGGGAGGGGATCGCGACGGGCTCGGCCGCGCTCGCGGCGGGCGGCGGGACGGTGTTTTTTGATATGCCGCTCAACGCGGAGCCACCGGTGCTCGATGCGGCGGGATTGCGCGAAAAGCGGGCCATCGCCGAGGAGAAATCGTGCACCGACTTCGCGTTGTGGGGCGGATTGACGCCGGGGAATCTCGACAAAATTGCGGGGCTGCGGGACGCGGGCGCAGTCGGGCTGAAGGCGTTTATGTGCGACAGCGGGATCGCGAGCTTCCCGCACGTGGACGCGAAGACGCTGCGGGAAGGCATGAAGCGGGCGGCCAAGGTCGGACTGCCCGTGGCGGTGCACGCGGAAGACGCTGCGATGGCGGCAGCCCTCACCGAAAAAATCAAGGCCGCGGGGCGCTCCGATGCGCGCGCGTGGCTCGACTCGCGTCCGGTCGAGGTCGAACTCGAGGCAATTCGCACGGCGTTGGAAATCGCGGGTGAGACGCAGTGTGCCCTGCATATTGTGCACGTGACCTGCCCGGAAGGCATCGCGCTCATCACCGACGCGCGCTTGCAGCGCGTGGATGTGACGGCGGAGACGTGTCCGCATTATCTGCTGTTCAACGACAAAGACGTCGAGCGTCTCGGGCCGCTCGCGAAGTGCGCGCCGCCGTTGCGCGACGAGAAACGGCGCAAGGCGCTGTGGGCCGAGTTACGCGCCGGACGTATCCAGACGGTCGGGTCGGATCACTCGCCGGCGCGGCCGGAGATGAAAGATTCCGGGAACATGTTTGCCGTGTGGGGCGGGATCGGCGGCGTGCAGCACGGCTTTGAGCTGTTGATTTCCGAATGCGAAAAAACGGCGGACAAGGATCTGCCGGTGTTGGCGGCCGTGATGGCGCGCAATGTCGCGCGGCGTTTCCAGATTGATGATCGCAAGGGGCAAATTGCGTTGGGGCGGGATGCGGATTTTTCGCTCATCGAGTATACGAAGGCGCGCACGATTCAGGCGGAGGAGCTTTGGACGCGGCACCGGATCAGTGCCTACGTGGGCGAAAAGAGTCGGGCCCGCGTGACGCACACCTATGTGCGGGGCACGGCGATCTACGCCGATGGACGGTTTACGAATCTGCCCCAGAAGGGGCAGTTTTTGGCACCGCATCGGCCGCGGTGCTGAGGGCAGTTTGAGGCGGAGGTCCACTCGCTCACGCTCGCGGCTACGAATCATGTTACACTTATCACCATGAGTATTCCCTACGGCCAAACCCGCACGCGCGTCGCTGCGCGTCATGCCCTCATCGCTCCGGACAGTCACGTGAAAAGCGTGGTGCCGGGCATCACCGGCGCGGCAACGATCATCTTGATCAACCCGGCACTGGGCGCGCGGTTCGCGCAGTTGCTCGTGACGTTTGAGGTGGGCGGGAGTGCGTTGGGCGGAGCGGGCTCGGGTGGGTCGAGCGTCACGCAGACGGCGGGATATTTTGAGACGGGTGGCGCGACGCTCGTCGTGGGTGGATTGAAACAGAAAGTCGCGACCGGGGCATTTTTCTACGCGCCGGCCGGTGAGACGTGGTCGATCACGGCGCCAAAGAAAGGCACGCGGGTGACGATGTTTCAGAAGAAATTTGAGCCGCTCTGCGGTGTGGCGGCGCCAAAGGGGATCATTGGCGATGCGGCGAAGGTGCCGGGGCAGCCGTTCCTCGGTGACCCCGCAGCGCGGTTGCAGGTGCTGTTGCCCGATGTGCCGGCATTCGACCTAGCGATGAATATTTTCACCTACCAGCCGGGAGCAACGTTGCCCTTTGTGGAGACGCACGTGATGGAGCACGGGTTGTTGATGTTGGCCGGGCAGGGCGTTTATCGGCTGGAGGACTCGTGGTATCCCGTGGCGGCGGGCGACGTGATTTGGATGGCCTCGTATTGCCCGCAGTGGTTTGTCGCGATGGGCAAGGCGCCGGCGAGTTATCTGTATTACAAGGATGTGAACCGGGCGGCGATGTGAGGGCGCGGGGTAGGAGCCCGCTGGCGGGTGATGGAGATCGTGTGGGGGCGCGGCTCGTCTGCCCGCGGGCGTGGCTCAGGAGACGCCGAGACAAATCGCCCGCCAGCGGGCTCCTCCCTTGCGCGAGACGGGGGTTAGTATTGTTTAGCTTGCATGGAAAATGGACCGGCGGGCTTTGATTTTATTTTGAACGGGGAGCGCGTGCGGGTCGCGGGAGTCGCGACCACGACGACGTTGCTCGACTGGTTGCGCGGCAGCGGGCGCACCGGCAGCAAACAAGGCTGTGCCGAGGGCGATTGCGGTGCTTGCTCAGTGGCGCTCGTGGAGCGTGAGGCCAATGGAAAGCCGACGTATCGGGCGATCAACAGTTGCATCGCACTGCTTCCGATGTTCGCGGGGAGAGAGGTTGTGACGGTCGAGGGGCTGACGGGAGGAGGGTGTAAGCAGCAAGGACCAAGGACCAATGACCCAGGGCGAATGACCAAGGTCCAAGGACTCCATCCGGTTCAGGAGGCCATGGTGGAGCATTTCGGTTCGCAATGCGGCTACTGCACGCCGGGTTTCGTGATGGCGATGTTCGAGGGCTACTACCGCCACGACGTGAAATCGCCCGCGAGTATCCACGATCAGCTCGCCGGTAATTTGTGCCGCTGCACGGGGTATCGGCCGATTCGCGATGCGATGATGGCGGCGGTGGCGGCGCGGGATGCGGCCGGAGTGGCCGCGAGCGCCAGCGAGCCGAATCCACTCGCTGGCACTCGCGGCTACGAAGATGCGTTGGCCGAGCGATTGGGGCAGCCCGTGGCAGCGCCGGCGGGGATGAGCTACACGGCGAACGGAGAATTTTTTTTCCGACCGACGGCGCTCGCTGAGTTGTTGGCACTGAAGGCGGCGCATCCGACGTCGAAGTTGGTGGCCGGTGCGACGGAGATCGGCGTGGAGATCAATAAAAGGTTTAAGAAATTTCCGGTGCTGATCTCGACCGAGGGTGTGGCGGAACTGACCGCGATTGTGGAGACGCCGGAGGTGTGGCGGATCGGGGCGGGGGCGACGCTGACGGTGATCGAGGAAAAAGTTGCGCCAGAGTTTCCGTCGCTCGCGAAGATGTTGCGGGTGTTTGCGGCGCGGCAGATCCGCAACCGGGCGACCCTCGGCGGCAATATCGCGACGGCTTCGCCGATCGGTGACAGCGCGCCGGTGTTGATGTCGCTCGATGCGCTGCTCGTGCTGTCGTCGGCGACGGCGGATCGCACGGTGGCGGTGGCGGATTTTTTCACAGGCTACCGGCAGACGGTGCTGCGGGCGGATGAGGTGATCCGGGAAATTATTTTGCTGCGGGGCGGGCCGGTGCCGGGGCTAACGCGACGCGTAGAGTGGGTGAAGGTGTCGCACCGCGTGGAGCTGGATATCAGCATTGTCGCGGCGGCATTTCGGGTGGACCTGGATGCGGCGGGAGTCGTGCGCGAGGCGCGGCTGGTTTATGGCGGTGTCGCCGCACAGACGAAGCGGGCGCTCAAGGCCGAGGCGGCGCTGATGGGGCAGCGGATGGACGATCCGCGTGTGGTAGAGGTGTTGCGCGGGGAGTTTACGCCGATCGACGATGTGCGCAGTGGAGCGGCCTATCGGCGCGGTCTGGTGGTGTCGTTGTGGGAAAAATTTGTAGCGGGTGAAACGAGTCTCGTGCACGACGAGGCGGTGACGTTTGCAGGGAGTTCGCCGTGGGTGGTCGCGGACGCTTCGCGGAAGTTGCGCCACGAAAGCGCGGTGGGGCACGTGACGGGGGCGGCGCGCTATGTCGACGACACGGCGCAGCGACAGTCGATGCTGGAGATGTGGCCGGTGATGGCGCCGCACGCGCGTGCGAAGATTTTGCGCCGTGATGCGACGAAGGCGCGGAGCGCCTCGGGGGTCGTGGCGGTGCTGCTCGGGGAGGACATTCCCGGCGAAAACAACACGGGCCCGGTGCGGCACGATGAGCCGTTGCTGGCGACCGACGAGATTTTGTTTCACGGGCAGATCGTGGCGATGGTCGTCGGCGAATCGGTGAAGGCGTGTCGCGAGGCGGCGGCGCTGGTGGAAGTGGAGTATGAGGTGGGGCCGGCGCTCGTGGGGATTCCGGCGGCGTTGGAGGCGGGGAGTTTTCATACCGCGCCGCACACGCTCACGCGCGGCGATTGTGCCGCGGCGCTGGCGGCGGCCCCGGCGCGAGTGGACGGCGAATTTTCATGCGGCGGGCAGGAACATTTTTACCTCGAGACGCAGGCGGCTTGGGCGGAGGCAGGCGAGGACGGGACGGTGACGGTGAATTCCTCGACGCAGCACCCCGCGGAAATTCAGACAATCGTGGCGGAGGTGCTCCACGTGCCCCGCAACAAAGTCGTCGTGCAGGCGCCGCGCATGGGCGGTGGTTTTGGCGGCAAGGAAACACAGGGTAATGCATGGGCGGCCTATGTCGCGCTGGCCGCGGTGAAGACCGGGCGGCCGGTGCGCGTGCAGCTGGATCGCGATGTGGACATGGCGCTCACGGGGAAGCGGCATCCGTTTCACGCGAGGTTTTCCGTGGGGCACGATGCCGAAGGAATGTTGCTGGCGGCGCACATTGAACTCACGTCGGACGGCGGCTGGTCGCTGGATTTGTCGCAGCCGATTCTGGACCGAGCGCTGTTTCACTTGGACAACGCTTACTATCTGCCGGCGGTGCAGTTCACGGGACGTGTGGCGAAGACGAATACGACTTCGCACACGGCGTTTCGCGGGTTTGGCGGGCCCCAGGGTATGCTCGTGATCGAAGAGATTGTGGATCGCGTGGCGCGGGCCTGCGGGTTACCTCCCGAAGTGGTGCGCGAGCGAAATCTCTATCGCGGCACGGGCGAGACGAACCGCACGCACTACCGCGAGGACATCGGCGACAATCGTTTGCAGGCCATCTGGGCGCAGGCGAAGGCGGAGTCGAATTTCGCGGCACGGCGCGCGGCGCTCGCGATGTGGAATGCGGCGCACCCGCGCGTGAAGCGCGGGCTCGCGATTACGCCGTTGAAGTTTGGGATTTCATTTACGCTGACGCATTACAATCAGGCGGGCGCGTATGTTTTGATCTACGGGGATGGCTCGGTGCAAGTGAACCACGGTGGCACAGAGATGGGGCAGGGGCTTTACGTGAAGATGCTCGGCGTCGCCATGCGGGAGCTGGGCGTGAAGGCGGACGCCGTCCGCATCATGGCGACGGCCACGGACAAGGTTCCCAACACGTCGCCCACAGCGGCATCGAGTGGCGCGGATCTCAACGGGATGGCGGTGGCGGCGGCGTGTGTGACGCTGCGGGAGCGGCTCGTGCCGGTAGCGGTGGGGTTGCTGGCTGCCCTGGAGGTGGGCAGGGCGGTGGGGGGCGTAAAGCCCGCCCCACAAATCGGCGTAGCTTCCGAGATTGTTTTTGAGGCAGGCGAAGTTTTTGCGCCGACGCGTCCGGAGAGGCGCGTAAGCTTTGCGGCGGTATGCGCCAAGGCGTATCTCGACCGCGTGAGTTTGAGTGCGGGGGGTTTTTATAAGACACCCGGCATTCAATGGGACTGGAGCACCGCTTCGGGGCGGCCGTTCCACTACTTCGCGTGCGGCGCAGCGGTGGCGGAAGTCGAAGTCGATGGCTACACGGGCATGAGCCGCGTGCGGCGGGTGGATATTGTGCACGACGTCGGAAATTCGCTGAACCCGGGGATCGACCGCGGACAGATCGAGGGCGGCTTTGTACAGGGCATGGGCTGGCTCACGAGTGAGGAGCTCAAGTGGGATGCGCAGGGGCGGCTGCTGACGCACAGTGCGAGCACGTATCAGATTCCCGCGATCAGCGATGCGCCGATGGAGTTTAACGTGACGCTGTTGAGCAATGCGACCCAGCCGGGCACGATTCACGGCAGCAAGGCGGTAGGGGAACCTCCGCTGATGCTGGCGTTCGCCGTGCGCGAGGCGCTGCGTGACGCGGTGGGGAATTTCGGCACGCCCGGTGGGCAGGTCCCGCTGGCGTCGCCGGCGACGGGCGAGGTGATTTTTCAGGCGATTGCCAATCGCCTGGTCGGAGCTGCGGAAATAGAAACCTGATTTTTTGAACCCGGAGAGCGGTGGGCGTTGGAGCGCCGGGGTCGCTTTCGGCGAGAGCGACCCGGCGCGGGGACCGCGGTGATTATTTCGCCGACAACACCTGCACGGCGTCGATGTGGGCGTTGCCGTTGGCGGTGGCGGCGTCGACTTCGACGGCGGCGGGTTGGCCGGCTTTGAAGCGGAAGGTGCCGAGGGAGATCCAGACTTTCTCGATCGTGGCGGGCTTCTTTTGGTTCACGGTGACTGCAGCGGCGCCGTCGGCGTGGCGGACGGTAACGGCGGTGTTGCTTGCGCGGTTTTCGTGCGGGGCGGTGGCGAAACGGACTTCGTAACGGCCGTCGGTCGGGACCGTGAACGGGAAGCTGGCGGTGTGACCGGCGCCGCGGGCGTAGGCGTAGTCGGGGCCGATGTGTTCGAGGCCGGCGCCGGAATTCCACGTGCCGGTGAGCTTTGCGGCTTTGTTGTCGACGACGATGCCTTTGAGGGCGGACAAGGCGGCCCCTCGACCACCACTGTCGTCGACCGGGGCCGGTGCGGGGCCGCTAATTTGGAAAGGGGCTTCGAGGCTCGCGCGCCGGGCGCGGCCGGGGAGTTTGAGCAGGCTATCAACTTCCTTCCAGTGCTGCTCGTAGACGCCGCGCGGGGTGGTGTTGCGCTGGATGGCGACGGCGGCGGCTTTGCCGACGACTTCGCCCATCATGCCGATGGTCTTCATGACGCGTACGGTGCCGAGGGCTTGGTCGGAGACGCTGATATTTCGGCCGGCCATAAACATGTTTTCAATGTTCACGGAATAGAGGCAGCGGTAGGGGACCGGGTAACCGAAATCACGGTCGATGCGGCGGTCGTGCTCGGCGACGGAGATGAAGGGATTGTCGGCAAATTTGGTGGCGTATTCCTTCTTCGCGAAATGGAGGTCGATGCTCCAGGTGCTGGGCACGCAGCCGTCGGGGAAATTCTTTTTCGTGATAATATCTTCGTGAGTGAGCATGACATCGCCGACGATGCGGCGGGATTCGCGCGTGCCGCCGACGTAGGCGACCCAGTCGAGTTTGGCGTTGAGGTGTTCAGGTTTGCCGTCGCGGTTTTTCATCGCGTTAAACGCGCCGTAGACGGCGCGGAGGTTCCAATCGCGGATGAGCTCGAGATCGTTGATCGGGTGTTTATTGAAACCGCTTTCCCAAAACCACTCGCCCTTCCCCTGCTCGGTCATGTCGGCCTTGCCCATTTTGGGATAAGGGAAGTCGTCCATCTTAAGGTCGAGCGCCCAGGGAGTTTCTGGATACGTGCGCGGGGCGGTATCGTTGGACCAGACCCACATGTTGGACATGCCGAGGAGGTCTTTGAGTTCGATTTCGTATTTAGCGCCGGCGAGGTGGGCGAGGCTGCCGTGCCCGGTGCAGTCGACGAAGAGTTTGCCGGAGAATTTTTTCTCGCGGCTCGTCGAGGTATTGAGCGACGTGACCGACATGATTTTTCCGCCGATGGTGGTGGCGGCGTAAACGTGCTCGTTGAGGAAGAGGGAAATATTTTTCTCGGAGCGGATTTTGGCTTCCTTCTGCGCGTCGCCGAATTCCTCGTAGGTGCCGGGCGAGTTTTTGGCGCGATCGGCGAACTCTTCGATCATCTCGCCGATGTGCGGGTAGTTGCCACGGCGCACGAGGCCCATCGCCCAGACGCGGATTTCGGAGGAGCCGTTGCCGCCGAGCACGGGACGATTTTGAATGAGCGCGACCTTGAGACCCATGCGCGCCGCGGAGAGGGCGCTGCCCATGCCGCCGTAGCCGCCGCCAACGACGACGAGATCGAACTCGCCCATGTCCTGCGGCGTGGCGGGGTGCCCGAGGGTGGTCTTGCGCCAGGCGGAGAGCGGGGCGGTGTCGTTGGGCGGCGGCGTCGTGAGATCGGTGGTGAAGTAAAGCGCGTCGCAGCGGCCGTCGAAGCCGAGGAGGTCGCGGAGGGCGAGGGTGTTTTCTTTTTTCGCGATCGTGACGGTGCCCCCGTCGTGCCAAAACCACGTTGCGCTTTTGGTGCCGAAGGTTTCGGCGAGCGCTTGACCGTTGAGGAGGACGTGGAATTTCCCGGGCGTGCCGGGGGCTTTCCATTCGGCGACCCAATCTTTAGTACGGACCCAGACGCGATACGTGCCGGTAGTGGGGAAGGTGACGGTGGTGGTGGCGTCTTTGACGGGTTGACCGAGACCGTGGGCGATCAGGTAGGGCGAGCCCATGATGTCGATGAACTGCGTGTCGAGGGACCAACCGCCGGAAGCGGCGAAGGATTCGGCTTCGACCAGCAGATGGTCGGCAGCG
>CAMBVX010000199.1 GCA_945871085.1 Opitutus sp. GAS368 | reverse complement strand
GCATCACGAAACATCCAATACGTGCTCCAATTGAGCACCGGCTTCGAGCGCTCAAAGGCTCCGCGCGGCACCATGTTCACGCCGCCCGCGAGCGCCGAGCCCGGCGACTCCGGCGTCGGCGAGTGATAAACCTCGATCCGCGCGATGTTGTTGATCGAAACCTGCTCGAGCTCGACCGTGCGGCTCGTGCCCGAAGACGCCGCGCTGGAAAGACTGAATCCGCCAATCGTCACCGGCACGTTGTTCGACGGCGCACCGCCCAGCGAAATCGTGCGCGCATCACCCCCGCCGTAGTCCATGCTGATACCCGGAATAAATTTCAAAAACTCGCCGACGTTACCCTCGGCCACGTGGCCGAACTCGTCGGCCGAAACGACGTTGACCATGTTGGACGCAAAGCGCTGCTCATTGATCGCGATCGCGGCACCATCCATTTCCTTCGAGGCGCCGACCTTGAACTCGGAGAGCTTCACGATGCCCGTGTCCTTATCCTTGACCGAGGTCTTCTGGACTGCGGCGAGGTCGAAATCGCGTTGCACCGTCGCCCCGGCGGTGACGAGCACCGGCTCGCTCTGCACGTCGAGGCCCGTAAAAAATACCCGCACCTTGACCGGACCCGCGGGCACACCGGAAAACCGATACTGCCCTGACGAGTCGGTGAATGTCTCAAGCTGTGTGCCCTCAATCGTCAGTCGCGCCTTTTCGAGGTATTCGCCATTGCGGGTATTGATGACGCGGCCTTCGATGGTGCCGTTCGCCGCCGATTGGGCTGATGCCGGGGACACGGTCAGCCATGCGATCAAAACAAATAGACTGACGCGGAGTGCAGCCAGTGAGGAGTATTTCATAGTGGGGAAGGTTTGGGAAACAGCCGAGGGTGTGGTTGGTTCAAGAGTTGGCCGCACCCTCCAATTTCAAACAAGGAAAATTATTGGTGCGCGCACCAACCACAAAAAGTCCGGGTTTGTTGTCGCCGAATCGCCACCCGCGTGTTCCCTTTTTTGTTCCACCCTTTGAACACCCCGCTTCAATCCATCGCCGTGATCGACGGTTCGCTTTGCCAACTCACCCGCGAAGGCGTCCACGCCGCCTTTCACGCCCCGCTCGCGACCGCCGTGGTCGAGTTTTGCCGGGGACCGCACTGTTTTTATGTGCGGGAACATCCCCACGGCCTGCTCCCCGGCATCCCCAATCTCTACTGCCTCGATCGTGAACTCCGTCTCCAATGGCTGGCCGAATGGCCCCTGACCGACGATCCCTGTGCGGCCATTGCCGACGTCGAGGGCGATGTGCTGACGACGGTCTCCAAACAAGGCGTGCGAGTGCGGATCGACGCCAACACCGGTCGACTGCTCGACAGGCTGGCGGCGGACTCGACGGCGCAGTAGCTCTCGCTTCTGACTTCCGCGCTTTGCCGCCGCCTCGAGGCGGGCTACACCGAAGTCAGATGCCACTGCCGACAAAGCGGACAGAGGTAAGCCTGCCGCTGGCGAGCGAGCCCCAATACCAGCGCGGCATCAAGCGCATCGCCTTGTGAGCGATAACGACGCTTGCGCACGCACCTGCGCTGTCGCTCGTCGCGGGTCGGTTTTTTCATCGCCCGCAACGAGCCTGACGCGGCGTCCTGTGCCTCAGATCAACTCCACTTTTCCGGGGATCGGCACCGGCGTGAAGTGCCCAGGTCCGGGGCCCGGGTTCTTCGGGAAGATGTCGAGCTTCGAGCCCTCCATCAGCCACTGCCATTTGATCTCGCGTCCCGTGTAAGCCGCCATGCGCCCGCCGATCGCCGTCATGGTGCTGAGCGCGACTTGCTCGCCTTCGTTCAGCGCCGTGCCGTTGCGGATGCTGTTAATGAGATCCGTGTGCTCGACGACGTAGGGATTGGGGTTCGGGCCCTCATACGAGAAGGGTTTCGCGCCCTTGATCGTGCCCTTGTCGCAATCCGACATACCCTTCGTGCCGACGATGCGTTCCGCGATGCGGGTGGTCGATTTCGGCGTGTGGCGGCACATGCTGGTGACACGCGCGCCATTGGCATATTCCATCTCCACGGCGAAGTGGTCCCAGATATTTCCGGGGATGGTGCCGCGATTCTGACGTCCACCCATCCCGTAAAATTTCACAGGCGGTCCACCGAAGGCCCAGTTCACCACGTCAAGGTTGTGCAGGTGTTGCTCGACGATCTGGTCGCCGCAGAGCCAGTCCCAGTGATACCAGTTCCAGCATTGCCACTCAAAATCGCTCACCTTGGCGAGGTCCGGAAACTTCGGGTCGTTCTTCTCGCGAAACCAGATACCGTCCCCGTTCCAATAGCAGTTTCCGGCCACGAGTTCACCGATGTCACCGCCGTGAATGCGCTTCATCGTCTCGAGGTAGCTCGGCTGGTGCCGGCGCTGCGTGCCCGCGATCACGGTGAGCTTCTTCTGCTTCGCCAAACGGGCTGACTCAATCACCGAGCGCACGCCGACCGGATCAACCGCGACCGGCTTCTCGATAAAAACGTGTTTCCCGGCTGCGACCGCCGCCGCAAAATGCAGCGGGCGAAACCCCGGGGGCGTCGCCAAGATCACCATGTCGATCCCGGCCGCGAGCACTTTTTGGTAGGCATCGAAACCCGAGAACCCCTGCGCATTCGGGATCTTCAACTTCTTCTTCGCCGATTCGACCTGCCACGGGAACAAGTCGCCCAAGGCCACGATCTCGACCCCCGGCGCCGAATTGAGGCAGTCCTGCGCGGCACCGGGACCGCGACCACCGCAGCCGACAACGCCGACGCGGATCCGGTCAGAACCGGCGACCGCACCATAGACCCGGGGCGCACTCAGCCCGGAAAGGACGGCGGCACCGGTGGTGACCGCAGAGAGTTTCACAAAATCACGACGCGAGACATTGGGAGCAGACGGAGTATTCATTGGGATTGGTTTTGGCGGTTAACTGGATCGGGGGTGAAAAGACGGCGCAATTGCCGACCTACCTCGCGGGCCTGCTGTTCATACCACGCGAGAACAGATCAGTCTGAGCGTCTGTAGTCGAAGGCAACGCACTTTTTGCCGTCCGATTTGCCGTCCGGGGCGGCTCCGGGCACTCACTGGTCCGGTGGCTCGTTGCGCAACACCTTCGCCTCGATCACGAACGGCCCCGCTGGCAACAAGCTCGCGAGAAACACGAGGGCTGTGCGCCGCCAAGGCCAGTCGCGTTCGATCGCGACCTGCATCGCCGCGGCGAGATAGAGTAAAAACAAAATTCCGTGCGCCATCCCGACCACCCGCACGGCATCCGGCCAACCCGCCAGATATTTCAACGGCATCGCGATGCCCAACAGGACGAGAAAAGAAATGCCTTCCCACCAACCGACCATCCGCAACCGGCCCAGAGGTGTTTTGAGTGAATCCATGAGGCGCGATTTCCGCTGCGAATCCCCGGCCTGTCGAGATTTTCACCTCACCAACCGACGCCACCTCGCCGCCCACCTACTTCCGCTCCGCCAGCATCTCTTCGATAAACTTCAAGATCTCCAGCCGCCCCTGCTTGGTCTTCGACGAACTCGTAAATATCCGCGGAAACTCCGCCCGGCCCGCAAACACCGTGTTCATAAAAACCGCCACGTTCGATTGCACCTTGGTCGCAGAGAGCTTGTCCGCCTTGGTGAAAATCAACGCGAAGGGTCGGACCGTGCCCTCGAGCCACGCGAGAAATTCCCGGTCAATTTTTTGCGGCTCCAAGCGTGAGTCGATCAGCACAAACACCAACCGTAGCTTTTCGCGCTGCTCGATAAAGTCCGCCACGGCTTCGTTGAAGTCCGCCCGCTTGTCCTTGCTCACATGGGCGTAGCCGTAACCAGGCAAATCCACGAGGTTCCACGAGCCGTTGATCCGGAAAAAATTGATCAACTTGGTTTTCCCGGGCGTCACCGAAACCTTCGCCAGCGCATTCCGCTCCGTGAGGAGGTTAATGATCGACGATTTGCCGACATTGGACCGCCCGATGAAGGCAAACTCGGGAAAGGGTGAATTCGGACTCTCTTTGACGTTCGGCGCGCTGCGGTCGAATTCGGAGGATTTGATCTTCATCCGCCGACGCTGACGGCTCCGGGCCGTTAATCACCAAAAATCCTTCGCTCGCCTGCGCTGGAATCCGCCCCTTACTCACTCCCCCACTCCCACGCCGCCCATCCGAAACCATGTCTCGTCTCAATTTTACGCTCGATAAAGAAGCCTCCGGTTCGAAAGCGCGCGCGGCCACCTACCAAACTCTGCATGGCGAAGTGCAAACACCGATCTTCATGCCCGTCGGCACTCAGGCCACGGTCAAGAGCCAAACGGTCGAGACCCTCAAGGCAACCGGCGCCAACGTCCTGCTCGCCAACACCTATCACCTGCTCCTTCGTCCCGGCCCCGAGGTGTTCAAGAAATTCGGCGGCATTCACAACTTTATGCAATGGGACCGGCCCGTTCTCACCGACTCCGGCGGCTTTCAGATTTTCTCCCTTCAATCCGAACGCGCAATGGAAGAGGATGGCGCCCACTTCAAGAGCTACGTCGACGGCAAGACCCTCCTCCTCTCGCCCGAATCGAGCATCGCCATGCAGAAGACCATCGGCAGCGACATCATGATGGTACTCGACCAATGCATCCCTTCGACCGCCGGCCACGCGCAGGCCGAAGCTGCGATGTTGCTCACCCACCGCTGGGCCGAGCGCTCGCTCCGCGCCCGCGGCGATTCGAAACAAGCGCTCTTCGGCATCGTGCAGGGCGCCTGCCATCACAACCTCCGCCAAAAGAGCGCCGAGTTCCTCCGCACCCTCGGCTTTGATGGCCTCGCCATCGGCGGTCTCGCCGTCGGTGAGACGCACGCCGAGCGTTACGAATTCACCGGTTTCGTCACCGATCACCTGCCGAAAGACGTTCCCCGCTATCTCATGGGCGTCGGCACGCCCATCGACTTGCTCGAAGCCGTCCACCGCGGCGTGGACATGTTCGACTGCATCATCCCCACGCAGCTCGCCCAACGCGGCGCCGTGTTCACGTCGCAAGGAAAACTCCAGCTGACCCGCTCCGTGCACAAATTCTCGGAGCAGCCCATCGACTCTCACTGCGACTGCCACGCGTGCAAAAACTATTCGCGCGGCTACCTCCATCATCTCACCAAAACCAGCGAGAACCTCGGCTGGCACCTGCTCGGCATCCACAACCTCGCATTCTACCATCGCCTCATGCGCGACCTGCGCGCCCACATCCTGCGCGACGACTTCGCGGCGTTCTACGAGAAGATGCGCGTCGAGTTGGTGCGCACCGACGAAGCCAACCCCAGCCAACCCACGAAGCAGAACCGTTTCCCCCGGCCGCAACATCTCGGCGACTACGATATCATCACCGGCCCGCAAGGTTTCTCCAGCATCCGCCAGATCAGCTCCGGCGAGGTCATGCACTCAGTCAACCGCCCCAGCGACGAAGCGCAAAAACTCTACGTCGACCAATCCTGCCTCGCCACCCGTCTACTCAAGCGCGCTGGCGCCGACACCGAACTCGTCCTCTGGGACGTCGGCCTCGGGGCCGCATCCAACGCGATGGCCGCGATCGCGTGTTTCGAGCAGACCCTCGCCCAGCACGGCCCCGCCGCGCTGCGCCCGCTGCGCATCGTGAGCTTCGAATGCGACCTCGACCCACTCCGCCTCGCCCTCCGCGAGCCCGGCAAGTTCCCGCACATCCGTCACGGCGCTCCGCATGCCCTCGTCCAGGACGGCCGCTGGCACGACGCCTCCGGCCTCCTCCACTGGGAACTGCACCACGGTGATTTCCTCGCCTTCCTTGAAACGTCCCCCGTGCCCGAGATCATTTTCTACGATCCGTTTTCCTCCAAAACGGATTCGCCCCTCTGGACGCCTGCCGTCTTCACGCGCCTCTTTGCCCACTGCGCACCGAAGTCCGCCGAACTCTACACCTACTCCGCCGCCACCGCCGTGCGCGTCACGCTGCTGAGCACCGGCTGGATCGTCGCCGAAGGCGCGGGTTCCGGGCCGAAGTCCACGACGACCGCCGCGTTCACGCGCATGGACGGAGCGAGCGCCCACCCCTCCGCCCTGCCGCTGCTGGGCACAGAGTGGCTCGCCCGCTGGCACCGCAGCAGCTCGAAATTTCCCGCGGGACTGCCCGACGCCGAGAGGGCTGATTTCGAAAAACGAATCGAGTCGCTCCCGCAGTTCGCGAGGTAACCCACTATCGCCGACCAGTCCAAGCATGGTCCGTGTTCGGAGTTCCGCGTTTACGCGGTGCTTGGATGTTCCGTTTACAAGCCCGGATCGTCCCAGCCCTGCCCGTAGTCCCGGATCGGAAAATCATGCCAGATACGCGCGGCGTCAGTCGGTCCGGTCTGCGCGAGGTAAGGGCTTGCGCTACTCCACGGCCAGTCGGTCCACCGCACGACATAACCATGATGGACCGGGTTGTGGTAAACGTAGTTGAGGGAGGCCCAGATGTGGCGGTCAGAACGCATCGCGCGCTCGACGGCACGGAAGAACACTTTGCGGCCACGGGTGTTTTGTTCGCCGTTCCACGCGTGCGAAGTTCGTCCGTGATGGCGGCCGAGCTCACGCAGGAGGATGAGGATATCGGGAGCCTCGACGAGCGCGTGGTAGTGATTCGGCAACACGCACCAAGCGTAAACCTGACGGGAGTGGGCCGTCAGCACGTTGACAAGTGCCGTGCTAAAATCGTCGAGCCTTGCGGCGCTGTGCCCTATGTGCGGAGCGTGTTCGTAGCACGCAGCAGTAAGGTGAAAACGGAGATGACCGTGATTGGGCCGGTGGGGTGGCGAGTGCCACGGGTGTTTCTGACGCAGACGCGCAGCGAGCAGTTCGGTGCGCTGTGCCGGTGTGAGGCTGCGCCATATGTAACCGGGGCGAGACATGATCGGACGGTGTCGGGTGTAAATGCTGACGGCCAACCGAAATTTAAAAAGCGCAGGATTCCGCCTAAAGGCGGCACTCCCAACTCGGACAACCGGGCAGCGCGAACAAATTCGCGGCTTAAAGCGCCCAGCTCCGCTCGCCCTGACCGAGCTTCAACGAGCCCTTGTATCCGCCAGGCACGGGCAAATAGCGCAACGCCTGCGTCGCGCCGGCCTCCGATGTAAAGTAGCCGAGCAGCGTCAGCTCCTTAATGAGCCGCCACGGGGCGGCTGCGCGCGACTCATAGCCGAGGAGCACGCCCTCCCGTTGTGCAACACTCAACGCTGCGAAATCTTGTGCATACAGCTGCTGACTCACCCCCTGAATTTCACTCAAACCTCGTCGCAGCGTCACGCCAGACCCTGTCGTATAACACGCCGTCGCCTGCACGATCATAAAACGCCCGATCCCGACCGCGCCCGCTCCGGGCGACTCCGCGCTCGCCGGAATAATCGTGTCACCGATGAGTGTGAGAAATTTTTCCTCGTCCTCGGTCCACCCCGCGGGCAAGGCCAGCGCCGCCCACGTCCGCTGCGGCAAGCTCGCCCAAAGCGCGGCCACGCCGACCCACCTCGCGGATTGCCGGATCGCTGCACGCCGGTTCATCGCGCCCGCGTCCGCCGCTTCCGTGCTTCGCTGCTTCATAAATTTCCCTTCTTCAGCTCGGCGACGGCGTAGTGCGCCGCCCGCGCCGCCAGCGCCATAAAGGTGAGCGACGGATTTTGCGTCCCCGTCGACGCCATACTCGCACCGTCGGTCACAAACACGTTCGCGCAGGCGTGCAATTGATTCCAGCGGTTGAGCAACGAGGCCTGCGGATCTTTGCCCATCCGCACTCCCCCCATCTCGTGGATATCAAGCCCGGGGTTTTGTTTCGAATCGTTCTTCCGGATATTCTTCGCCCCGGCCGCCACGAGCATTTCTTCCCCGCGCGCGTGAAAATCTTTGAGCACTTTTTCGTCGTTGTCGTGGTAGCCGATCGCCGTGACCAGCTGCGGCACGCCCCACTCGTCTTTCGCCTCGGCCGACAGGCGCACGTGGTTTTCTTTCCGCGGCACCGTCTCGCCCTGCATCATCATCGAAATCCCCCACGGACCCGGCCGCGTGATGCGCGCTTTGAAATCCGCGCCGACGCCTTTTGCGCCGTTGCCCTGCTGCCAACCGCTGCGCGACGCGCCGAAGAACACCATGTAGCCGCGTTGAAAATCCAACGCGGCCTCCTGTTTCCGCACGTTGCGAAAATTCGGCATCATGAGCTGCGTCGGCCGTCGGCCCGAATAATACGAGTCGGCAAACCCATCCATCGCTGCGCTGATGCTCCCGCGGTAATTGTGAAACGCGACATAGTGCCCGAGCAGCCCACTGTCGTTGCCGAGTCCCGCCGGAAACCGTTTCGATTTCGAGTTCAACAAAATGAGATTCGTATTGAGGCACGCCGCATTGACGAAGACGACGCGCGCAAAAAATTCCGTCGCCTGCTTCGTCTGCGCATCCACCACGCGCACGCCGCGTGCCTTGCCCGTCGCGTCGTCGTGGAGAATCGACTCCACGACCGAATGCGGCCGGAGCGTGAGTTTCCCGGTGCGCGCGGCCGCCGGGAGAGTCGATGAGTTGGAACTAAAATACGCCCCAAACGGACACCCGCGATAGCAGAGGTTGCGCGCCTGACACTGACCACGGCCGGCCGCGTAGTGCTCCGGCTTGGGCACCGTGAGATGCGCGCAACGGCCCTGGATCACGTGCCGCCCCGGAAACGCTGCCATGATTTTCCCCTGTGCGTGTTTCTCCACGTCGTTCATCTCCCACGCGGGCAAAAATTCACCGTCGGGCAGCGTCTCTAGGCCGTCGTAGTTGCCACTGATGCCAGCGAACTTCTCCACGTGCGAATACCACGGGGCGAGATCGTCGTAGCCGATCGGCCAGTTGGCGATGCCGTCACGCACCGCACCCTCGAAATCGAATTTACTCCACCGCTGCGTCTGCCGCGCCCAGATGAGGGACTTGCCGCCGACTTGGTAGCCGCGAATCCAGTCATACGGTTTTTCCTGCACGTAAGGATGCTCTTTATCCTTCACGAAAAAATGCTCCGTCGCCGCGTCGAAAGCGTAGCATTTTTTGGCGATGGGATTCTCGCTGACGACAGTCTGCGGCAGTTTCCCGCGATGCGGAAAATCCCACGGGTTCTTCAACGCCGTCGGGTAATCTTCGAGGTGCTTGACGTCGCGCCCGCGCTCGAGGACGAGCGTGCGCAGTCCCGCCTCGCACAATTCCTTCGCCGCCCAACCGCCGCTGATGCCGGAGCCAATGACAATCGCATCGTAGGTATTCGCCTGCGCGCCGACAGTGGTGGGGTGATTCGCCATCGACCGAAAGCGAATCGCACGGCGCCGAGAGTTCAAGACGGGATGCACGTTGCCGCACAACGTCCGCGCCCAAAAAAGCAAAAAGGGCCGTGCGCCCGACGCACGGCCCCGCTGATTGAATAAACCAAACGCTCGATCAGAAGTTGAAGGTCGCGCTGAGCGTCATCTTCCGCGGATTGATGTAATAGAAACTATTGTCCGCCTGGGCGATCGTGGAGCCGACGCCGCCGACGGTGTAGGTGCCGAAGCTCGTGATCACGAGGTCCTTCGTATCGAGTAGATTCGAGACATTAAGCTGGAAGCGCGCCCGCACATTTTTAGTGAAACGGTAGTCGTAACTCGCGTGCATGGTCGCCTCAAAGGTGCTCGCGGCATAAAGGTAATCGAACGCCGCCTCGCGGATCTGCGTCGCGGTCGCCGTCGTGGTGTTGAACTTCAGCCGTGCATCACGATTTCCGATCTTGCGGGCCCCACGGTGATTGCCTCCGCCACCCATGTTGAGGCCCTTCAGCGGCCCGGCTGAGATCGTGTAAGTTCCATAGAAATTGGTGCTATGGCGGAACGTGCTATTGTTGGTCGCGCCCTTGGCAATACCCTCGAGGGCATTGTTAATCGTGAGAATATCCGCGCGAATCTGCGTCGGGTTGATCACGGCGCCGGTCGGCGCAGTCAAGGCGCCGGCGGCAGTCCAGGTCGCGAGGTTCGCCGCCACATACGCCTGCTGTCCGGGGCGCTGCTGAATGATCGTGGCATCGGGACGGGCGTAGTTGGCCGTGAGGCGCAAATTGGGCAATGGATTCGCGACAATTTCCGCTTCCCAACCTTTGGCCTCGATGTCCTCGGTATCACGATAGTTGAAATTGATTTTCGCATCCTCGGTCGCACCCAGATTGGTCCAGATCCGGCGAATTTCAGTCAGGTTGCCGCCGCCAATGATGCGATCGACTTGGGAGGACTCGTAGCGGGTGAACACGGCGTAGAGTTTGTTCTGCGCGAGCGACAACTTTACGCCAAGGTCAGAGCCTTTGCCCTTCGGTGGCGTGAAGGCACCGCCGTCGTATTTGTTTACTCCGGACGTCGGCAAACCAAAGTTTTCCGAGTAGTTGGCCTGCAGGCCGAGCCAGGGGAGGACGTAGAGAACGCCCCCGAGGTTCGAGCTGGTGACGCTGATCTTCTCGTTCTGCTCGTAACCAGGTCGGTTCGCTTTGATCGACGGGTCGAAGCCTCCATAGATCGAGTAGCCGGTGATCGGATCGTTGGTGTATTGCTGGATGATACGGCGCTTCAACATGTCGCGGCGCATGCCGGCGAGGATAGAAAGACGGTCGCCAAAGAACGTGCTGTTGGAAACGACCTGCGCGTAGCCCAGATCCTTGTGCTCTTTGCTCCCAAAACCAATGTCGGCGTATTTGAACGTCGCGCCCGGGACGGACGGTGGCTGGTTGCCGACGGCATACTTGAAGGGCTCATCCCAGTAGACGCGGTAACGGACGATATTGCGGGCATCATTGACGAGAGGAACCAGCGGGTTGTCTACCCGACGCATGCGGCGCTGCCACATTTCGAAACGCTCGGGACGGAACCCGCCGATCGCACTGAAACGTTGCTTAAGATCGAACGCCTTCGCCCATTCAAACTTGTAGGTCGTGAGGAAACGCACGTCCTCGACCCGATTGTCCTGATACTGAATCTGCTGGTCGATATCGGCAAACTTCTGGCCGAACTTCGGGTTCGTCTGCCCATTGGGCAACAGGCGATTGACGTCGACCCGGTAGTCCGTCGCGCGGCTCTCCGTATTTTTGGCCTCGGCGTCATGATCCATCCGGAAATAAGCCAACTGGGCGAACCAATCGGCGCTGATGCGGTGGTCGAGCGAGAGCACGTGGGTGCCGAGTTGGCGGACTTGGTTTGAGTCGATCGGGCCCAGGTTGAATTCACGGGAGGGCAGGCGCGGCGCATTGGCGATGTCGCTGCGTCCTTCGGGCTTGATGGCGAAGCCCGTTCCGCGGGTGCGATACGAGGTGCGCCAATCGAGCACACCGGCCCCGGGTGAAGTAAAGGAAAACACATTGTAAGCGTTCCCACCAAACAGCTCCAAGCCGAAGTTGTTCGGACCGGCGATCGTCCCGTTGGTGTCATTGGTGGTCTTGCCATCCCAATAGGAGGCATTGTCTGAATAAGTCGTCTGGTAGATCAGCGCACGGGTTTCGAGCGATTCGTGCTCGGCGCGAATCTGGGTATTGGGACCTACTTTATAGGAGGCCGCGACATGCATGCCCTCGCGGTTTTCGTAGACGCCGTCGCGCCAGCCTTTGTTGCGCTGCATGAGACCGTTCGCCCGGACGGCAAACTTGTCATTACCCCACTGCGTATCGAGCGTGCTGCGCCAGCTGCCTTCGTTGTCGAATTGAAATCGCGCCTCGTGGCGCTTCTGCCCGAAACGGGCCTGCTTCGTGAAATTCGTGGAGACGCCGCCGAGGGCCGCGTCGCCGAAGAGGAGGGAGTTGGGGCCGCGGGCGAACTCAAAGCGCTCGGTATTGTAGCCGTCCGAGTTGGCGTAAAAGAGAAAGTAGTTTCGCGTGGGATAGTTTCCGCTGCCGCCCGTATTACGGAAGTTGAATGAAAAGGTGCCGAAGGGCGACTCGTTCTGGCGCTCGTTGCCGGGCATCACGCTGATCGCCCAATTCGAGGCCGCCTCAAGGTTGTTGATATTAAGATCGTCCATGAACTCGCGGGTCATCACCGAAATCGACGCCGGAGTGAGGCGCAGCGGCGTCTCCGCGCGGCCGCCCGCCAGCGAACTACCCGCGACGTAGCCCGTGTCCTTGCTGGTGCTCACCTCGAAAGGATTGAGCAGAACGGTTTCAGTCGCGGCAGCGGGTTTAGCTGCGCTGGTCGCCGGCGCCGTTTGGGC
>CAMBVX010000198.1 GCA_945871085.1 Opitutus sp. GAS368 | reverse complement strand
GGGCGACCACGATGCCGCCATTCGCGAAGACGAAGCCGGTGGGGATGTTGAGTTTGTCGGCGAAGATCGTAAACTTATCGGCGCGGCCGTCGCCGTCGGTGTCTTCGCAAATCTTGATGCTGTCGTTGCCCAGGCCGTCGGGTTTGACGGCGTGCGGGTAGTCGCGGGCTTCGGCGATCCAGAGGCGGCCGCGCTCGTCCCAAGCCATGAAGATGGGCTTCGAAATATCGGGTTCGCCGGCGAAAAGTTGGAGGCGGAGGTCCGGGGCGACTTGGGTGCGTTCGTGGCTGCCTTTGACGCTGAGGGGAAATTGAAAGGTGACCGGCTGGGCGCGCTTCTCGTAGTTGGCGATGGTGGGGCGGGCTTCGCGTTGCTCGGGTTCGCGTTGGGCGAGAAATTTTTCCCACGCGGCGACGCGATCGAGGCCGACCGCGGAAAGGAGCTTGGCCTTTGCATCAAGAGCATAGCCGGCGGCGGTCGAGTCGCCGAGGGCTGCAGCGATGAGCTGTTTCGTCGCGGGGACGGCAGCGAGGATTTTCGCGTAGGTGGTGGTCGGGGCGTCGAGGACCACGAGGTCGAATTTGGCGACGAAGTCCGGCGTGGCGGCTTGCGGATCAGCAACGTAATCGAACCAGATCGCATCGCGCCCGAGGTCACGCATGAGCACGTGGCTGTTCATGCGAGGCGTGCGGTCGGCCGTGCCGAGGTAGAGCACGCGGATCGGGCTGCCAGCGCAGGACATCGCGAGAAAGAGGAGGACGAAGCATCCGAGGGAGCGCATACTGAATGAAGAGCGGAAAACAGCGGGCGGGACAAGCGGCCTAGGTGCCGGAGAGTCAGAAAACCAGAACCACGGAGGGACGTGGGTGAACACGGATGCGTGGGGCGGGAGTGTGGCGATGGTTCTCATCGGCCGTCGAATTCCGCGCCGAGCGCATATCATTTCACCGATGCGATGCCGTTTTCCATCGCGGAGGCAGAATTCGATCATCGTTCGCATCCGAACGCCTAGTCCTTCTTGGCACCCTGCTTCTCCTTCGGCGGCGGCGGCGCGACGTATTTCGGCAGCACGTTGGCCTGCGGCGCGACTTGCGCGATGTTGGGTGACACGTCGGCATCGACGCGCCGCAGCGCCCAGTTGAGGCCGCCCATCAGCACCGACTGAAACACCGGGTGCGCCCAGATGTCGTCGCGATGCCCCATGCTCGTGAAGAAGACGCGGCCCTGCCCGTGCAGGCGCGCCCAGGTCGCGGGATAGTTCGGCCGCCGGTAGGACGGGCCCTCCATCGTGCTCGTGTCCTGCACCAGCAGCACGTGCAGATCGGGCGCGAAATTTTTCAGCGAATACCACTCCTCGTGCACCGTGAAATCGGCGGGCACGGCGGCCATGCCGGGAAACTTCGCGTCGGCGACGACCATGCGGGCCTTCTGCTGAGCGTCGTGCTTGATGAACGAGGCGCCCAGCATTTTGCCGTAGGGATCGGTCTTGTCGCCGTCGGGTTCGTTGCGCGCGGGTCCGGGGTCCTTGTTGCCCGGCGGGAGAAACGTGTCCGAGGCGTTGTGCGTGCCGACGAATCCCTTGCCACCCGCGACTGCGTCGAGGAACGCCTGCTTGCCGGCGGCGGTCATCGGCGGATGGCCGTCGCCCAGCGCGTGATCGTTTCTCGCCAGCGTGAGATCGCCACTCGTGCAGAAGAAAAACGCGTCGAACTGCGCAAGGTAGTCCTTGGAAAAGAGACTGCCGTCCTTTGAGAAGGTGAACTCGATGGCGTGCTTTTCGCCCAATTCGCGGAGCACGCGGAACGCCGCGCCGTAGCGCGGGCCGTCGAGCGTCTTGATGAAGTCGTGTTCGAAACCGGAGGACTTGCTGAAGAACAGCACCTTTTTCTTCGCCGGCGCGGATGCCGCCGCGAGCGGCAGCGCGCCACCCACAGCCAGCACCAACGCCGAACACAGGAGTGCAAAACGGAGCGGAGATTTCATGGGAGTTATCGGGAAGCGTTGAGGCTGGACAGGAACGCGACGAGGTCGCGCATTTCGCGGACGGAGAGTAACGATGCCATCGGCGGCATGATGCCGACAGGTTTGGTGGCGGACTTGATGGTCGTTTTCGGATGCGTGGAGTGTGTTCCGTCGGAGAGCTTGAGCACGATGGTTTCGTTGGATTCGGACATCTGCGTGCCGGTGACGGACGTGCCGTCGTTGAGCTCGAGCATCTGGATGCCGTAGCCCGGTGCGATCCGGGCCTGCGGATCCA
Source organism: Opitutus sp. GAS368 (assembly GCA_945871085.1). Taxonomy (GTDB): domain Bacteria; phylum Verrucomicrobiota; class Verrucomicrobiia; order Opitutales; family Opitutaceae; genus GAS368. The sequence continues at coordinate 9,967 of CAMBVX010000198.1, read as the reverse complement.
AGATCGACTCGAGCAGTTGCTCGCGGCTGAGGCGGGCGCCGACGCCTTGGAGCGAGGGCCCGATTTGCTGATCGATTTGCCGGAGCGCGTGGCATTTGGAGCACATGGCGTCCGTGTGGCCGAGGAAGAGCGATCGGCCTAGTTCCAGATCGCCACCTTCGAGCGCCACGGAAAATTCGCCGAAAGGTTTCTGTGCTTTGACAGAGTCGTCGTAAGCGGCGAGGCGCGCGGCGAGTTCCTTATCTTTGGCTGACGCGGACCGGGCCGCCTCGATGACGTCGAGCTGGATGGACGGGGCGATTTTTCCGGCGCGCAGGTCCGCCAGCAGACCCCGCAGGGTGACCTCGGTGCCGGGCACTCGCTTGAGCAGTGCCAGCGCAACCTGCCGCTCGCGGAGATTTTTGCCGCCACGCAGGAATTGTTTTAACGTCTCGCGGATGTCGTCGGTCTTCAGGTTGCGGTTCAGCAAATGTTCCGCTGCGGCCAGGCGCAGTTCGCCCGCGGGGCTCGTCAGCGTCGTGACGGCGACTTCGTCGGCGCGTGTGATCTGTTGCTTTTGCAGCCACTGGAACCAAGCGAGTCGCAGGGGCATCGCGAGCGACTCATCCAAAATGGCGGCCGATCCGCGGGCGAGGCCTTCTTCCGTGACCTTGACCCGGGCGGACAAGGCAATGACGCGGAGGGCGATTTCGCCCTTTCGTTCGCTCGCCAGACTTGCGATGAGTGGCTTGAGTTCCGCTTCGAGGACCTCCGCGGAAAAAGCGGGCACCGGAAAATAGCGCCCATCGACGGGATCGAGCGTCGTTGCGTCGGGCCATGAGGCGAGCAGGTCCAGCGCCATGATCCGTTCCACCTGCCGCCCGGTGTCTTGGACGGTGAGAAAGGCGGCGATGCGCGCAACGGCCTCGCGGGTGCCGAGCCGGCGGTTCGCGGCCAAGGCCCGCAGGTTGACGGCCGCCGGCGCCGCGGCGCCGAGCTTGCGGGCGACGGCTTCGAGGGCCTGCGGGGTCTTTTGAAAGGTCTGCGCGTCCGCGGCATCGTAGATGCCGAGCACCGCATCGCTCATCACTTGCGGCGATCGGTCATCGAGGAAGCCGATGAGTTCTTTGGCGGCGCCGAGGCGCCGCAACGCCACCACCGCGGCAATCCGGATGGCTTCGGAAGGATTCGAAGCGAGCTGCCCGAGCTCCGCCGTTGTGGCCGCGCCCATGAGCCCGATCACTCCGGCCTCGCGCAGCACGGGAACGGCGTTGGCGGCCTCATTGAGCATGGCCAGCAAGCCGGGAGTCGCCGACGACGCCCGCAACTTCCCGCTGGCAAGGGCCGCCATCAATTTGACCCGCGGTGAGCGGTGAGCGAGCAGCTGCGTCGCCCATTTTGCTCCGGCCGGCCCTTTTCCAAGATCGCCCACATAGCGCGCGAGTTGGGCCTGCATCTCGTCGTCGCCGGACGCGGCCAGCCGTGCGACGACCTCGTCGTCCCACCGTTTGAGTTGCGTCAGTCCCCACAAGCCGTGGATGCGGGCCAGTTGTGGCGCATTCCCGTCGAGCGCCACGCGCCGGAAAACATCGGCCCCGCCGCGCGCGGCCAGCTCGTCCTGAGCCGCGGCCCGCACGCGCCGGTCTTCATGACCGAGCAATCGCGCCAACTCGTCCGGGCTCCGTTGGCCGACGCCCTGAGCGAGAATCGTCGCGACCTCGCCGCCCTGCGTGTTCGCATCCCGCAGCACCCAGAGGGGAGGGCGGTTCAGCGGCGGTCTCCACAGCACAAAGTAGAGTTCGCCAGTCGGCGCAAAAGCGGAAGCCAGCACCTGCTGGCCGAGCCCGTCCACCACCATGTCCTCGCCCTCGCGGCGAAACGACGCGCCATCGGCGACCATCTTGATCGCACGGATGCCGCCCACGCCGCCGATGAAAAAATGCCCCCGATACTTCCCGCCGAGGGCTAGCCCGGGCTGAAAGGAAAACGAAGCCGGGGCATTCCAACTGTTCTCGATCGGAGGCAGGAAATGCGACGGCTGCCCGGAGTGCAGGGGTTTCCACATCAGTTCGGAGAGCCATGGGCTGTAGAGATCCTTGGCACTGTCCCCGAGCACGCGGTTGACCTGCCGATACTGGTAATAATTCCTCCAGCCGGAGTCCGATCCCTCCGGGACGAACACCAGGCGCTCCATCTCGCCTTGGAAGTCGGCATCGTGATCGACCGAAAACATGTTTCCGTAGTCATCGAAGTCGAAATACTGAAGATTGCGCAGCCCGCTCGCGAAAACCTCGAACTCGCTGCCATCGGGATTGCAGCGCACGACGGCGCCGGTGTGCGGATAGGCCCAGCGTTTGCCCTCTTTCGACACCACGTTCAGCCCGCGGTCGCCCATGCTCCAGTAGAGCTTCCCGTCATAGCCGCGGACGACGCTGTGCAGGTCGTGATTTCCATAGCCGATGTGGTTGGCAAACCCGTGCACCAACCGCTCGCGCACGTCGGCGCGTCCGTCGCCATCCGTATCTCGCAATTTCCAGAGGTCGGGAATGATGGTCGCATACACCGCGTTTCCGATCGGAGCCACGCTGTGCGCCACGCCCGTGGTGATGCCGTTGAAGCCCTCGGCGAATAGCGTGGCGGCGTCGAACTTACCGTCCCGGTCGGTATCTTGGAGGGTAAAGATTTTCTCACTCTCGATCGTCAGGTCCTTCACATCCACCACCCCGTCTTTATTGAAGTCCCGGATGCCCTGCATCCGCGCGATCACTGGCGAGAAGTTGGCGAGGATCCAGGCTTCCTTTTCGGCCACGGTCATCAACGCCATGTCGGCTTCATGGAGAAACGTGGACTGTAAGAGGCTGATCTCCTCGCGCCCCTGCCGCACGGTTTCAGTCACGAAAACCTTGCCACGATCATCGACGCCCACGCCCATGAGCCGTCGCGGCAGGCCGTCGGCATCGGACAGCACCGGCACAGCGACGAGTCCCTGGAGGCCCGGCAGCACATCGTTGCGCGCTTTAGGCGGGGCCGGCGTGCGGCGATCGGTGGGCCGCGCCACTTCGGCGGCGCCGAGGTAAAACGTCAACGCGCCGAGTAGCGCGGAAAAGGTAACGGCGGCGGTGGTGGCGGTGCGGTGGCGCAGGGTCGGGAGTTTCATGACTTCGGGTTTTTTTTCTTCGGTGCTTGTTTGGTGTCGCCACGGATTTCGCCGCCGGGTCCCCAGCTTTTCGGGTCAGTGAGCAGACGCGGCGCGGCGAACACTCTTTGCGTGTCGCCTTGAGATTTCATCCACGCATCGAGGTCGGTGCGCAGGGTGGCGAGGCGCGCGGCATGGCGCGTATCGGCGGCAAGATTGCGCTGTTCGTGCGGGTCCGCGGAGAGGTCGTAGAGTTCCTCCGCCGGGCGCGAGTGGTAGCGTTGCAGGATGGCCGCCGCCTGCGGGTCGGTCTTCGCCGCGGTTTCCCACGTGGCGAAAAATTCGCGAGCCCCCGACGGTCCCCGCACGAGGTCGACGTGCGTGGTGAAGGCGAACTCGGGATGCAGGTTGCGGATGTATTTGAAGCGCTCGTCGCGCACGGCGCGCGCCGGGTAGACGTTTACGCCCCGGTCGTTCGCGTGCGTGGTGAAGATGCGGGTGCGGTGCTGCTCCGCTTGCCCGCGCAGCACGGGGACAAAGGAGCGGCCATCGATGTCCGCGGGCGTCTTGCCCCCGACGGCTTCGACCAGCGTGGGGAGAAGGTCCACCCATTGGACCATCGCGGCCGTGCGGCTACCACGCGTCACCACGCCGGGCCAGTCGACGATGAGCGGCGCGGCGACGCCCGCTTCGTAAAGAGTCCATTTCGCAAACGGCCACTGCGCTCCGTGGTCGGAGCTGAAGAGAAAAAGCGTATTTGCGGGCAGATGTGCGCGCACGGCATCGAGCACGAGGCCGAGGTCGTCATCGCACTTGGTCACGGCGGCGGCGTAACGGGCCCACCACTGGCGCGTGGCGGGTGTATCGACCGTGCCCGCCGGCAGCGGCACTTTGGCGGGGTCGTATCCCAGATCCTTCTCCGGCCACGGGACGTGCGGCCAGTTGCTGCCGACGAAAAGACAGAGTGGTTTCCGCGGCGCCGCGCCCGCGCGCCGCTGCAACAACTCCACCGCCGCCGGGATACCGGCATGGTCGTGAAAACTGTCGTTGGCGAAATGATCGAACCCGTAGTCGCCGGTGTGCCGGTAGTGCGAGACCTTGCCGAAGGCCACGACTTCGTAACCGAGATCCTGAAAATACGCGGGCCATTTCTTCAGCGCTGCATGCGGTTTGGAGTGGTTCTCCTCCGCGCCATTGCGCGCCGGCATGAGCCCCGTGAGCAACGCCGCGCGGCTCGCCGCGCAGCTCGGCGACGCCACGTAGGCGCGGGTGAAGGTCAGGCCCGCGTTGGCGAGGCGCTGCATATTGGGCGTGCGCAGCCACGTCGCGCCGTAGGGCGTCGAGTCGAGCTGCCCTAAGTCGTCGGCCAGGAAGATGACCACGTCCGGCCGTGCGGCCGCGCTGCCCCGGGAAGCCAAAGGACCGAGGCCCACGAGCAACGAAAGTGCACCGAGCCAGAGTCCGAGCCGGAGGCGGGCTGCGGCGGCGACGGGGACGGCCATCCGGGCGCGAAACCTCCCGTGGAGTTTGCCAGGCGATTCCTGATTTTTCGTAGCGTGAATTTGTGTGGAGCTCATCAGTTCTTCTTGGCGTTGGGCGGGCTCAGGGCGTTGGGCTGCTGTGCCCTGCCACCGAGTGGCCAAGGAAGGACGCCGACGCGCTGGGCCCACGTCTGCCACTGCGCGGCCATTTCTGCGACGCGGTCGTGGTGCTGGGCGGCGAGGTCGTTCATCTCGGTGCGGTCGGCGGACAGGTTGTAGAGTTCCCACGGGCCGGGATGCTTGGCGACGAGTTTCCAATCGCCGCTGCGGACGGCACGATTACCTTCGTGCTCCCAGAAAAGCGGCTGCGGGCGCATGATGGACTTTCCGGTGAAGGCCGGAGCGAGACTGACACCTTCCATCGGCTGGATGCGGTTGCCGCGATGCTCCTGCGGATAAGCCGCGCCGGCGACGTTTACGCAGGTCGCCATGATGTCGATGAGATGCGAGGGCGTGGCATCGAGTCGGTTGTGCCGCTCTTTAGCGATGCCAGCGGGCCAATGGGCGATGAGCGGCGAGCTGATGCCACCTTCGTGCTGCCATTTTTTGTATTCGCGGAAGGGGGTGTTGCTGACGTTGGCCCAGTTGAGGCCGTAACCGTGGTAGGTGTCCGCAGCGCCGGGCATGATGCCCTTGCCCTGCCGCACCGGAAACCCATCGCGGGTTTGTTTCGTGACCAGGTCGGGCTGGAGGTAGTCCCGCCCCTGCACGGGCAAGGTGGGTTGGTCGGCGCGTGGGACATACGGACCATTGCGCCCCATGAGTTCGGCGCTGGCGCCGTTATCCTGGAGGTAGAGGATGAGCGTGTTCTCGTATTGGCCGTTCTTTTTGAGCGTCTCGATGAGGCGACCGATGCCCTGGTCCATGCCGTCGAGCATGGCGGCATAGACTTCCATGCAGCGGGCCTCCCAGGCTTTGTCCTCTACCTTGCTCCAGTCGCCGGCCTGCGGGGTGACTTTCCAGCGTTCGTCGAGCAGGCCGAGGCGTTTCATTTTTTCCAAACGGGCCGTCCGGATGCGGTCGTAGCCCGCATCGTAGCGGCCCTTGTATTTGGCGATGTCCTTTTCCTTGGCGTGCATGGGCCAGTGGGCGGCGGTGTGCGCCACGTAGAGGAAGAAAGGCTTTTGCGGGCTGCGTTGCGCGTGCCCGGCGGCGAAACGGCTGGCGTGATCGTTGATCGCATCCGTGTAGAAAAACTCCGCGGGCCGATACTCCGCATCGGCGAAAGGCGAGACGAAGGCATTGTCCCGAACAAGGGTCGTGGGGTCGTAAAAACTGCCGGCGCCGAGGAGGGTGCCGTAGAAGCGATCGAAGCCGCGTTGGAGCGGCCAGTTGTGCTTGGCGGCATCGCTCTCGGGTTTGACCTCTTTCGTCACATGCCACTTTCCGGCCATGTAGGTCGAGTAACCGGCGGTCCGGAGCATTTCGGCCAAGGTGACGGCTTTTTTGCTGAGATCGCCCGCGTAGCTCTCGCCGACCTTGGTGCTCCAACTATCCACCATGTGCCCGATGCCGGCTTGGTGCGCATACAGACCGGTGAGCAACGTCGCCCGCGTGGGGCAGCAGCGGGCGGTGTTGTAGAACTGGGTGAAGCGCAGTCCGCCTTTGGCGAGCGCATCGAGATTCGGCGTCTCGATCTCGCCGCCAAAACAGCCAATGTCGGAGTAGCCCACGTCGTCGGACATGATGACGATGATGTTCGGCTGTTCGGCGGCGGAGAGCGCAGAGGCAGCGGCGAAAGCGAGGAGCGGAAGCGAAAGCAGAGATTTCATGACGGGAGTTCGGGGCGGTTGGTCGTCCGATGGGCTTCGGGAGTGAGGGAAGAATCAGAAGGAGCTTTTCACCCCGATCATCCAGTTCGGGGTGAAGACCTCGTGTTGGGAGAGCCGGGCGAACGACGGTGTGTTGGGGCCGGCGATTTCGGCCTGGGTGGGCGAGTTGTAGAAATTGCTGACGTTGAAGAAGAGCGCGGTCCGCTTGCGCAACACATACTCACCGCCGAAATCGGTGAGCAGGCGGCTCCCGCCCCAATTGTAGGTGCCGGGTTCGATGCTGCGGCCGGCGGCGATAAGACCGCGGCGCGCGCGGCTCTGGTAGTTCCACCGCGCGCGCAGCGTGAATCGTTCCCGCTCGAGGCTTACGCCCCAGTTGGCGGTGCGCGGGATGTAGCCGGAAAAATTGTCGGCGGCCTCTCCGGTCGCGCGCTGCGCGCTGGCGTTGGCGAAGACCTGCACGCCGCGCGCCCACGAGGGCAGGAAGGTGAGCGTTTGCTTGTAATTCAGATCGAGGCCGCTCATGCGGACCTTGCCGTCGAGGTTGCGCTCGGTGGTCGTGTCGTAGGCGCCGTAGATCGCCGGATCGAGGCCGTAGAGCGCGAGAAACTCCGGCGTTGTGCGGATCGTGGTGCGCGAGAAGAAGTCCTCGATGTCGCGCACGAAGCCGCCGACGGAAATCAGGCCGACCTCGGGAAAATAATACTCGAGCGTGGCCTTCCACGTCTGCGCGTTCCACGCCTTGATGCCGGCGTTGTTGACGACGATCACGTTGCCTGGGCCGGCCGGGTTGTCGGTGTTGGGCAGGGTGAGGGTGCCGGCGTATTGCACCAGACTGGGGCGGCCGACGGACCAGTAGTAGGCGGCGCGCGCGATCAGGTTCTCGCGGACGTTGAAGGCGGCGTTGAGGCTCGGGAACCAGCGGAGGTATTCCTTCTCGGCGCGCAGGCCGCGGTCGATGTTGGTGAGGCGTGCGGCTTCCACGCTGCCCGTGGGCGCGATCTGCACGGGGCGGCCGGCGGCGTCGCGACGGAAATTGCGCGTGGGATCCACCAGCTGGCCCTGGCCCTCGGCGTTGGTCTGCTCGGCGCGGAGGCCGCCGACGAGCTTGAGCCGGCCGCCGAGCAGCGCGGTGTCGCCGCGGAAGTAGACCGCGGAGATCAGCTCCTCGGCGTATTTTGAGGCGGCGACTTCGCCCGTGTGCAAGGCGGCTTCGCCGAGCTGAAACTGGTTCGGCGACGCGCGGTAGAGATCGAACAGGCGCTCCGTGCTCACGCGATCCGTGGACGGGAAACCGAAGATGCCGCCCCGGGCGGAGAGCCCCGGATCGCGCACGGGGGCCGCGGCATCGTCGCTGGTGTTCGCGCGGCCGTCGGCGCCGAGGAAGGTCAAGGTCGGGCTGCTCACGCGGATGTCACGCAGGCTCTGGCTGAGGTCGAAGCCGACCTTGGCGGTGAAGGGCAGCTTGCCGTTGAACTCGCGGCGCGCGCTGCCGAAGGCCTTGCGCTGCACGGCGGCGCGGCGGGCGGTTTCGGCACCGGCGTTGACGAGAGTGTAGCTGGCGAGGCTGTAGGGATCGATGGGCTGGCCGGTCGTGCCATCGGTGACCGTGATACGGCCGGGGCGCATCTCGGACACATCTTCGAAAGAAACGGTGACGTTTTGCCGGCGGGCGACGGTGGCGCGGAAGAAGTCCTCATACCATTCGGTGCGGACCGAGCTGGAGAAACCGGCGCCGGCCTCGGCCTTCCAGACCGGGCCGTCGTGCCACCAGTTGACCGACGGCATCCAGAAAATGTCCTTGAGTTTGAAGTTGAGGTTGCCGTTGAGCCGGATTTCGCCGGCACCGGCGAAGCCGCGCGTGAAGGTGGGCGAAAAATTCCCCGGCGCCACCCGGCCGACCTGGAAGGTGAGCGTCTGAATCTGCGCCGGCGCGTGGAACGTGGCGCGGTGGAGCGAGAACGTGACGCGGTCGCGCGGCGTGAGTTGGATATCGAAGGACGCGGCAGCCGTTTTGCGTTTGATGAACGCGATGCGATCGCGCAGCGCGTAGTTTATCAAGTAGGGCTGATCCGGCGTGGTGTCGGGCAGCGTGGTGCCGTTGGTCGCCGCACCGGCGCCGGCCCAAGTGTTTTGCAGGAACTCATTCGGCACGTAAGTCGACAAATGGCTCATCGAGAAAGTGAAGCCGAGGCGGCGGCCGAGCGGCACCACCGCGGAGAAATTGAGGTCCGGGCCGAGCTTGCGCGAGCCATCCCGGTCCGGGCCGGGAGTCACGCGCAAGCTGCGTTCGCGATCGCGCATGGCGACGGCAGCACTGAAATTGTAGATCGGCCGCGTGCGCTCCAGCGCGCTGCGCGGGACAAAATTGACCGTGCCGGCGAGCGCAGAGCCCGTTGTATCCGGGGTGGACGTGTAAGCGACCTCGATGCGCGCCAAATTGTTGATCGAGAGCTGGGAGATGCCGCTGGCGCGGCCGGTGTTCTGCGAGGCTTCGGCGACAGGGATGCCGCCGAGGGTGACGGGGACGTTGTTCGGCGGCACGCCGTTGAGGGAGATGATATAAGGAGCGCCGAGTCCGCCGGGGAGCATGGTGATGCCGGGCACGGTCTTGAGCACCTCGCCGATATTGCCGCTCGCCACCGGGCCATACTCGTCGGCGGTGACGACGTTCATGACCACGGGTGCGAAGCGCTGCGTGTTGATCGCGATGGCGGAGCCGCTCATCTGCTTCGACGTGCCGACGACGAATTCGGCGAGCTTGACGGCGGAGCTCGCGCTCGTGGTCAGGGCGAAATCGCGCGTGACCGTGGCACCGGCTGCGATCGTGACGGGGTGCGTGAGCGCAGGCGCACCGGTGCGAAACGCTGTGACGCGCGCGGTGCCAACGGGCACGCGCGGGAGACGGTAAACGCCGGTGGCATCGGTCAACGTCTCAAGCGCGGTGCCCTCGACGGTGATGCGGGCGTTTTCGACGAACTCGCCGTTGTCGGGATTGAGCACGCGGCCCTCGATGGAGCCGGTGGTGGTCTGGGCTAGGGAGAGCCGCGGTGCGGCGAAGACCGCGCAAACGGTCAGCAGGGTGAAGCAACGGAGTAGTTTCATTGGGATGGGGTGGTGTGACGGACCAGACGACGGGATGACGGAGATGCGAACGCGGGGCGGAGTAACGGCTGAGAAACCAACGCGGACGAATCGGGATACAGGAGAATAGCAGATGCACCGCGGCTTTTTCCATGAGAGTTCAGGAATAAATAATGAGTTTTTTCACCGTCCAGAACAGAGCAAAACTAGGGGAGAATATGGTGCGGGGTTGATTTTTTCGAGAGCGGCGAGAGAATGCAAAGCATGCCGGTTGTTCGCCGTAGTCGTGATTCCCTGCGTCGTCGCGAGGTGGCGGTCTTGATCGAGACCTCGAATGCGTATGCGCGCGGACTGTTGCAGGGGGTGGTGCACTATATCCGCGAGCATCGGCCGTGGTCGTTTCACCTGATGGAGCAAGGACGGGGTGACGATCCGCCGCCGTGGTTGGCGGGCTG
>CAMBVX010000197.1 GCA_945871085.1 Opitutus sp. GAS368 | reverse complement strand
CCATGACAATCTCCTGACAATCGGCTGACCGCGCGGTGACAACCCGCGCGGAGATTTGTGGTTCAATGGGCCCGTCAACCCATCGATTAACCATGAAACAAAACACTCGGTCATTTCTCTCCTCCTTCGCGGCTGCGCTTCTCAGCGTAACGTCGCTCGTTCCGTTTTCCGCCTGCGCCAAATCTTCCTCCGAGGCGGTGCGCCTTCGCATCGAACTCGACCTACCGGTCCTCTCCGCCGACCGCACCGAGCGCGCGGTCATCAAGATTGCTCTCGATGGGCTGCGGCTCCCGCGGCCCGAGGCGCGGCCGCCCGTCAACCTCACGCTCGTGATCGATCGCTCCGGTTCGATGAGCGGTGGAAAAATCCAGCACGCCAAGGCCGCTGCCATCGAGGCCGTGCGTCGTCTGGGCCCCGATGATATGTTCTCGCTCGTCACCTTCGATCACGAGGTCGAGACGCTGGTGCCTGCCACTCGCGTCGGCGACGGTCGCGTGATCGAGGCGCGGATCCGCTCCATCGTGGCGCGAGGCAACACGGCCATCTACGGCGGCGTCACGCAGGGGGCGACCGAACTGCGAAAACACCTCGAAGACCGCCGCTTCACGCATCGTCTCGTGTTGCTCTCCGACGGTCTCGCGAACAACGGCCCCAGTTCGCCCGACGACTTCGCGCGCCTCGGCGCGGCACTCGGCCGCGAGCACATTTCGGTGAGCACCATCGGCGTGGGGCTCGATTACAACGAGGATCTCATGACGCGGCTCGCGCGTCGCAGCGATGGCAATACATACTTCGTTTCCTCGAGCCGCGATTTACCCGCCATCTTCAACGCCGAGCTCGGCGATGTGCTCAACGTGGTCGCGCGTCGCGTCGTCGTGACGGTCGAGTTTCCCGTCGGCGTGCGACCGTTGGAGTTTGTCGGACGCGAAGGCGTGATCCGTGGGCAGCGCGCGGAGTTCGAGCTGAACCAGCTCTATGGCGGCCAGGAGAAGTTTGCCCTCGTCGAAGTCGAGGTCGCGTCGACGCGAGCAGGCGTGGAACGCGAGGTCGCCTCCGCCACGGTCGTTTTTGAGGACGCGTTGACGCAGCGTTCGGTGAAAGTGGATGCTCGCGGTTTCGCTCGTTTCACCGCGGTCGAACGCGAGGTCGTCGCTGCCGCGAATCGCCAAGTTCAGACGGACTACGCGGTGAATGTCACTGCTGAGGCCAAAGATCAGGCGGTGTTGCTCGTGGACTCGAACCGCCGGGATGAAGCGGCGCGGCAATTACGGGCCCGCACCGCCGAACTTGAAAAAATGGCGACGGTTTACGCCAATCCGGCGGTTTCGGAACTGTCGGCGAGCAACAAAAAAGAGGCTGATCGCCTGGAGCGCGAAGGTCTCAGCAACGAAGGGCGCAAGGCGTATCGCGCGGATGCTGCGCAGGCGAAAAGCCAGCAGTCTGCGGGTGCGTCCGTTTCGATTCGTCCCTGAATTCCCGCCTACGGCCCCTTTGACTTCAATGCCCCGATGCAGCCAAGCTCACGGCGTGGTGGCTCCCGCGCGTCGCATTTTTCTCTATTGGCTTCTGCTCCTCCTGCCGACGTTGGCGGTAGGTGCGGGCGCGATTTTGCTGCTGCGGCGTGAGCAGGCGCATTTGGCGGAGCGGGTGGCTTACGCGGACGAGGCGGGGCGGACCGCGATCACGGCGCGGGCGCGGCTGGTCGTGGAAAATGTGGAGCTGTTGGTGGGAGATGTGCAAACGGGGCTCCTCGATGTGCTCGCGGCTGAGCCGGCGGCGACGCTCGACCCGTTTCTCGAACAGTGGCCCAAAAACAATCCGCTGGTGCGGGCGACGTTTCGCGCGGCGCCAGATGGAACCGTCCTGTGGCCCGACGCCAAGACGGCGGGAGAGGACGGACGAGGCTTCTTGCGGAGATTCTTCCACTACGTCGGCCAGCGCGCACCGTGGACCTTGGCGGCAACGGTGCCGACGGTCGCGCCCGAGAAAAAGGAACAGACGAAGTCTTTGGCCGAGACGGTTGGGCGGAAAGAAGTCGCGGCCAATGTTGCGCAGGTTCAGTCCGCGCGCCGCGATGTGCAGGATTTGTTTAAGGCCAGTAATTCTTACGCGAATAACGGTGCACCTGCGGCCGGATCGCCTGCCACCACGTTGGGCGATGCGCCCGCCGGCGAAAATTACCGCGCACGCCAGCAAGCCGTCGAAGCGGACGGACGCGTATTGTCCGCCCCGCGCGCGGCGGAGTCGCGGAGTTTGTCGTCGGCCAGCGCGGCAATGGCCGCGCGCCCGGAGGCGAAATCCGCGAAACTTGCCGCGGCATCGGTCCTGGCGAAGAAGGACGCCGTGGCGGGTGATCGGAGCGGTTGGGTGCCGGCCAACGTGGACGGACGATTGCACATTTTTGGATGGTTACAGCCGGGCGGCCGGGGTGAAATTCGGGGAGTGGAGGTCGATGTCGCCGCGCTGATTAGTCGGCTGGGCGGTGCGTTGCCGGCCGCACCCCATGGAGGCGAAGGCTACGCGTTGCGCGATGGCCAAGGGCGCGTGGCGCATCAGGCGGGAGCGGTGGCCCACGCCGGAGCGGCGCTCGTGCGGGTGCCGTTGGCGAGTCCGCTACTGCCGAATTGGGAGGTGACGGCCTACTTGCGACCGATCGCCCGCGAGTCCGGTGGCGAGGGATTTTTGGGCGCGAGCGTGCTGCTCGTTGGGATCTTTGTGGCGGCGATTTTGGCGGGTGGCTCGCTGCTAATGCGCCAGGCGCGCCGGAGCGAAGAAGAGGCGGAGCAGAAAACGTCCTTCGTCGCCAACGTCTCGCATGAATTCAAGACGCCGCTCACCACGATTCGCCTCTACGCTGAGCTGCTGGAGCAAGGACGCGTGCGCGATGCGGCCCAGGGCGGCGACTACCTGCGGACGATTGCGCGGGAAACCCAGCGCCTCGCCCGGCTCGTGAACAATGCCCTCGATTTCAGTCGGTTGGAGCAAGGGCAGAAAAAATTCGCGCAAGAGTCATGCGATCTTACGCAGGAGGTGAACCGGTTGCTCGACACTCACGGGCCCCGCGTGGCGGAGGCGGGTTTGGTTTTGCGGCGCGAGTTGCCGGACGGTGCGCAGCCGGTGACGACTGACCGCGATGCCTTGGAGCAGGTCGTGATCAACCTGCTCGACAATGCGTGTAAATATGCCGGCGCGGGCGGGGAGGTGACGGTCGCACTCACCGGCCTGTCAAACCTGGCAGGCCACTGCGGCGTGCAATTGCGCGTGCTCGACCGGGGGCCCGGCGTGCCGACGGCGCACCGCGAGCGGATCTTCGATAAATTTCACCGGGTGGACGATACGCTGACGGCCGAGAAAAGTGGTGCCGGTCTGGGCCTGAGTATTGCGCGGCAGTTGGCGCGCGGTCTCGGGGGCGAACTGCGTTACGCGCCGCGACCGGGCGGGGGCGCAGAGTTTATTTTGGAGCTGCCATGAGAAAGGATTTTTTTGCGGGAGTCCGCTGGCGGGCGATTTTCTTGCGGCAAGCCATCGCCCGCAAGCGGGCTCCTACCCCTGAACCATGAATGCCAAAATCCTCATTGCCGAAGACGATACGAATATCCGGCTCGGTTTGGTGGCGACGTTGGAGAGTGAAGGTTACGCCGTCACGGCGGCGGGTGATGGCGCGCAGGCGCTCAAGTTGTTTACCCAGGAGAAATTCGCCCTCGTAATTCTCGATGTGATGATGCCCAAGGCCAGCGGCTACGACGTGTGCCGTGAGTTACGGGCGCGGGGCACGCGCGTGCCTGTGCTATTTCTGACGGCGAAGGGCGAGGAAATCGACAAAGTCGTCGGACTTAAACTTGGGGCGGACGATTACGTGACGAAGCCGTTTGGGGTTCACGAGCTGTTGGCGCGGGTTGAGGCCCTGCTGCGTCGCTCGCGCACGACGGCGGTGGAGCAAGGCGGTGCGGACGCGGTGCTGCCCCCGGTATTTTGCCTAGGATCGGCGGAGATCGACCGGCGGAAATTTACCGTGACGATGGCGGGGCGCACGAGCGCACTCACGGCGCGCGAGCTCCGGCTCGCCGAGGTGTTCGCCGCGCATCCAGGGGAAGTGCTGGCGCGGGATGCACTGTTGAATGCGGTCTGGGGTGTCGGTTACTTCGGCACGACGCGGACGCTCGATCAGCACGTCGCTCAGTTGCGGAAAAAAATTGAGGACGTTCCGGATGAGCCGCGGGTGATCATCACGGTTCACGGCGTCGGCTACCGTTGCGACGCCTGAGTGGAGCGGGCTATTTTCGCCAACGGACTCCCGCGACGATGATCGCCGCTCCGGTCACGAGAATCACGGCATACGTGCCGACGAATTCGTTGCGTGTGATGCCGAGGGACTGCTCTTCGGCAGCGTCGATGAGCTGGCAAGCGGCGATCATGTTCACGACTGCGGATATGACCATGAGTGCGCCGAAGCCCATGAGGCCGAGGCGCAGAAATTTACGGGCCGTCGGGTCGAGCTTCACACGTTGCACAACTTCACGGCCTCGCGGAGTGAAGTCAGCGCGTCGCGCTTGGGCAGGAATTCTTGGCCGACGAAGCCTTTGAAGCCCGTCGACTTGATCGCGCGCATGATAGCGGGGTAGTTGAGCTCCTGCTGGTCTTGGGCTTCAAACTCGTTGCGACCGGGATTGCCGGCGGTGTGGTAGTGGCCGATGTAGGCGGCGTTGTCCTGCAGCGTGCGGATCACGTCACCCTCCATGATCTGCATGTGGTAAATGTCGTAGAGGAGTTTGAAGCGGTCGGAGCCGATCTGCTTGCAGAGCTCGACGCCCCAAGCGGTGTGATCGCACATGTAGTCTTTGTGATTCACCTTCGAATTGAGGAGCTCCATCACGAGGGTGACGCCGCGTTTTTCGGCCAGAGTGATGAGACGTTTGAGACCGACGGCGCAGTTTTCCATACCCTGCTGGTCGTCCATTTTTTCGCGGTTGCCGGAAAAGCAGATCAGATTGGTAAAGCCGGCGTCGGCGACTGCGGCGATGCGTTTCGTGTAAATTTCCACGAGCGTGTCGTGGTGTTCGAGGCGGTTGAAGGCTTTACCGATACCGCCGACGTTGACGCCGTGGGAAGTTTTGGCGGTCGGGTTGCTGACCATGGAGCAGAGTAGCCCGTGTTTCTTCAGAGTGGGGAAATCTTCCGGCTGGAGCAGATCGATCGCGACGAGGCCCAGCTCTTTTCCTGCTGCGGCGAAGGCGTCGAGGTCGATTTTTGGCCAGCACCATTTGCACGCCGACTGGCGGAGTGCGCCCGACGGGGTGGACAGGGCGGAGGCGGATTGGAGGGGGGAATCGGCGCCACGGGAGCGGCTAAGAGCAGCGCAGGCGGCGGCGCCGGTGATCGAACGAAGGGCTGTGCGGCGAGTAATTTGGGAGGGCATGGAGAAAGCGCGGACTGAGGGGACGTTCAAGTTGTGGTTGAGGATTGGCAAGCGTCGCTTGAACCGCGCTTGAGCCGAAGCCTTGAATCGAAATCGCAAGGCAGGCGGGAGAAGAGCCGGAGACGGAAGCGCGGTCCCGAACTAAAATGGACGCGAGGCGGCCGGTCAGACGGGCGAGTCGGCCGACCGGGGCGAAGCCTGCCGGATAAGCGACAAAACGGTCACGGCACGAGAGCCGATACGGCACACTCCGGCGTGAAAAAGCGTTGAGCGTTCTGGCCTCGCTACCTCGCCTGCGCGGGGTAGCGGCGGAGGTCGAGGGTGTGACGGCCTTCAGGGGGGAAATCAATTTTGGGGATGAAGCGGGATTGACCGAGGGTCTTGGTCCACGGCTCCCAACGCTCCGCGCGGCGGGCAGCGGCGATGGTGTCGTCGGCGGGTCGGTCGGTGTAGTCGACGCTGCGCGGATTCCAGACGTGCCACCGTGCGGCGGCGACGACGGTTAACGTTTGGCGATCCACCCATTCGAGGAGCAGCGGGGCGTGGACGGGGACGTGGGGTTGCAGCGAGGGCGTGAGGTAGAACGCGCGGTAACGGATGCCGCATGCTGCGCCTGTCGGCGCAGCAGTTGCGAGTTGAGGTTTGAGCGTTGAGGGTCCGATCGGGCGGAATTCGCAGGGGAGGCCGTTGACGAGGAGGAGGCCGGAGTCGAGGGCAGTGGCGTCGGAGACGCGGGCTTCGAGGCGATCGAGGCTGGAGTCGACGGTGCGGGCGACGGTGCCGGCGTTGGGGGATTCGCCGAGGAGGGGCCAGGCTTCCAATGCCTGACGGAAGGTGAGGGTCTGGGATTTGGGGTCTGGGGTCTCGGGCGTCGGGAGCGGTGGGGGGAGCGTGAGTTCACCGATTTTGGGGAAACGAAATTCCCACGCGGGGCGGAGCCACTCGGGGTCGAAGGGGATGCCGTGGTCGGCGAGGTCGGCGCAGATTTTTGCGAGGTCTGCCCAGACGAAAGAAGGGAGGAAGAAGCGGTCGTGGAGTTCGCCGGCCCAGCGGACGAAGGGCGTTTTGAAAGGATCGGCGGCGAGACGGGCGAGGATCGCGCGGATGAAGAGCGCGACGGCGGATTGGACCGAGGAGGAGGGGTGCGTCTCGAAGGCGCGGAATTCCACGAGGCCGAGGCGGCCGTTGGGCGCGAAAGGATTCCAGAGTTTGTCGACGCTGATTTCGGCGCGGTGGGTGTTGCCGGAGCGATCCATGAGGAGGTCGCGGAAGAGGAGATCGAAAAGGGCGAGGTTTTGCGGGTGGCCGAAATTTTCTGCGCCCGCGCAGGCGAGTTCGAGTTCGTAGAGGGCCTCGTAGGTGGATTCGTCGATGCGCGGGGCCTGCGAACTCGGGCCGAGGTAGGCGCCGGTGAAGGCGAAGCTGAGCGACGGGTGGTGTTGAAAATAACGAATCGTCGAGGGGAGGAGCGCGGGGAAAGCGAAGAACGGTGAGAGGAGGCCGACCGGGCCGCCGAAGACGAGGTGGGCGCCGCCGCCGGTGCCGACTTCGCGGCCGTTGAACTGGAGCTTGCGCGCGCACAGGCCGCACGCGGCGGCGGCGGCGTAGAGTTGGTCGAGCTGGTGATCGTAGTCAGCCCAGGTGGCGCAGGGAGAGACGTTGATCTCGAGGACGCCGGGATCGCTGGCGAGGCCGACCGTGGGGAGCTTGGGGTCGGGGGGCGGCGCGTAGCCCGCGAGGACGACGTCATGGAGTTGCTGTGACGCGAGGACATCCTCGATGGCGACGAGGAGGGCGAGGTAGGACGTGAGGAGGAGCGGCGGGAGGAAGAGGGTGAGCGTGCCGTCGCGGATCTCGGCCGTGAGCGCGCGGCGGAGATTTTTCTCGCCGAGTTTTTCGAGGGGGAGGCGGAGGCCGGCGGGGGAGTCGCCCGCTTGGAGCAGGAGAAGGGTCTGGGGTTTGGGGTCTGGGCTCTGAGGGAGGGAGTCTCGGGTCTGGGGGAGAGGGTTTGCGGGCTCGGGTTTGGGGCGGAAGGCGGGGGTCCAGTCGTCGGTGAGCCAGGTGCCGGCGGGTTGGTCGAGGGGGAGGACGTAGCCGATGGCGGTGGTGGGGGCGGTGGGTTCGGCGAAGGGGAGGCTGTGGGTCGAGTCGACGTCGAGCGAATCAGCGAGGGTGGCGAGGAATTTTTTCGCGTCAGGGACGGTGTGGGTGCCGGGCGTGATGTCAGCGCTCAGGAGGGAGACATCGCGCCAGACGGGCTGTTGATCGGCGCGGTGTTGGATGAGGAGCGCCCAGCGCGGGAGCGGCTCGCCGGGGTAGTGTTTGCCGGAGGTTTCGAGAATGACGGAGCCGGGGAAGGCGGTGCGGACGAGTGCGCGGGCGAGTTTGCGGGCGTAGGCGAGTTTCGTGGGGCCGAGGGCGGACGTCTGCCACTCGGCGCCCGTGGGCGCGACGGGGACAAAGGTGGGTTCTCCGCCCATCGTAAGGAGAACGTTGCTACGCGCGAGGGAAGCCTCGACGTCGCCGCCGCACGCGCGGAGAGAATTCCAGACGGGAGAGGAGTAGGGCGGGGCGGACATGGGTGCGTGAAGACGGAGGGCGGAGGGCGGAGGGGGAGGAGAACGAGAAGGATTAGGAGAACGAGAACGATTGAGAAAGAGGCGGACGGGCGACGAGCGTCGGCCCTAAAGGCGGTCGATGGTGAGGTGGGTGTAGAGCGTCGAGGTGGCGGGGATGGAACTGAAGAAGCCCCCTTGGATCGGGTTCACGCTTTCCGCGAGGGAGGTGTGGGCGACGGCGACGAAGGCATCGTCACAGAAAATTCCGCGCGTGGGATCGAGGCCGCGCCAGCCGGCGCCGGGGAGATAGATTTCGGCCCAGGCATGCATGGTGGGTGAATTTGGATTTTGGATACCCGGCGCGGGCGGCTCGTGGAGGTAGCCGCTCACAAAGCGAGCGGCGAGACCGAGGTGACGGCAAACAGCGATCAGGAAAACGGCGTAGTCGCGGCAGGAACCGCTGCGGAGCGAGAGCGTTTCGGTGGGGGTCTGAATGCCGGGTTCGTCGCGGCGCGTGTAGGCAAGCGAGGCGTGGACGGCGGAGTTCAGCGCGGTGAGCAACGTGGTCGTGTCGGCGGGCGGAGTAGGCAGGTGATCGGCGAACCAGGCGCGGAGTTGGGTGGAGTCGGAGCCGCGGGGCAGGGCGAGGCAGGGGGCGAGGGCGTAGCGTTCGGCGTCGTCGTAGATGAAGGGGAATTTGAGCGCGGAGGGCTTGAGGAAAAAATCGAAGGGGTTCGTATCGAGGGTTTCGACCATGAACTCGGAGCGGAATTCGAGGCGGGTGGCGGTGAGCTCGGGGGAGAACCAGGCCCAGTCGAGGGCGTTGTCCTCGGCGTCGCTGGTGGCGATGCGGCGGGGGGCAGGGGTGATGTCGAGTTTGAAATCGTGGAGGCGCTGACGAGGGGTTTCGCGCGGGCGTAAGTAGAGGGCGTGGGGCGCGAACGCGACGGGTTGCGAGTAGTCGTAGCGGGTGACGTGGGTGAGGCGGAGGAACATGCGGTGGGCGTCTCGGGGGGAGGGGACGGAGGACGGGATTTGAAACGTGGAGAGCGCGGTGGCGGATGGACGGAGAGAAGAATTTTTAACCACAGATCACACGGATGAACACGGATGAAAACCAAACCAAGGGGCGGCGAACTTAGCCGTGTTCAGCCGTGTGATCTGTGGTGGAAATGAGAGGGAGAACGTTAGGGCGGTTTGCACGAAGGGGATTAGGTCACGAGGACGGGGGCGGTGGTTTCGCGGACGGTGACTTCGACTTTGAGGGAGCGAGTGGGCGGGCCGCGGTAGGTGCCGTTGACGGGGCGGATGTCGGCGTAGTCGCGGCCGACGGCGACTTTGACGTAACGATGATCGGCGGGGCGGTCGTGGGTGGGATCATAGGCGGCCCAACCGTGACCGGGGAGGTAGGCTTCGATCCACGCGTGGGAGGCTTCGACCTCGCGGGGGCGGCGGGTGCTGTTGAAAAAATATCCGCTGACGTAACGCGCGGGGATGCCGAGGCTGCGGCAGAGGCCGAGGTGGACGTGCGCGAAATCCTGACACACGCCCATGCGAAGTTTGAGGGCGTCGTTCGCGCGGGTGTTCACGCCGGTGGCTTTGGGTTTGTAGGCGAAGGTGCGATAGATGTGGCTGCCGAGTCGGCGGACGTCGCCCCAGACGTCGCCGCGGCCGTCGGCCAGCGCGTCGTGGGCCTCGCGCCAGAGTTCGACTTCGAGGGGGACGTAATGGGAGCTGGTGTAGAACTCGGCGAGCATTTCACGCTCGAGGGAGTTGGCTAAATCGGCGGAGAGCACGGAAGGGACGGGGGCGCGGTCGGCGAGCGGAACGGTGTCGACCGTGGAGTGCGCCTCGATGATGAGCTGGGAGTGAGCGGCGGGGACGTCGAAGTAGTGAATCGTGTTGCCGTTGAGGTCGTCGTAGTCGTGCGCGGTGGTGGCGGGAGTGAGGTGCAGGGTGAAGTCACGGCAATGTTGAGTGGCGTCGTTCAGGGGACGGAGGCGAACCTCGTTGAAGCTATCGATCGCCTTCCCGGCGTAGGTGAAGGTGGTGCGGTGAAGAATGCGAAGATGCATGGACGCAGAGCAGTGGACGGGCGGAGCGCGTCGTTGTCGCGGCAGGGGCGACGAGGGCGACGCGTTATTGTTGCTGTTGTTGCTGCTGCACGTCGTGGGAGGATTCGGCGGGGTAAAACATGGTCGTCTCCATCATCTCGTGGCCGATCGCATCGAGTGATTTTTGGACCTCTTCGAGGAACTCGTGCAGGCCGCGGGCTTGGAGCACTTCGGTGATCGAGAGCGACTGAAGATCCGCGAGCAGCCGGCGGGAGGTACGGCCAGCGTCGGTGCGCGGGCGCGTGCCTTCATCGACCAGGATGCGGCGGAGAAATTTGTCGATTTGGGCGACGCAGAAGAGGAGGGAACGCGGAAAGGAATCGGAAAAAATGAGGAACTCGGCCGCTTTCCACGGGAGGATTTCGCTCACGTAGAAACGACGGTAGGCTTCGAGGGCGCTGGCGGAGCGGAGGACTGCCTGCCACTGGGCGGTGTCGACGGCACCGCCGACGTCGGACGCGCTGGGAAGCAGAATGTGGTATTTTACATCGAGGATGCGCGTCGTTTTGTCGGCGCGTTCGATGTATTTACCGAACTCGATGAACTCCCAGCCTTCGTTGCGGGAGTAGGTGGAGGCGGTGAGGCCTTGGAAGAGATGGGCGCTGCGCTTGACGCTGTTGAAGAATTCGCCGGCGCCGCCGGAGGCCCAGATTTCGTTCGAGTTGTGGGCGTTGAGGTAGAGGTAGAGTTCGTTGATGGTCTCCCACATCTCGGCGGAGATTTGGTCGCGGATCATGCGGGCGTTTTCGCGGGCGGCGTTCACGCTGGAGCGGATGGAATTGGGGTTGCGCAGGTCGAACGCGAAAAACTCGGTGACGTTGCGGCTGTCGGGGGTCTCGTAGTGCTTCGCGAAGAGTTCTTCGTCGCCGGAGCTCAGGAGGATGGAGCCCCAATGCTCCTTGATGGTGGTGTCAGTGAAGCCTTGGAAATCGAGGAGGAGCTGGAGATTGACGTCGAGGAGGCGGGCGAAATTTTCGGCGCGCTCGATGTAACGGCTCATCCAATAGAGCGAGTGCGCGACGCGGGAGAGCATCACGGTGGCCTGCGGGCGTGCGGGGGGAGATTTTACGACGGACACGGGAGGTTTTTTTGATTTGAGATTTTGGATTTCCGATTACCGGGGCGGCGGATGGCAGGAGTAAACCCTGCCCCACACCGATGAAGGCGGGTGGGCCGCCCGCGCTCCCGGGGCTTAAACTTTCGCGGGATTAGGTGTCGCCTTGCAGGACCCAGGTGTCCTTCGAACCGCCGCCCTGAGAGGAGTTGACGACGAGTGAGCCTTTGCGGAGGGCGACGCGGGTGAGGCCGCCGGGGGTGACGGTGATTTTTTCGCCGTAGAGAATGTAGGGGCGCAGGTCGATGTGGCGGCCCTCGAGCCGACCGTCGATCCAAGTGGGTGAGCGCGAGAGGTTGATGGGGTCTTGCGCGATGTAGTTGCGCGGGTTGGCGGCGACGAGGCCGCGGAAGGTCTCGCACTCGGCTTTGGTGGCGGCGGGGCCGATCAACATGCCGTAGCCGCCGGCTTCATTGGCGGCCTTCACGACGAGCTTCTCGATGTTTTCGAGGATATATTTCCGGTCGAGAGGTTCGGACGGGAGGTAGGTGTTAACGTTTGGGAGGATGGCGTCTTCGCCGAGGTAATATTTGATGAGCTTGGGGACGTAGGCGTAGATGACCTTGTCGTCGGCGATGCCGGTGCCGATGGAATTGGCGAGGGCGACGTGGCCGGCGCGGTAGGCGTTTACGAGGCCCGGGACGCCGAGCATGGACTCGGGGCGGAAGACGAGCGGGTCGAGAAAATCATCGTCGATGCGGCGGTAGATGACGTCGACGGGCTCGAGGCCGGCGGTCGTACGCATGAAGACGTGGGAGTCGCGGACGACGAGGTCGCGGCCCTCGACGATGGGGATGCCCATCTGGCGGGCGAGGAAGCAGTGTTCGAAGTAGGCGCTGTTGTGGACGCCGGGCGTGAGGAGGACGACGTTGGGTTTGTCGGTGCGTTCAGGGGCGATGTGGAGGAGGGCTTTGAGGAGCTCGTTGGCGTAGCCTTCGACGGGGCGCACGCCGGAGCTGGCGAAAAGATTGGGGAACGCGCGGCGCATGGCGGCGCGATTTTCGATCATGTAGCTCGCGCCGGAGGGGCAGCGGAGGTTGTCCTCGAGGACGAGGTAGTT
>CAMBVX010000196.1 GCA_945871085.1 Opitutus sp. GAS368 | reverse complement strand
CCCGCTCTCACGAGCGGGGCGCGGATTGAAACACGCATCCGAGCGTCCAGCCATTCCGCAACGCCGGTCGCCCCGCTCTCACGAGCGGGGCGCGGATTGAAACATGCACAGGCGATCCACGCCGTGGAGTTCTTCCGGTCGCCCCGCTCTCACGAGCGGGGCGCGGATTGAAACAAGACGACGGCAGCCTGCCCGCCTTCCCTATCTGGTCGCCCCGCTCTCACGAGCGGGGCGCGGATTGAAACAGCTGGCCGCCCACGAAAGCCGGAGTGTGAGTAAGTCGCCCCGCTCTCACGAGCGGGGCGCGGATTGAAACATGTCATTGCGGCGGCTGTTGGCGCTCACGCCCTGTCGCCCCGCTCTCACGAGCGGGGCGCGGATTGAAACACCGGAGCCGCCACCTTCGCGGGCGCGGTGACGAGGGTCGCCCCGCTCTCACGAGCGGGGCGCGGATTGAAACATCGAGGAGTGCCGCGAGTAAGAGAGTCGTGCTATGTCGCCCCGCTCTCACGAGCAGGGCGCGGATTGAAACCCCACCATGAAAAACTTATTCGGCGAAGAAATAATACCAACGTCCTTTGAACGCTGGACTTTTCGGTCGCCGCGAGCGCCAGCGAGTGGACGGATCACCACTCGCTGGCGCTCGCGGCTACCCGGCAATTCAAAGTCTGAATCTTTTGGGCGATTGATCTAAGCCTCCCCGCTCTCACGCGCGACGCGCGGATTGAAACCACCCGACGAAAACTCCTTTTCCCACCCGCGCCTACTCCTGCAGCGCCCCGATCACGCGGCCCAAAAACTGGTCCAGCGCGGTGTCGTTCTTGATCCACCGCACGACGACGACGAGGTCGTGTTCCCAATCAATGAAGACGATGTTCTGGCCGTTGCCAACGAAGCGCACGCTCGTCGCAGGCGTTGACGGGAGGGGCTGGCGGTCGGTGTTGAGAGACCAATTCGCAAAACCGTAGTTTGCGTTGGCCGGGCCGGGCGTGCGGGCCAGGGCGATCCATTTTTCGGAGACGAGTTCGCGGTCCGCCCATTTTCCTCCGCGCAGAAACAAATAGCCAAAGCGCGCAAGATCCCAGGCGCTGATGAACATCCCACCGCCAAAGTGCCCGCCGCCACTCACCGATTGCAGGCGGCGGCCGTCGAGCTCGATCCAGGAATTCTCATAACCAAACCAGCGCCACGTGCCCGAGGCGCCGATGGGGTCCATGATTTCCTCGCGCAAAACCTCCGGCAACGGGCGCCGCCACACGTGCAGTGCGCACAGCGCGAGCAGATTGATCCGGACGTCGTTGTATTTGAAATACGTCCCGGGCGCATGCTGCGGGCGGTGCGGCCAGTCCGCGGGCGTCGCGCCCACCGGGCGGTCGGCCCAATCCGGGATGCCCCACAGTGTGCCCGACCAATCGCTGGTCTGCCGGAGCAAATGGTCCCAAGTGATCTGCGCGTTGTGCCCTGAGCCGAAGAGCTGCTCGCGTTCGGCCGTCGGCAGGGCAGCGCGGGGAAAATCGGAGAGCTCGCGGATGAGTCCGCGCTGCCAGGCGAGACCCACCACCGTGGTGAGAAACGTCTTGGTCACGCTGTTCGCCATGTCGGTGCGCGTCGTGTCACCCCATGCAGCCGCCACATAACCGCGATGGATGACCAGACCGCTGAGCGCGGCGCGCGGCTGGGTGGGCCCGATGAGTTTGAAATCGGGTTCACGTTTCCCGAAGGTTTGTTTGAGGTCGGTGGCGAGGTCCTTCGTGGCCGGGTTTTCGTTGGCCACGGAGAAATCGATGGCCTGCTGCAGACGCGTGGCGTCGAAGCCCAGTTGCTCCGGCGAACGCTGTTCCCAGCTACCGCGAGGAGGAAAGTATTCGGCGGCGGCGACCGGCCCGAGCAGGCCCACGACCAGGCATAAGCCGCGCAGCCAGATCGGACATTTCACGGCATTCATGAGGCGACGGCGACCGGGAAGCCGTGTTTTTTTAAGGCCCGATGCAACTCGGCCACATGGGCGTGATCGCGCGTCTCTACGGTGCAGACCGCGTGGACCGAAAAGACATCCGACCCGCTAAAGGCCCGCTCGTGCACGATGTCCTGAATACTCGCGCCGCAGGCCGCGATGACGCGCGTGAGCTCCGCGAGCCCGCCGGGACGATCGGTCACGGTCGCGGTGAAACGCGTCAGGCGGCCGTCGTGCACCAAACCTTTATTGATCACGCGCCCGAGGACGGAGGGGTCGATATTGCCACCACTGAGAATAAGCGCGACGCGTTTCCCGTGCAGCGCAGGCAGTTTGCCCGCCATCAGCGCGGCGAGCGGCACGGCGGCGGAACCTTCAACCACGGTTTTTTCCAGTTCGAGCAGGCGGAGAATCGCGAGGGCGATCCATTTTTCATCCACGTTCACCACCTGATCGACGCGGGTGCGGGCGAGGGCGAACGACGTCGGCCCAACCGTGAGGGGGGCCAAACCGTCGGCGAGGGTGGCGCGCCGTTTGACCAGCACCGGTTTTCCGGCGCGCAGCGCGGCGGCGAAATTTCCCGTGTGCGTGCTCTCGACGCCGATCACTTTGATGCGCGGTTTCAGCGCTTTCACCGCGATGGCCACGCCGGCGATGAGCCCGCCGCCGCCGATGGGACACAAAATCGCATCGAGATCGGGCACCTGTTTCATCATTTCGAGCGCGAGAGTGCCTTGGCCGGCGATGATGTCGGGCGCATCAAAACCGTGGATGTAAGTGAGGCCTTCGCTCGCGACCAGCGCATCGGCCTCGGCCCGCGCTTCCGTGAAATCGCGACCGCGCACCAACACGCGGGCGCCGAGTTTTTGGCAGGTCGTGATTTTGATCAGCGGCGCGTAATCGGGCATGACCACGGTGACGGGGATGCCGAGGAGTTTACCGTGGTAGGCCATCCCGAGCGCATGATTGCCGGCGCTGGCGGCGATGACGCCGCGTTTTTGCTGAGCGGGAGGAAGCCGGAGGAGGGCGTTGCGAGCGCCGCGCTCCTTGAACGAGCCGGTGCGTTGGAGGTTGTCGAGTTTGCAGACAATGCGGCAGCCGGTGATTTCGCTGAGCGGGATCGATTCAGGGCAGGGCGAGACGTAGATGCCACCGGCGATGCGGCGTTGCGCCGCACGAATATCGGACAGGGTAACGGACATGACGCGAGCGTGCGGACGAGGCGGGGGGGTGGGAAACAAAATTGGCGGTTTAACCCGCCGCCGCCCCCGCCGCGCGTCGAGAAAAAGCGTTGCCGCGATGAGAGGGGAGCAGAGACTGTGACGTTTCATGGGTCATTTGATCACTCCTTCCCTCCGCCAATGGACTGTGTGCTCGTCGCGCACCGGGCGCGGTCACTCCTTGCACCGCTAGAGGGCCGACCATGTATCAAGTCACCTTTTCTGCGCAGGCCATGCACGAGCTCAACCAGCTCGATAAGCTGGTCCAACTCGACGTGCTTGAACCGATGACGAGCATCCGACCGGAAGAGCTCGCTCATCCGCGGGAGCCGCTGGGGCGATTTCACCGGGGGCAAAAGGAATTTTACCGGCTGCGCGCAGGTGATTTCCGGTTCTACTTCGAAGCCCACGGAGAATCTTTGCACGTCAACTATATCCTGCACAAAAACTCGCTCGAAGACTTCCTGTTGCGCAACAAGCTCCCGGTCTCGGAACAACAGCTCGTGGAGCAGCATTCGAAGTTCTGGAAATACCTCGAAAGCCTGACTAAAAAATGAACTTCCGTCGTCGTTCCCCCGCCGAACGCGCCGAACGCGCGGCCGCCGAACTCGCCCGCCGCGAGGATCCCTACAACGTCACGCAGGCGAGCCGCATCTATTTCCTGCCGAATCTCATGACGGCGGGAAACCTCTTCTGTGGTTTTATGGCCATTGTGCAGTGTATGCAGGCGCGCCTGGCCGAGACGGCTCTCACCGGCGAATACTTGGGTCACACTCCGGCAGACTACTATCGCTACGCCGTGTGGTTTATTTTTGGCGCCGCCGCCTTCGACGCGCTCGATGGCCGGCTGGCGCGTATGGGCGGACGGGAATCGCTGTTTGGCGCAGAGTTCGACTCGATCGCGGATGTGGTCTCCTTCGGCGTCGCACCCACCCTCATGGTGATGTATCTCATCATCGCCCCGACGCAGGGTTATGAGGTGTTTCGCAATATCGGCTGGGCGATCGGTTTCGTCTACCTCCTGTGCGCGGCGATGCGTCTGGCACGGTTCAATGTCATTACGAACCCTCTGCTCCGACCCGGAAAGAAGGAGACCAACAAAGATTTTGTCGGCCTGCCCGTCCCCGCCGCCGCCGGCACCGTGGCGGCCCTCGTGCTGTTTCTCCTTAAACTGGCCAGCTCGGACAAATCGCTGAAATCGTGGGCGATCGCGTTGCCGTTTCTCATGCTCTTGATCGGTTTGCTCATGATGAGCACCGTGCGCTACCCGAGTGGCAAAGGGATCGACCTGCAGACCAAGATGAAATTTCGCTCGTTTGCCGGAGCCTTGGCCTTGGTGGGTCTGGTCCTGTTTTTCAAAGAATACGCGCTGCTCGGCGTCTGCCTGAGCTACATTTTTTTCGGGCTCATCCGCCACTGGCGCCGGTCTTCGCCCAGTCCCGCTCCGGCGGCGCCCGCGCGCCCTTCGGACAACGTGTGAGCAACCTGCGCACCGTGCCCCAACAACTTTCCGGTTGTGGATAACTGGTCGCTTACCCCCAATCCATGCGACGTTTCTCACCAGCGCCATCGGCCGTCCCTGAGAGGAGAATCGGCCAGTTGCTGGTCTTATTCGCAGCCTATAATAATACGGATATAATTCCTAATTGAACTCCTATCCTTTTAGCTTTTGTTAGTTTCTCAAAAGCGCGTCCCTTCGCCCCCTTCATGAAATTCAAAATCAATCGCGATCACTTCGCCAACGGCCTTGCCCAGGTGCTCAATGTGGTCGGTTCCAAAGCGACGATGCCCATTCTGAGCAATGTGCTCATCGAGGCGGAGAAAGACCAAATTTCGCTCACGACCACCAATCTCGATTTGGGCATTCGCTGCAAAATTAAGGCCGAGGTGAAGGAAACAGGCTCCGTGACCCTCCCGGTCAAACGTTTGGCCGGAATCGTGCGGGAATTGCCCAATGTAGACGTCACCTTCGACGGTTCACCCAACCATCAGGTCAAACTCACGTCCGGCGGCTCCACCTTCCGCATCATGGGCATCGGCAAAGAAGAATTTCCCCCGCTCCCCGAGTTCGGCGACGAGAAGGCTTATGCCCTCGAACAGGCCGAGCTGGTCTCCATGCTCAAGAGCGTCGCCTACGCCCAATCCACCGATGAGACGCGCTACATCCTCAACGGAGTCTACTTCAACTTTAAGGACGGCAAACTCTCCCTCGTCGCCACCGATGGTCGCCGGCTCGCTCTGATTTCGAAAGAAATGGAAGTCCCCGCTGCCAGTGCCGGGGCGATTATTCTTCCCGCCAAGACTGTCGGCGAACTGACCCGCCTCCTCGACAAGGGTGAAAAAGTGAAGATCAACTTCAATGACCGTCGGGCGGCGTTTCAAATCGCGACCGATAAGGAAACCAGCGGCCTGATCGATCACGTTTACCTCTACTCCAAAGTCGTCGAGGGAAATTACCCGAACTATCATCAGGTGATCCCCAAAGAGACGCATCAACGCATCAAACTTGAGCGCGAGCTGTTTCTCCAATGTGTGCACCGCGCCGCCCTCGTGTGCTCGGAAAAAGCCAATTCCGTCAAAGTGAAGCTCTCGACCAACCTGCTGGAGATCACGGCGCAAAGTCCTGATTTCGGCGAAGCGCACGAGTCGATGGCCATCGGTTACAGCGGTCCGGATCTCCAAGTCGCTTTTAATCCTGCCTTCGTGATGGATCCGCTCCGCGCGTTGACGAAAGACGAAGTCTTTTTCGAGGTGAAGGACGAGGTTAGCCCCGGCGTCTTTAAGACGTTGGAAAACTTCGTCTGCGTCATCATGCCGGTGCGGCTCAGCTGATATTTTAGCCGTTATTTTGGTCGCTGCGCGCTTCCTCGTGCAGTTGCCATCTCCTTTTTCTGGTGCCTGAAATTCCTTCCTCCGCTGTGGAGCCGACCTATCTCATCCTTGCCGCGATTTTGTTATCGTTAGTCTTGATGCAAATCAACCAGCGGGTCGCCTCTCCGTTGCTGTCGATCGCTGATCGTTGGTTGCGGTGGTTTGTCTTCGCGTTCGGCGCGGCGCAAATGTGCCGCGACTTCGAGCTGATTGATCGGCCGTATTGGGTGCTGACGGTGGTATTTTTTATCGTCTGGTTCGTCGTCGAAACACTTTACAACTGGCTCGCCATTTCCGCACTGAGCGTTAGCCCGATCCCGCTTTTCCCCCGCTATGCCGTCAACGCCAGCGGTGAAGAATGGCCCGTGCAGCCCCGCCTCCTGCAGATTCGCGAGTGGCTGCGCACGCAGGGCTTTCGGCAGACGCAAGCACTCAAAGCCGAAGTCGGTGGCGGGATCTTCCTCCGCGTCTCAGTTTACCAGGACGACCAAGCCACCGTGCGTGTGCAAGTGACGTTCATTCCGCAGATGAACGGTGCGATCTCAGTGTGTTTTGCCGTCACGTCGATCACCGCTGACGGACGCCGCTACCTCACCGACAACCTCTACATTCCTTTTGCCGGTTTTTATCCGGAGAACTGGTTTGTCGAGCGGGCGCCGTGGCGCCGATCGCTGCCCCGCTTGCTTTCCCGCCACCGCGCGCGGCTGCTCGCGGGCCAAGCGACCGTCGTGCCGTTTGCGGCCGAGCCCCTCGCTGATCTCAACACCGCCCAGCAGGAACTCGATCAAGTGAATACCGAACTCGGTTTCCTCCACCCGCACCATGATCGCGAAGATCTTGGCAAGATCACGCACGAGGGCCGCTATCGCGTCTGGAAGGAAATCTGGACGCTCAACTATTTCGGCCGCGCAGCGCGCTATGAGTAGAAAGTAGGGCGCGGCTTCAGCCCGCCGCTTGGGTGAGTTGCTCTCATCGCGACCGAAACCGCACTTGCCTTGCGTCGAGTGTCAGACACATGTGTCCGACATGACGACGACCCTTCGCGAATTCAGTCGCAACCTTGCCCGGCATCGGCGGGCCGCCGCCAGCGGAAGTGAGATCATCGTGCAGGACGGCAAAGGTGCTACCTATGTTTTCAAACGGGTAGACGTTCCCCTTCGCACGATGACAGATCACGTCGGCCATCTCGCCGGCACCGTGCGCACCGGCAAACGCGTGAAATCGTTGGCCGGTTATGGCCGCGCCTAGGGTTATTTTGGACACTGGCCCGCTGGTCGGATTTCTCGACGTCAGCGACCAGTGGCATGATTGGTCGTTGGCGCGTTTTGGCGAGCTCCCCAGTCCGATGCTGACGTGCGAGGCCGTTATCTCCGAAGCGACGTATCTGTTGGGCAGCGGACCGGCCGCAGATCGTCTGTTTGAAATGATTCAACTCGGCGCCCTCAATGTCGCCCCGCTTTTCCCGCACGAGGCACCGCAGATCCGCGCCTTCATGGCGCGCTACGCCGGTCGCGCCCAACTGGCCGACGCGTGTGTCGTGCGTCTGAGTGAACTGCATCCTCGGGCGCAAGTGCTCACGAGTGATGGAGCGGACTTCCGTATTTACCGACGTAACCGGAATGAGCGAATTCCGATCATCGCCCCGTAAGCGGAACGAGACTTCCGCTCACCCCCCGATATAACTCATCTCGATCTTCGCCCGCGCCTCACCCGTCGCCAACAGCTCGGCTCGCTCGTCGCTATAGCGATCGAGTCTCCCGCCCCAGACCCGGGAAAGATAGTGCTCCAGCCCCGCCGCATCCGCACCTGCCCGAAGCGCTCCGAGCACGTCCCACCCGAGCGAAGCAAACAAACAGGTGAATAGTTTTCCGTCGGCCGAGAGCCGCGCACGGTGACAATCCCGGCAAAACGGCTCCGTCACTGAGCTGATGATGCCAATTTCACCGCGCCCGTCGAGGTAGCGATAGCGCGCCGCGACTTCGCCGCGATAGGCCGGGCCGACGGCTTCGAGCGGCCATTTTGCGCCGATACGCGCGACGATGTCTTTCGCCGGCACCACGCGCTCGACTGACCAGTGGTTCGTGTTGCCCACGTCCATGAATTCGATGAACCGCACGGCATGGCCCCGCGCCCGGAAATACTCGCACAACGTCAACAGCTCGCCGTCGTTCACGCCGCGTTGCACGACGGTGTTGATCTTGATCGGAAAACCCAACGCCGCCGCCGCGTCGATGCCGCGCAACACCCGCTCCACGCTGAAGCCCAGGCCATTCAGTTTTCCTGCCGTCGCATCATCGAGCGCATCCACGGACACGTTGAGCCGGTCGAGCCCCGCTGCGCGCAACGCCGGCGCGAGTTTTTCGAGCAACCAACCGTTCGTCGTGAGCGCGACATCTTTCACGCCGAGATCTTGTTTCAAAATCCGCACGAGTTCCGGGACATCCGCGCGGAGCAACGGCTCGCCCCCCGTCAGGCGCACTTTGTCCACGCCCAACGCCCGAAACGCCCGCACGATTCGCGTCAGCTCATCCAACGTCATCAGCTGCGGGTCGCGCAGGAATTGGTAGCCCGCGCCAAACACTTCTTTTGGCATGCAATAGGGGCAGCGAAAGTTGCAGCGATCCGTCACCGAAATGCGCAAGTCGCGCAACGGGCGGTTGAATTGATCGGTGGGATGTCCCATGGAGGAGCCTGCTTGCAGGCGATGAACCGTGGCAGTGCACTCTTCGCCTGCAAGCAGGCTCCTTCAAAAAATGCTCACTCCAGCCGCCGCGGAAAAACTTATCTTCACCCACCTCGCTCCGTTTCATCGCGAAGATTGTCCGCTCGCCCAGGCTCATGGGCGCATTCTGCGCGGCGATTTTTGCGCCGACCGCGATCTCCCGCCGTTCGACCGCGTGACGATGGATGGCTACGCGCTGCGCGCGGCCTCGCTCGCCGCCGGCGTGACCCACTTCCGTGTCGAAGGCGTGCAAGCCGCCGGCATGCGTCCCTTCAAACTCAGCGACGCGACCGATGCGTGCATCGAAATCATGACCGGCGCCGTGCTCCCCGTCGGCGCCGATTGCGTCGTGCCCTACGAAGAAACTACCCGCGCTCCGGCCACCGCTGCCGGCACCGCGACCGCGCCGACCGTCTCCGTTTCCGCCGCCGCCGCGCAATTCCCCGGCGGCCACGCGCTCCACCGCCGCGGGAGCGACCACCGCGCGAGTGACGTCATCGTGCGCGCAGGCACCCGCCTCACCGGCCGTGAAATCGCCGTCGCCGCCTCGTGCGGTTACGCCAATATCACCGTCAGTCAGTCGCCAAAAATCGCCGTGATCGCTACGGGCGATGAACTCGTCGAGGTCGGCGCGCGCGTCGCCCCGCACCAAATCCGTCGCAGCAACGATCACGCCCTCAGCGCCGCGCTCGCCGCCGCCGGCTATCCCCAAGTATCGCGTTTTCACCTCCGGGATGTGCGCCAAGAAATCGAGCATCTCCTCTGGCATATTATCGCGGAGTTTGACGTCGTGCTCATTACGGGCGGCGTCTCCAAGGGAAAATTCGACTACCTCCCGGCCGAGCTCGACCGCCAAGGGGTGAAGAAGATTTTCCAGGGTGTTGCGCAACGTCCCGGCAAACCCTTTTGGTTTGGCAAAAGCACGCGAGACACGCCCATCTTCGCGCTCCCCGGAAATCCCGTCTCCGCCTACACCTGCCTTCATCGCTACGTGCTGCCCGGCCTCGCACACGCCAGCGGCCTTACGCCGACTGCGCCGCGCCCCGTCGCCCTTGCGGCGTCCGTGTCGTGGAAACCAAAACTCGCCTACTTGCTTCCCGTCAAACTCTCCAGCGGTCCTCGCGCTGAGCTGCTGGCGACGCCCGACCCCAGCAACACCTCGGGTGATTTCGCGGGTCTCGTCGGCTCCGACGGTTTCGTCGAACTCCCCCCCGGCCCGGCAGATTTCCCGGCCGGCACCCTCGCGCCGTTTTTCCCGTGGGTGTGATCTCGCTCAATGTCCCACCGATTTCCTGGCTCCGCGCCTGCGATCATTCATTAGACATTAGTCATTAGTCCTTCAGTCATTCTCCCCCTCATGTTCTCCCACCTCGACGCGCACAACCGCCCCGCGATGGTCAACGTCGGCGCCAAAGCCATTACGCGCCGCACCGCCCATGCCGTCGCCACCGTTTCGCTCCCTGCGGAACTCGCCGTGCTCCTCCGCGATGGTGAGATCGCCACGAAAAAAGGTCCGATCTTTCAAACCGCGATTCTCGCCGGCGTGATGGGCGCAAAAAAAACCAGCGAACTCATCCCGCTCTGCCACCCGCTCCCGCTCGACGATTGCCAGATCCACATCGATTCGCGCCTCCTGCCCGACGGCACCGGCGAAGTGAGTATCCATTGCCATACGCAGACCCACGCCAAGACCGGCGTCGAAATGGAAGCCCTCACCGGCGCGACAATCGCTGCGCTCACGCTCTACGACATGGCCAAAGCCGTGACCCACGGTATCGTGATCCGCGAGATCCGCCTCCTCGAAAAAACCGGCGGAAAAGCCGACTACCGCTCCGAGTAGGGCGCAGTCTCCGACCCGCCCTTTCCCCCGCCCCGCCCGCGTCCAAACCATGCTCACGCTCCACGTCCAATATTTCGCGATTCTTCGCGAGCAGCGTGGGCTCGGCCAAGAGACACTCACCACCGCCGCCACCACGCCCACCGCCCTTTACGACGAACTCCGCGCCCGTCACGCCTTCACGCTCCCCGCCGACCGCGTTCGCGCCGCCGTGAACGATGAGTTCGTCGCCGCCATGCACCTCCTCCGCGACGGCGACCGCCTCGTCTTTATCCCTCCGGTGGCTGGTGGCTAAGTGCGAAAATGAGTGGGAAAATGCTCCCGCTTGCGGTTTTCGCCCGTCCTGTTTGGGTTCGTCTAGTCACCCGCCCATCCTTGAACCCATGAGCCGTACAAGAGTTCAGCTGTTCGTGCTTTTTTTCGCGTGCACGCGCCTGATCTTCGCCCAAGGCGTGACGGCACCGAGGATTTTCAGCGTCGTGACCAGTCCGACGGTGGTTGAGGGTCAGACCGTTTCGTTAGCCGTGACGGTCACGGGCACCGCGCCTTTCACGTATCAATGGAAAAAAGGCACCGCTGACGTCGCGGGTGCGACCAGTGGCACGTTTACCTTGAGCTCCGTGCGGCTGACCGATGCCGGCAGCTTCACGGTGCTCGTGGCGAATTCAGCCGGCACCGTCACCGGCGGTCCCTACGTCCTCACCGTGACGGCGGCCACGGCTCCGGTCATCGAATCCATTTCGTTTCCGGCGGTCGTCGTGTTGGGGGATACGTTTAACCTCCCCCTCTTGGTCAAAGGCACCGCGCCTTTTACCTACCAGTGGCGCAAGGATGGCGTGCCGATCGCCGGAGAGACCAAGGAGATTTTTTCCCGCCCGGCCGCCACGGTCGCTGATGTCGGGACCTATAGCGTGACAGTGACGAATCCCGTGGGCTCGGCGACCAGTCCCAGCGGGTATGTCGCGATCACTTTTCCGACCCGACCAATCATCTACGAGTCCCCCAAGGCGCAGACCGCAACCATTGGCGATGCCGTCTCGCTCTCCGTGCTGGCGGTGGGGTCTGGTGCTCGTCCCTCGGATGGCGAAGCGTCTAACGATCTGACCTATCAGTGGCGGCGGAATGGCACGCCTATTGTGGATGCGATCACGCGGAATTATCGCTTCACCGTCACTGCGGCCACTGGCCCGAGGGACGCCTACACCGTGCTCGTCACCAACCGGCAGGGCGCGGTGCTCTCCGAACCCGCCGTCGTCACCGTGCTCGCGCCGGTCGTTCCGCTCATCGCCGGTGATCCCGCGAGCCAAGTCCTCCGTCAGGGCGAGGAAGTTTTACTGACCGTCAATGCGACGAGCACCGTTGCACCCACCTACCAGTGGCGAAAAGACGGCGTGGTCATGGCGGGTGCCGTCGCCAGCACCTACTCCAAGCCCAACGCCAGCGTGACGGATGCGGGCGCTTACACGGTCGTGGTCAGGACCGGTGCCGGCTCCGTCACCAGTGCGGTCGCTCGCGTCACGGTTTTGCCGGCGCTCGCCCCGGTGATTACCTCCCATCCGGCGAGCTCCAGCCTGCCGCCGAGCAATTTTGTGCCCTATCTTTCGGTCAACGTGCGCTCGAGCCTCGGCGTCACCTACCAATGGCGCAAAGACGGCGTGCCGATC
>CAMBVX010000195.1 GCA_945871085.1 Opitutus sp. GAS368 | reverse complement strand
AGCGTTGGAGCCAAGCCGACGACCTCACGTCTTGATTACCGCCAAGTCGCACGATTGGCCGCGTTGGCAAGGACGAGCCGGCGTTCGGATTGGATATTCGGTTTCGGAGCGGAACAAGAGAGCCGGAAGTCAGGGTCGTGAAAAATCACGGTCCGCACGCTCCTGAAGTTGTTTGCTACCGCAGCGCCACCGGCGGCCCCAACACTTCGCGCAGCACCATCGCGCGCCGTAAACTGCGCGGATCACGCAAATCGTGGCGCAGTTCGTTGCTCACCAGATCGCGGCGTGCGACGACCGCTTCGCCTTCGGCCACCACGGCGGCCCGACGCGCAGCCAGCACCCGCTGCTCGTTCAACGATTGCAGCTCCACCGCGAGCTGCTCTTGTCTCACCAAAGAAGCCTCCAACGTTTCTTTCGCGAGTGAATCGGCGGTCTCCGCCTTCTGCGACCACACCGGCGGCGACAAAGGGGGAGGGAGGGCCAGTTCCGGTGGTTCTTCAATCGGCGGCGATCGGAAGGACCGTTCCTCTTCCGGCTCTGACATTGTAGGCGGTGCGCTCCACTCCGGCGGGACCGCTTCGCCCCGCCGCTCGGCAATCATGCGCCGAACCTTGTCGCGCACCTGTTCGTTCCGCAGCTCGTCATCGGCGGCAACATCCGTCTCGGCCAGCGCGGCCGGTTGCGAGGCTCTGCGCAGCGCGGCTTCTCGCTCTTGCGCTGCTTTTTCGGCGGCCTCCCGCTGCGAATTTAGCCAGAAGGCAATCGCGCCGGCTACGGCGAGAATGACCTGAATATTTTCAGTGATCCATTTCATGAGGTAAAGCGACCGGGCGACTCAGCCCGCGCCCGCCGCAGCGAACTCGGAGCATGTGTCACCCGTCCGATCACTTTTTACCTTCGGGTGTGGCGATGCTTTGGCGCATCGCGGAGTCGGCCTGCACGTTTTCCATCTTGTAATAATCCATCACGCCCAACCGTCCGGTGCGGAAGGCCTCGGCCATGGCTTTCGGCACTTCGGCCTGCGCGCGCACGACTTCTGCCTGCATCTCCTGCACGCGGGCCTTCATTTCCTGCTCGACGGCCACGGCGGCCGCCCGGCGAATTTCTGCCTGCGCCTGCGCGATGCTCTTGTTCGCCTCGGCCTGGGCTTCTTGGAGTTTCGCCCCCACGTTCTCGCCCACGTCCACGTCGGCGATGTCGATCGAGAGAATTTCGAACGCCGTGCCCACATCGAGGCCGCGCGCCAGCACGGTTTTTGAAATACTGTCCGGCGACTCCAGCACCGTCTTGTAGGTTTCCGACGTGCCGATGGTGGACACGATGCCTTCGCCGACGCGGGCGATGATCGTCTCTTCCTTGGCGCCACCGACGAAGCGGTCGAGATGCGTGCGCACGGTCACCCGGGCCTTGACCTTCACTTGGATGCCGTCTTTCGCCACGCCGTCGATGGTCGTGCGACCGCTCGCGGGATTTGGGCAATCAATGACTTTGGGATCGACAGACGTGCGGACCGCCTCGAGCACGGATTTGCCGGAGCCCTTGGTTGCGAGATCGATGGCGCAGGCGCGATCCCAGTCCAGCTCGATGCCGGCTTTGCGGGCGGCGATCAGGGCTTGGATGGTCGGCACGACATTGCCGCCGGCGAGAAAGTGCGCGGCGATGGTGTCGGTGGAGATTTCGATGCCGGCTTTGACCGCGGTGATGCGGGCGTCGACGACGAGATTGTACGGCACGCCGCCGAGGCGCATCCCCAGCAGGTTGGCAAAGCCCACGGGTGCGCCGTTGAGCTTGGCCTTCAGCCAGGTGTTGATGAAGGCGATGACGATAAAGCTGATGATCAGCGCCGGGACGCCGATCAGCGCGAGGAGGAATAGTGAAGGCATGGCAGGATTCAGGTTTTGGTGACGATGAGACGAAAATTATCCAGGCCCGTGACGCGCAACGCGGCGCCTTTGGCCACAAAGCCGCCCGGCGAAAACGCCTCGTAGCGCTTGCCGTCGACGCGCACGAACCCCGTCGGCGCCAGCGGGGTTTCCGCTTCGGCGTGCCGGCCCACGATATCAGCGTCGGCCAGGGGCGGCTGACTGGTGCCGTCGACGGCGGTTTGCACGGTCATGCTTTTGCCCAGTCGTGTTTTTGGGAGCCAGACCAACTCCGTGTAAACGGTCAGACCGAGGAGCAAAACCGCCGTGACCGTGGCCAACATGCCCCCGTTCGCGCCCAGTTTGACAAACGCCACCCCGCAGCCGACCGCCATGGCCAAGCCACCGAGGAAGCCGAGCACGCCGCCCGGCACGAAGACCTCCGCCGCCAGCAGCATCACTCCGATCAGAAAGAGGAGCGCGATGGCGTTCATGCGTCGGCCTTCTCCACCACGAGCCCGAAATCTGTGCGCCCGCAGACGACGACTGTCGCGCCCGCGTCGATGGAGCCGACCGCGACCGACGCTTCGTAGCGCCGTCCGCCAATTTCTACCTGGCCGCTCGGAAACAAACCCGTCGCGGCCACACCGCGTTGTCCGACCAAAGCCGCCAGGCCAAACCCTGCGGCCGGCGAGCCGCCCGAGGATTGCGCTGTGCCGCCAATCACCGCTCCGACGGCCAGCCGATCCCAGAACCAGCCGTGCGGGATAAAGCGGATTAATGCCAAGCCCAGCCCAACGGCCAACGCGAGCCCAAGTCCAAGATTCTGCAACGGCCCCACGAACACGTTGCCCGACCACGCCACCGTGATCGGCTCGTTCGGCCAAAGATCGGCCATCGCCCACACCAACGAGCCCAGCATCATCAGCAGGCCGGCCAAAGCCGCCACGATCACGCCGGGGAAGAAAATCACTTCTGCCAAGAGCAACAACAGGCCGAGCGAGAAAACCAAAATGGGCTCATGTCCTGAAAGCCCGGCGACGTAGCTGCCGAGAAACACCACCCCGAGCAGCAAGAATCCGGAAATTCCCACCACCCCGAAACCGGGAGTCTTGAATTCAATGAACAGGGCCAGCAGCCCCAACCCCATCAGGATCGGGGAAATCTTGTTGAGTAGCACGGCCAGCCGTTCCGACCACGTGATTTCCAGCCGTTTCACCGTGTAAGCACCGGCACCAAATTTCTTGCTCAAGAGTTCCTCCATGGTCTTGGCCGTTCCGGCCGAGAGCAGCGTCCGTGCGGGTTCACCGTAAGTCTTGGCGGACTCGCTGGCCGTCAACGAAAGCAACTCACCCTTGGCCTTCAGCATTTCGCCTTCGATTTTCAATTCATAATCCGAATCGACCATCGCCGAAATCACCTGCCCCCGGTAGCCTTTGCCCTCGGAGATCGAGCGCAAGCGGGCCTTCAGGTAGCTGACGATTTTCATTTTCATCGTCGCCTCCACGTCTTGCCCCGTGCCGGAGACCGGTGCGGCCGCGCCGATGATCCCGTCAGGCGAGAACCAGATCTCGCCGGTCATGGCCGAAATAAACGCACCGGCTGAAATAGCCTCGTTGTTCACGTAAGTCACCGTCTCGCCGGGAAACTTCGCGAGGGCTTCCATGATCTCGAAGGTCACATCCAAAGCGCCGCCCGGGGTCTTCATGTCGAGAACCACGGCATCGGCCTTCTGGTCGATCGCCTCCTTGAGGCCGCGCCGCAAGATGTAGAGCACCGGCGAAGCGATCTCGCCCTCGACGGGGATAACGACCACCCTCTTGAGCGTCGTCGCGATCCCCGGCCCCGCCGCCTCGGCCAGCAACGGCGAAACTGCCGGCGCCGCCGAGCCGCCCACCTGACGGGTATCTGGTGTCGGCACCGCCGCGAGCGAAAGGGCGCACCCTCCGAGCAATAAAACTAGACTACGGAAAAACATGCAGGGATACGGATAGGCGTTCGTTGTGCCCACGCAAGCGCCGCGAGCATGGAGCCGGCGCCAGGTGTTTCCAAAAAGTCTCCGCACGGCCCGCCGTTTGAGATCATCCGTTGCGCACGCGATTACATCCGTTCTTACGCGGTGGGAAAATTTTCACCGTCGGCCACACCTGCACGGTCGGCGACGCCGCGGTGTCCGCCTTGGTGCGCGGCGTGGCTGGGCGGATCTCCCAGGAGGTCTCACGGGTCTGGAGGACTGGTGGATTTCTCGTTTTACGCGGTTACCTTAAGCGCCAAAAAAACGCCGTTTCCCAGAGGCCTTGTCACTTATTAAGTGACAAGTGATTTCAGGGGTTTTCGAGGGAGCAGTGACCGCGTAATCCTCGTCTCTGGGCGTGGGCGGCGGGAAAGCCGCCCGTCCGGGCAAACCATCAACCAAGCGCTCCGCGGGGATGGCGGCCGACGGATATTGCTGCGGCACGTTGAATGCGCGCGGCCTTCGGTATCTGGCGCAGGCGCCAGCGTTGGGCGCTGTTCACGATGAAGCCGGGGCAGCGAGGGGCACCGCAGCGGCAGGGGTGCAGCGGCCATTCGGCGAAGGCGAAACCGTAGTCGAACGTCAGCTCGGCGCCCGCGGGGATGTCGCGGCGGGCGGTGATCCACACTCGGCCACGGATCACCTCGATGCGGCAATTGGGGGCGCAGGAGTGGTTGATCAGGCGCGCGACGTTGCGGCGGGTGCGGCCGTCGAGGTCGTGGCGGCGAGTGAGATTAAAAATATAGACGGAGTCATCGCCGTCGTTGCGTTGGCGGGCGAGGCGCTGCGTTTCGCGGCGGGCAGCCTCGGCCTTGGTAATGCGTTCGCCGGTGTATTCGATCACGCGCGTGCCGTCGGGGATCAGCTCGCGCGCGTAGACCCCGCGACCGTGGATGGCGGACTGGCCGGCGGTGATCCAGCGCGAGTCGGACTTTGGGCGCGGACGAGCGAGGCCGGGCGATTTTTTGAGACGAGGAGGCTGGGCGCACATGGCGTTTCAATCACGGATCGCGTGGGGGGCGGCAAACGGTTTCGTGGTGTCATCCGCCTCGGGGCGAGATTAACGCTGTGTCGATCCACGGTGTTGGGTGCTCCGACTCCACGGAGAATCTGTCGATCCTTCCGCCTGAAGGCGGGACTCCGAACCTGGACGGGGACGTGGTTGAGTTTTCGGGCAGCCGGACATGGGCTGGAAAGTCCATGGCACGTGACGCGGGCTTGCTCGCTGGTGG
Organism: Opitutus sp. GAS368; assembly: GCA_945871085.1. Classification (GTDB taxonomy): domain Bacteria; phylum Verrucomicrobiota; class Verrucomicrobiia; order Opitutales; family Opitutaceae; genus GAS368. The sequence goes on along the minus strand of CAMBVX010000195.1, from coordinate 7,271 downwards.
GTTTGCGGCGGTTTCCAGCACGCTGAGGCACGGCCACTCGGAGCGGAGCACTCACTATAATCTGACTATAATCTGGCGCAGGCTTGATCACACCCTCTTTCTCGCGAATCTCAGCCCTCCGGCCCGCAGCTCTGGCGCCGGTTACTACCCCACTATGAAAACTCGTCGAGAATTCCTGCGTGTGTCGGCCGTCGGAGCGACTGCGGCGACTGGTCTGCCTTTGTTGCGGTCAAGCGCGAGCGATGCGCCGCGACCACCCCGTGCCGCCGCGAACTCTGTGACGGCGCGGCATCGCAATTTGTTTAACGGTGATAGCTGCGTGTTCTTCTACAATCCGGAGCTCTGGCAGCCGGAGGGCGGACCGTTTTCGGCGAAGGCGATCCACCGCTACGTGGATGTGCTGGCGGACAACGGCGTGGATACGTTTCTGGTCAACGCGAACGCGTCCAACGCGTGGTATCCCAGCAAGACGCTGCCGACGATTCTTGACGGCTACCGGCGCGGCGACCGGGAATTTTTTCGCGGGCACGCGATCTGTGCGGGGGCGATCGAACCGGCGGCGGTGGAAAAATTCTTGGACAACTCCGTCGCGTTTTTTAACCGCTACGTGGATCTGATCGACGCGGGGGTGGACTGGCTCGCGGAAGCGGCGAAGGCGTGTCGGCGGCGCGGAGTTTCCCCGTGGGTCAGCATCCGGATGAATGACATGCACGGCCATCGGAACTACGAAGGCAGCCATTTCAACACGCCGTTGCTGAAGCGAAAAGAGATGCGGCTCTCCCGCAGTGCGTATTCGCCGACGATGTGGATTCCGGACTACCGCGAGGGTCTCAACTACGCGCGGCCGGAAGTGCGGGCCTATATGTTGGCGCAGATCAAGGAGGTCGTGGAGGACTACGACTACGAAGGGCTCGAGTTGGACTGGTGGCGCAATCCACTCTGCTGCGAACCGAACGCCAGCGCGGAGAGTGTGGCGATGATGAACGCCTGGTTTCGCGAAGTCCGTGCGCTCACCGCGCGGCGCGCGCAGCAGACGGGGCGACCATTCCCGCTGGGCTTTCGGATGCCGGGGCGGCTCGATGCGCTCAAGTCGATCGGCATCGATGTCGTCACGCTGTGCCGCGAGGGCACGCTCGATTTTATCTGTCCCTCGCATTTTTGGCGGACGTCGTGGGATATGCCGCACGACGAGTTGCGCCGACAGGTGGGTGAGCGCGTCGCGATCTACGGCGTGATCGAGGACGGCGTGAACCGCATGGCGACGTCGGCGCCGACGATTCCGCTGACGCGGGACATGCGCTACATTTCGGCGAGCCATGAGCTGATGCGGGGCAACGCGGCGGGCAAGCTGGTGCTCGGGGCGGACGGGATCGAGTGCTACAATTTTTGCTGCACGGACCAGACAAAAATCCCCGGCGTGATTTCGGATTACACGACGCTGCGTGATCTCCACCGTTTGGAGACGCTGCGCGGCCGGCCGAAGCACTACACGTTTTCCGACCAAGGGAGTCCTTTCGTGCAAATTCCGTTTGAGCGGGTGCCGCAGCTTCCCGTCGTGCTGGAGCGCGGGTGGATCAAAGCGTTCACGTTGCCGATGTGCGCCGAGCCGACGGACCGCGGGCTGGAGCTCGTGATCCAAGTTGTGCTCAAGGCCGATGACACAATCGGGGAGCTGCCGGTGGCGTTCAACGGGTGTTGGCCGCGGCGCGAGCACACGGCGTCGGATCGGCTGGTGTTTCCCTGCGGTGCCTTCACGCACCACGCGGCGGCGAATCGGGGCTACGATGTGCGGTTTCCCGTTTCGCTCGTGCGCGAAGGCTGGAATGAAATCACCGTGGAAAATGGCGGGAGCCAGACCATCACGGTCGTCGGGATCGAGCTCGCGGTCCGATCGCTGGTTTCGTCGTAAGGGCGCGGTTCATTTTCTTCCGATTCCGGTGCAATGGGCCGCTGTGGGGGAGTGGGTCGCGGTGGGGCGGGGTTTATCCCCGCCATGGCCCTGCGGGCCTAAAGCCCGCCCTACATTTGCCAGAAACTGAGCCGCGCGGGCGAGGCGCGGGCGTGACCGGAGTAGCAGTTGACCAAACCGCCAAGTATCTTCGTCGTCGCGGGGTTGTTGAAATGCCGAATCCGCAGAAAATTCTCCTGATTGATGACGATGCCACGATGGCGGAGTTAATCGGTTTTATGGTGACGGCGTTTCGCCGGGAACCGTTTGTCGTGGAGCATCGCGCGGATTTCGCGAGCGGGCTGAAGAGTCTGGTGAGCGGCGACTACGTGTTGTGTCTGCTGGACTATCACTTGGGCGAACGCGACGGCTTGGAGTTGTTGCGGGAAGCGAAGGCCCAGCACTGTCCGACGCCGGTGATTCTGCTCACGGGCAGCAGTCGGGAGGAGACGGATCTGGCGGCGATGGATGGCGGTGCCGTGGATTTCATGGAGAAGATCGAGCTGAATCCCCGCGGGCTCGAGCGGGCGGTTTACTACGCGCTGAAAATGTCGGCCGCGATGGCGCAGCTGAAGGATCAGGCCGCGCATGATGAATTGACGGGAGTGATGAACCGGCGGGAGTTCGACCGCCGGTTACTCGAGGAGTGGCAGCGGAGTGTCCGTTTTAAACGGCCCTTATCACTCGTCATGATGGACCTCGATCGCTTCAAGGTGATCAACGATACCCATGGCCACCCGGTGGGCGACGAGGTGCTGCGCCACGTGGCCACGCTCCTCACGGGCCAGCTGCGCCAGGTGGACTGTTTGGCGCGTTACGGTGGCGACGAATTTGCCCTGCTGCTGGTCGAGACCGACCTCGACGGCGCACGAGCTGTGGCGGCGCGCCTGCGGGCGCTGGTCGGGACGACGCCGTGCCGCGTGGAGTCCAAGGGGCTCACGATCGATGTCGGTATCAGTGTTGGCGTGGCGGCCTGGCCCGACCACGCCGACAAACTGCCGGCGCTGGTGGTGGCGGCCGACCTTGCGCTCTACGAGTCGAAACGGCGCGGCGCGGGCGGTCGGGTGTCGTGATTTGCGCGGGGAGCGGTTGGACAGGACGGGGAGATTTTTCTGCTGGCGAAGAGAATCGCGGTTGCTGACGGCGGGCGCGTGGCCTTGACTGGGGGTGGCCCCGCCCACCCCAGCGCGGGCCGCTCGCTCTTATGAAAACTTCTCTGCGGCTGGCCCTGCTCCTGTTTGTCGCTCTCGGTTCGCTTTTTGGTCAGGCGAAAGATGACCCGATAGATTTCAACCGCGCGCGTCAGTTGATGGAGCGCCAGCGAAGTGGGGTGACGCTGAGCGCCGACGAGAAGGCCTATGTCGCGCGCGCGGTGGCGGAACGCAACGCCGGTGGCGGCGGCGGGCGCCCCGGCAACCAGCGCCCAGCGCCCGAGCGGATCGCGCCACTCACCGATCTGGGGGCGACCGCGCGCTACGAAGGCGAGGGCGGCGGACTCTACGGCGGGGGAAATAACACTCCGCCGGAGACGCAGCGGCGTGCGGCACTGGAGCAGCTCGCGAAAATCCGCCCGCTCAACGCGGCCGGCGAGGCGGCGGACGACGGCATCATTGGGTTCGTGGCGATCAGCATGTCGAATGCGACGCAGGAATTTTCCCGCTTCAAACAAATGGCCGACGCCTCGGCGCTGAAGTCCGCGCGCGTGACGATTGTCGACTGCGCACAAGGCGGGCAGGCGATGGCGCAGTGGGTGCCGGCGGACGGTCGGCCGTGGGCTGAGGCGAAGCGGCGCCTCGCGGTGGCGAAGGTCGTTCCGCCGCAAGTGCAAGTCGCGTGGATCAAGCTCGCGAACGTGGGTCCGACCGGTTCGTTGCAAGAGCACGGTCGCAAGCTCGAGCGCGACACGCTCGCGGTAGTGCAGCAGGCGCGCGTGCTGTTTCCCAACCTGCGCATCGCTTATCTCGGCAGCCGCACCTACGGCGGCTACGCGGTAGGCGGGCTCAATCCCGAGCCGTATGCGTTTGAGGGTGCCTTCGCCGCGCGCTGGCTCATTGAGCGTCAGGTAAAAGGTGACGCGGAGCTCGCACCCGCGAAGGCTCCGTTGTTGCTCTGGGGGCCGTATCTCTGGGCCGACGGCACGCGCGGGCGAAAAATGGATTCACTCGTCTGGGAGCGTGGCGATTTTGGCGACGATGGCGTGCATCCGAGCACGGCGGGGCGGCAGAAAGTTGCGGAGCTGCTGTTGGATTTCTACACGACTGATCCGCTCGCGAAATCATGGTTCGTGGGGAAATCGGGCCGGTGAGCGCGAGGTGATCAGCGATTTTCCCCGTAGCTTTGCGCGGCGGGAGTCGATTTCATCGGACAATAAATCGCTTCATGTCTGACCCTGAATCCACGCCGTCCCCTTCGAGTGTCCCGATGCCCCACCGGCGGCGTCCACGTTACGCGGGCAAGAATCCGCGGCGGTTTGAGGACAAATATAAGGAGCTCGATCCCGCGCGTTATGCCGCCGATGTGGCCAAGGTGATCGCGTCCGGCAAGACGCCGGCGGGCAGCCACCGGCCGATCATGGTGGCGGAAATTCTCGAAGTGCTCGCGCTGCAGCGGGGCGATTTAGCGGTGGATTGCACGCTCGGCTTCGGTGGACACGCGCGGGAAATGCTGGCCCGGCTGGCGCCCGGTGGCCGGCTCATCGGGCTGGATGTCGATCCCGTGGAGCATCCGAAAACCACGGCACGCCTGCGCGAGGCCGGCTGGGGCGAGGCTGCGCTCACGACGGTTCGCTCGAATTTCGCCGGCTTGCCGAAGGTGCTCGCGGAACTCGGAGTGGGCGGAGCCGATGCCATTTTGGCCGACCTCGGAGTTTCCTCGATGCAGATCGATGATCCGGCGCGTGGCTTCACGTTCAAGAGTGACGGTCCGCTCGACCTGCGGCTGAATCCCACTCGCGCGCCGGCGGCGGCGGAATGGCTCGCGCGGGTGTCGGCGCTCGATCTGGCGGTGGCGCTCACAGAAAACGCCGATGAACCGCAGGCCGAGTTAATCGCGCGCGAACTGGTCGCGAGCCGGACAGGGGCACCGATCACGCGCACGCGGCAACTCGCCGATTTGATCCGGGAGATTCTACGACGTAGCTCGCGTCGTCGCGATCCCGAGGCTGACGACGATGGCGTGCGCCGCGTGTTTCAGGCGATCCGGATCGAGGTGAATGATGAGTTTGGCGTGCTTGATCTGTTTTTACGCAACTTGCCCTACTGCCTTAGACCCGGCGGACGCGTGGCCATGCTGACGTTTCACTCGGGAGAGGATCGGCGGGTGAAACATGCGTTTCGCGCCGGTGTGAGCGCGGGGATATTTTCCGCGACGAACGACGAAGTGGTCCGCGCGAGCCCGGAAGAGCGGCGGGCGAACCCGCGCAGCACCTCGGCGAAACTCCGCTGGGCCGTGCGCGCGTGAGTCCGTCAGGGCCTGTGATGGACTTGCCGTCGTTCTAGCAGCGGCCCGGTGGCGGGTGGGCGGCCGACCATCCACCCACGAGGGCGAGGAGGCTCGCGGCCACCCGCGGCAACGAAGTTACCTGAGAGAATCCACTGCTTAGGTTTCCCCATAATCCCCGAATGACACTGCGTTCGGTCAGTGGGGTGGAGCGGCACGAGTCCGTGCCTGTCCGGTCTGGCGGGCGTTTAACCGAGCTCCACGGGCGGTGGCCTTGGGGGCTATCGATCCGGATATTTCACACTCCGGTTTGTCATCGCGAGCCCGAGGAACGAGGGCTTGACGATCCAGCTAGATGGATTGCTTCGTCGCTGCGCTCCCGCTCATGAACCCACCCTGTTTGTCATGGCGAAAGAGCCCGAGCGACTGCGGCAATCCACCGCGCACGCCCCGATGGATTGCCCCAGTCGGCCAGCCGCCTTCGCCATGACCAGCCTCAGAGGTTCATTGCCGCCGCCACGCAAGCTCCGCCTGCTCTGAGCTCTCGCCATGACAAGACTTGGCGTGGGTGGGTAACCGGGTGTAGCGGCTTCACGCGTGAGTGTGAAATTTCGGGCTACGCCAAACAGCCAGCCCACTGTTCCCTGTGAGGAAATCAAATTGGCGTCCGTTGTTTGAGACCAGCCCAACGGCGGAGAACTTGTCCACCCAAGATACGCCCGCAGTCAGATACTCACGCAGGATACCGATGAAGGGGTGTGAGCTTCTGGCGTTTCCGAGCGATTCTGGGCTGGTGTCGATTCACCCGGGCACAAAAAAACCGGAGTGCTCAGACTCCGGCCCTAAGCGAACCGCTGTTGTTCCTGACCTACTGGGCCAACAGCATGTTGCGTGAATGTTTGATCGTCTTCGTGACGGCACGCTGATGTTTGGCTGAAAGGTGGGTATATTTGCGCGGCAAAATTTTGCCGGTGTCGGTCACGTAGTGGCTCATCACCTGCGGAGTGGTGAACGGAATTTCCGCGGGTGTGGGTGTCTGTTGCTTCTGTTCGGTGGTGCTCATGGCTTGGAAGGAACGGCGAAGCTGAGGTCATGATTTCCGTTGTCAACCTGTGATTTTGGAGTGGAAAACGCGGCGGTTTGCCGGAAGGGTGCGCCTGTTGCTGTGCAGTCCCCGTAGCTCAACTGGATAGAGCAGTCGTTTCCTAAACGATAGATTCCGGTTCAAGTCCGGACGGGGGCACCACTTCGAGTTTATGGCGAACTCGAAGTGGCAGATTAGGAAATGTGCGTAAGTATCGAGACGCGAAGTGTATTCAAAAGGGCATTTCCTAATCCGCTCTGAGTGAGTTCGTATTAGCGTTCGTGAATTCCTCCGATTTCGCGCGTTCACCCGGCGAGTTTGTGCCCCGTGATTAGGAAACGCCGCGCAGTGCGAACTTGAATTTTTTCCGAAAAAAGCGATGATACCCCCAGTCTACCAAAACAAGGGCTGAGGCCAATTGGATCGCCCTCCGAACAAAGCACCGGAGGCCATTATGCGAACGATCCAAGAATCTATTTCCCAGCCACAGATCGGAACCGTCCCGGTAGCGATTTACACGCGTGTCTCGACCACAAGCCAGGTCGGTGGGCGGTTCGACTCCTGCGAAAGTCAGGCTGCCATCTGCCGCGAGCACATCACCAAACATGCGCTCGAAGGCTGGCACGAAGTAGCCTGCTTTACCGACGCGGCGTATTCCGGGGCCACGCTCAACCGGCCGGGCATCCAAGCCCTGAAGCGCCAGATTGAACAGGGACTGATCCGGGTCGTGCTCATCTTCAAACTTGAGCGCGTCCTGCGCAGCACCGACGAGTGGGCGCCGTTTCGGGCGTTTCTCCAACA
>CAMBVX010000194.1 GCA_945871085.1 Opitutus sp. GAS368 | reverse complement strand
GGGAGTTGCGGGCCGTTGGCGGGGCTGGCGGCGGCACCCATGAGGCGGAGGCTACCGAGGGCGGAGAGCAGGCCGGTGGCCCCGACGGCGGCGCAGCAGGCGTTGCCGAGGAATTCGCGGCGGGTGACTTCGGGGGCGGACTTTTTGCTCATGGGTGGAGGGCGGCGGGCGGGATGAGGAGAGGGGGAGGCGGAGAGACGGAGAGAGGGGGAGAGGGAGAGAGGGGGAGAGGCAGGGGGGTGATCGTTCCTCGTTATCGTAATCTTTCTCGTTCTCTCTGGTCTTGGTTGAGGGAGGAAAAAAAGGAGGGAGAACGATTACGAGAACGAGGAACGAGAACGAGAACGATGGCTTACAAGGGGGAGAAAGATTACGAGAACGAGGAACGAGAACGATGGCTTACAAGGGGGAGAACGATTACGAGAACGAGGAACGAGAACGATGGCTTACAAGGGGGTGAACGATTAAGAGAACGAGGAACGAGAACGATGGCTTACAAGGGGGAGAAAGATTACGAGAAAGAGGAAAGGGAAAGATTACTTTTGGACGGCGGCGGCGGGGGATGTGAGGACGAGGAGGATCGCGGTGTTGACGCGGTCGAGACTGCTCGCGGTCGAGGGGAGCGCGGCGAGGGCGGTCGTAACGCGCGTGCGAGTGGCGGCGGAGAGCGAACCTGAGGTGAGGACCGTGCTGAGGTGATCGAGGAGGGCGGGCGGGTTACTCGCGAGAGATTGCTCGTAGGTCGTGTTGAGGGTGAGCACGTAGGGGGCGGCGGTCGTGGGTACGCCGCCGGACGTCGGAATGACGGCGTTCACATACGTGCGGAAGAAGTTCGCGGTACTGATCGCGAAGTTGTCATCGGTGATTTCGAACTCGGGCGCGACCAAGCCGGCGGCGGCGAGCGGGCCGGGCAAGACGTAGTCGGAGTGATAGAAATTGAAGACGGTGGGCGAACGCAGCGCGGCTTGGGCGATATTGCCGAGGGCGCTGTAGACGAGGGTCGCGGAGTTGAGCGTTGAAATCTCAGCCTGCGTGGCGGGCTTGGGCGTAGCGCTTGTGATGGGCACGCCATTCACCGCGTGGCGGTAACCGAGGAAGCGTCCGCTCGTGGATGAGGCGCCGAAGGTGCGGAGCAAGCCGGTGAAGCGGAGGAGCGGCTCCTTGAGTTTACCGTACGTCGCGTTGCTCGCGACGGCGGGCGAGCGGGCTTCGTAGTCGGTGAGAATGGCGCGGACGACGGCGCTGAGGTCACCGCGGGTGCCGGAGCCGTTGTCCATAAATTTCTGGGACACGCGGTAGACGTAGGCGGGACTGGGATTGCTCGTGACGAGGCGTTGGATGAGGAGCTTCGAGATAAACGGCGGGGTGTTGGCGTGGTTGAAGAGCGCATCGAGGGCATCTTTGAGGTCTTTGGTGCCGCCTTGACCGGCGGGGATGGGCGTCGCGGAGACGGGTGCGATGTTTTTGACGGTATCGTCGTGGAAGTCGGGAAAAACTTGCATCGCGGTGTAGTAGTTGGTGCCGGCGGTGCGGAACTGCGTGAGATTGGTCGAGGGATAGGCCCAGCCGGTGAAGACCTTGGCCATCTCCGTGATCGTCGTCTGATCGTAGGTCGGGAGCGGCAAACCGTCGGGGCCCAGCGCGAGCGTGCCGTCGGGCTGGAGTTGGACGAGTCCGATCGTGAAGAGCTGCATGACCTCGCGGGCGTAATTTTCGTCGGGCGTGGTGCCCGTGCGGGGATCGGCTTTGGCGTTGCGGAGCGAGCTGAGATACTCGCCCATGAGCGGGCTGCGGGTGACGTTTTCGAGGAGGGTGCGGAAGTTGCCGAAGGCAAGGTTGCCAAGGATATCGTAGTAGTTGGCGATCGGTTCGGCGCGGCTGTCATCGCCGAGCGCCACGTCGGAGATGACGAGGATCTGGCTGAGGGCGTAGGCGACGCGTTGGCGCAGTTGGTCGGGGGCGGTGAGGGAATTCTTGAACCACGCGGACTGGCGATTCTGGAGGTGAGTGGCGTTCCAATTTGTGAAGCTGCCGCTGCCGCCGTAGGTGGTGCGATCGAATTGGATGGCGGTCCGGTGGGAAGTGAACGGTCGGGCCAATTGCGCCGTAACCCAATTGTCGATACTGCCACCGGTGAGACTGTCGATTTCCGCTTTGGTCGGGCCGAAGGTAGCTTGGGTGAGGAGGCGCGCGGCGTCGGTGGCGGTGACGTTGGTGAGGGCGATGGCGGGAGCGGCGGCAGGCGCGACGAAGGTGCGGGAGCCGGTGCCTTGGATAAACGTGCCCTTCACTTCGCCGGTGGGATATTTGGCGGTGTCGATGCGGACGGAGATGTTGCCGCTCTTGATTGCGGCGACGAGGTCGGCGACGGAGTAGGGGCCGGTCGGGACGAAGTTCCACTGCGCGCCGTTGACCTGACCCTGGGGCAGGTTGAACACATAGTCCTCGTTCGCACCGATCGTCAGGTGGGCCGTGATTTGGGTGGAGCTGAGATTGGAGAACGAGACGTTGACGGCGGCCAGGGTGCCGCTGGAGCTGAGGAGAATCGTGGCGGTGCCCGAGGCTGTGGAGCCGCCGCCGGCGGTGATGGTGGGCCGGACCGAGGCGAGGTAGAGCGTGGCGGGTCGGTCGGTGATCGTGACGGTCGCACTGCTTTGCGCGCCGATGAGATAGCCGCCGCCGGTGGCGAGTGTGAGGACGACGGAGTCGATGTCGTCGGCTTGGACGTCCGGGTTGGGCGAGAGCGGAATCTTCACGCTCGTGGCGCCCGAGGGAATCAAGACCGTGCCGAGGAGGGCCGGGTAGTCGAAGCCATTCACGGCTGAACCGCCGATGCCATAGTTCACTGCGAGGGGCAGCACGGTGTCGCCGGTGCGGGTGACGGTGAACTCGCCGGGGTTTTTCCCGGATTCATCGCTGGTGGCTTTGGTGGCAACGATGGTGACGGTGGGCGGATTGGCGGGCGTAAGGTCGTAGGCTTCGATAATGGCGAGGCCGCTGCTGCTGTCGTTGCCGGAGACTTGGATGCCGTAGTTACCGGGAGCGAGGTCAAGGAGCACGGCAGAGTCTTTGCTGGCGGCGGGGAAGGCGAAGGCCCCGGCGAGGCTGAAGGCGTTGGTGAGGCCGACGGTGTCGGCGGCGCGGGTGTCGGAAGGGGTGCCCCAATTGTCGTTGGCGGAGAGGGTCGTGCCGAGGGGATTGGTGATGCGCAGGGTCGGGTCGGCGAGGGTGCCGGTGAGGCCGAAGGCACCGAGGGCCGGGCCGGCGGTGCGGACGAGGAGTTTGCGGGTGCCGGTGCCGGGCGCGATCACCAGGCCGATGATCGGAGTGGAGGCGGCGCTGATGGTGAGGCGCGTCGAGGTATTGAGGAGCTTGGCGCCGGTGTTGCCGATTTCGTAAACTTCGGCGAGGGCGACGCCGGTGGACGTGCCGGTGCCGGCGACTTGCGCGGTGTAGTTGCCGGGGGCGAGGGTGACGACCACGGCGGAGTCACGGCTGGTGGCACCCAAGGCAAAGGCGCCGACGCGCGCGAAGGCGGCGGAAAGTTCGGCGGCGGGGACGCCGTTGAGGCCGGCGGGGGTGCCCCAATTGTCGTTGGTGGCGATGATGGCGTTGGCGCTGTTGAAAACGGTGAGGACGGGATCGGCGAGAGCGCCGGCGACACCGAAGCCCGTGAGGGTCGGGCCGATGGCGCGAATGAGGACGGGTTTGTTGGGGCCGGGCCCGATCACGAAGCCGAGGGTGAGCACAGAAGCACCGGTGCCGCTGACGGCGCGGGCGGAGATGTTGGCGAGGCGAGGCTCTTGGGCGAGGGCCGAGGGGACCAGAGCGGCGGCGAAGGCGAGGGCGGCGAGCGCCAAAAGGGAGCGGAGCAGCGAGGGGGCGGAAACGAGGAGGGATTTCATGCGACGCAAAGAGGCAGCAGATCGAGAAGCCGAGAGGACGGGGGAAAACGAAGTGGGTGAGAGGAGAGTTTGGTCCGGCGAGCGACCGATACCGGAGAGAGCGTACGCGACGTTTGTGAGTGAGAGCGGAGAAGGCTAATAAAAAATTTGCGATGCCGGTTTGAAAACCACCCCGTTGTCGTTATCCGAAGCCACGCGTCGAACGAGGAACAAAAACCTCGCCAGTGGGTGGTCGTGCTCTAGCAAGGGTGCGCTGAATCGACGAGGAGAACGCAAGGATGGTTCGAAAACGCTCTATTCATAACGCCCCGCACCCACACCTCATGAACAAACGGCGCACGTGTAGCGGGAGGCGGTTTCTTTGAGTGCGACAGTTTTGGATTTGGGCGCGGGGCAGGGCGCGGCTCGCGGGGCGGTGTTTGTATCGTATGCGTCGCAAGACGCGGTGGTGGCGACGCGGATCGTCGAGGCGTTGCGGGCGGCGGGTGTGGAAGTGTGGTTTGATCAAAACGAACTCGTCGGTGGCGATGCTTGGGATCAGAAAATCCGGCGACAAATCCGCGAGTGCGCGTTGTTCGTGCCGGTGATTTCGGCGGCGACGCAGGCGCGGACGGAAGGGTATTTTCGACTGGAGTGGCGGCTGGCGGATCAGCGCACACATCTGATGGCGAAGGGCCGGCCGTTCCTGTTGCCGGTGGTGATCGACGGGACGCGGGATGCGGAGGCGCACGTGCCGGATTCGTTTATGGAGGTGCAATGGACGCGGGGGCCCGAGGGCGAAGTGACGCCCGCTTTTGTGAAGCGGGTGCAGTTGCTGCTGGGTGCGGCGCAGACCGCCACGCCCGCGCCATTTTCGACCGGCCGCAGCCAGCCTCCCATGGAGCGTCCGCGCCGATCCAGTTGGGCCACGACGGGGTTGACCGCTTTGGCTGCGGTGATCGCGTTGCTGGTTTGGCGTCCGTGGCGCGACACGAATCGACCGACGGCGACGCCTCCCGTGGCGGCGCAACCCGCCGGGCTCGGCGCCGAAGAGCTGGCGCGAGTGCGCGAGCGACTGATTCCAGACCAATGGCAGAATGAGGATTTCGCCGTCGTCTCCTCCACTCTGGACCGCCTGCTTCTGGCCAATCCCGAACTTTCCGATGGATGGGCGTTGCGCAGCATCATCAACAGCCTGCAGACGATCCGGCAGTTCGACCGCGGCGCGAAACCGCTGGAGGTCGGCAAGTCGGCGGCGGACCGCGCGCTGCGGCTGGCACCCGGATCGCCGCTCGGCGAGCTGGCGGTCGGCCTGCACCTCGTGGCGATGTTGAGCCGGGGCGGCGATGACGATGCCTACCGGACGCAGCTCGACCTGGTGCTCGCGAAGCTGCCGCGCGATGGCCTCACGCGTTTCACGGAGCTGCTCTCGTATTATCACGCCTACGATTTTCCCGGCACCGAGCGTTCGGGCCGGGCCTGGCTGGCCGCCGATCCGAAGGCGATTTTTCCGGCCTGGATTCTGGCGTCGAGCTACCTAGCCAACCGCCAGGCGGACGAGGCGGAGCGCTGGGCGCAGGCGGCAGTCGGGGAGACGAGCATCACCGGTATCCGGGCTCTTGTAACGCAGATCGAGGTAAACTATTACCTGCGGGCCGATGTCGCAAAGGCGCGCGCCGCGCTGGAAAAAATGCCGGCCAGCGGCCGTTCGGTGCACCGCGTGGTCCATGCGCAATGGTTGCTCGCCATGGCGGACAAACGCTGGGACGAGGCTTTGCAGGTGCTGATGCGCCTGCCGGAAGCGATGTTCTCCGATCGCACGTATCACGGACCGCGCGCCCTGCTCGCGGGGCTGGCGCATCGGAGTGCCGGGCGGCCCGTGCCCGCGGCGGGACAGTTTCGCGAGGCGGAGCGTTTGCTCCGGGAAGTCCTGGCCAACGATCCGGACAACGAGCCGCTGCACGCGGCGCTGGCGGTGACGCTCGCGTGCGCGGGCCGCGCGGCAGACGCGCGGACCGCGCTGGGCCAGGTCGAGCCGCTGGTCAGCGGACGCTCGTCCAGCCTGTATCGCGGGCCGCTCGTGGCGATGATAGCGCAGGCGTATCGGGAGATGGATGACATGCCGGCGACGGCGCGCTGGCTGCGGAAACTATTCGTGGAGCCATCGGATATTCCGTTCACGCCGGCCTCGTTGCGGCTCGACGCGCGGTTCAACGGTGCGATCGACACCCCGGAGATTCAGGCGCTATTGCGCGAGGTCGGGGAGCGCGCAGCGCCGGCGGCGCCGGGCGCCGGGATCAAGACCGGCGCGTTGCCGCCGGAATAATCAGCCGTGGCGGAAAAATCCGTCGCCGAGCTGGCGTTTGAGCATCGGAGCGACGACACGGCGAACGCGTTGTTTTCGGACGGGCTGAGCGAGGATCTCATCGGGTCACCCGCCCTTGAGCCGAAATTCGCCCGGGCTTACGCGGCGCTCGCGGACGTTGGGCTGATGGGGGGGCAGGACGCAGACACGGTGGGTCTTTTCAATCAGCGTCGTTCGCCGGAGTTCGGGCGGATCCTCGACAAGATCCGCCACGCGCTCGCCCTCGATCCTGATTTGCCTGAAGCCCACGCGTCGCTCGGCAATGCCGAATGGATCGCCGGGAATTTTACGGCAGCGGAGCGTGAGTTGAGGCGGGCGATCGAGCTGAATCCCAGCGACGCGAGCGCGCACCAATGGCTGGGGCGGGTGCTCGATGGGGATGGCCGCCTCGACGAAGCACGCGCCGAAATAAAGCTGGCAGGCCGGACTCGATCCGCTTGCCGGGCGAATTTTGGACAATTACGTTGCGGTCTTCTGCTGGACTTGAGCCGGCGGGAAGAGGCGATCGCGATCGGGCGGCAGCCGGGGGAGGAGCGATCGAATCGGGGGGGAGGAACACTTCGGTGTTCAGCGTTGGGCGTGGGATGTTGGCCGTTCGGTCGGGCGCTTGACGCGAGAATACGCGGGCGTATGGCAACACCCATGCAAGGCCACACGGTAATCAAGACGGTCAGAATCACGCGGGCGTTGAACGCCACGCTGACCCGCCGAGCGCGGGCGGAGAAAAAAGATTTTTCCGAGGTATGGCGCGAAGCGGTCACGCGCGGATTGAAGGAGAGCGAGGGGATCGACATGGCCGGAGCGTTGCACGGCATCATAGGGAAATACGGGGGTAGCGGCGAAAGTCAGGAATCCCGCATGAGCCGCTACGGACGCGCGCGCCATCGTTGATAGTGGTTTTATCGCGGCGCTGTGGGATCGGAAAGATCCACTGCACACGTGGGCGGCGGGGATCGCGCCGACGGTGCGCGGGCCGTGGCTGACCTGCGAAGGTTGCGTTTCGGAGATCGTCTTTCTCTTGGGCGACAGCTTGGGGCCGGCGGCGGTGCTCGATTTCTACGAACAGATCGAGCGCGGATTGATTGTCAGCCGGCATCTCGTGCCGGAGGAATTGGTCCGCGTGCGCTCCGAGACCGCGCGCTATCGCGGAAGGGCGGTGGATTTTGCCGACGCGGGCCTGATGGTGTTGAGCGACCAATACCCGCGGCTACCGCTCGTGACCATCGATGTAGATGATTTTTCGGTTTACCTGCGCGGCCGGAAGGCGCGGAGGCTGATCATACCGAACGGGCGGCAATGAGTCACGTGCTCACGCTCGCAGCTACGGGGCTCCACTCGCGGGCGCTCGCGGCTACGGGCGCAGATTAGCGCACGGTGCGGAGCTGCACGCTGTCCACGAGGCGGTCTTGGGAGACGATGTCGGTGGCGACGATGAGTTTGTCGCCGGGGACGATGCGGCCTTCGCGGCGGAGGAGGGCGATGGCGTTTTCGATCGTCACGTCGGGCTCGGAGGCGAGCGGCATCAGGACGGGCGCCACGCCGCGGAGGAGGCGGAGTTGGCGAAAGACTTCCGGCGATGGCGTGAAGGCGATGATGGGCGAATGCACCGGGCGCAGCATCGCGAGGCCCTGCGCCATAAAACCGTGGCGCGTGAAGGTGAGGAGTTTTGAACGGGGGAGCTCGTTGGCGAGGACGACGGCGGAGTGGAGCACCTTCATGCGTTCGCCGGTGAAGACGGCGGGCGGGCGCGCTTCGGCGGACTCTTCGATTTCGATGCGGCGGGCAATTTTATCGAGCATCTGCACGCACTCGAGCGGGTATTTTCCGATGGTGGTCTCGCCGGAAAGCATGACGCAATCCGCGAGTTCATAGACGGCATTGGCGACGTCGGTGATTTCGGCGCGGGTTGGGACGGGTTGCGAAATCATACTCTCCAACATGTGAGTGGCGACGATCACGGGGCGGCCTTGGGCGAGACAGGCGCGGACGGCACGGCGCTGGATCACGGGGAGTTCCTCGAACGGACACTCGATACCGAGGTCGCCGCGGGCGACCATGAGGGCGTCGCAGGCGGAGACGATGCTGTCGAGGTTGTCGATGGCGGACTGGTCTTCGATCTTGGCGATGATGCGGCAGCGGGATTTTTTCTCGCTGAGAAAGGCGCGGAGCAGCTCGATGTCCTTGGCTTCGCGGACGAAGGAGAGGGCGATGAAGTCGATGCCCTCTTCGAGACCGACGGTGGTGTCGGCGCGGTCTTTTTCGGTGAAGGAAGGGAGATTTACCTTCACGCCGGGGAGGTTGATGTGGCGTTTGGATTTTAACTCGCCGGGGATGAGGACGCGGCAACGGATGCGCGCCTCGTCTTTGGCCAAGACTTCGAGGCGAAGCAGGCCGTTGTCGACGAGGACGGTGTCGCCGACCTTGATGTCGTTGACGAGGTCCTTGTAGTTGACGTCGACGGAGCGGATTTCCTCGCCACCCTCGACGGCGGGGTTGCTGGCACCGGGTTTGACGGTGAAGTCGAAGATTTCGCCCGCCTTGAGTTCGAGGGGCACGGTGAGATCGCCGGTGCGGATCTCGGGGCCCTTGATGTCCATCATGACGGCGACGTCGCGGCCGATGCGGGCGCTGACGGCGCGGATGCGGCGGATGACCATGCGGGTCCAGTCGTGTTTGGCGTGCGCCATGTTGAGGCGGACGATGCCGGCGCCAGCGCGAAACATTTTTTCGAGCATCTCCTCACTTTCGGTGGCGGGACCGAGGGTGAAGATAATCTTGGTGCGGCGGTTGGAGTCGGCGTTCATGCGCGGAAGGTGGTGCAGGAAACGGGCCGATCGTGCAAGGGTGACGGGCGTCATGGTGGGACGCGGTGGGGGTGAAGGGAGCGGCGGTTTCCCCACCGCCGAAAAGTGGGCGCTTGGGAAAGCGTCCGTCCGTGCGGAGACGATTTCCCGTGCGGCGGGTGATATTTAAGTTACAAACCCAAGCCCATGAGTTCGTCGTCCGCTGCCGGTGGAACAGTTGGAACAGCGCGTTTGGCCCTGCCGCCGGGCTACGGCGCGCGGCGCGGGCTCAACTGGAGCGTCGTGGGCTTGCTCTACACGAGCTTCTACATGTGCCGCTACAACATCTCCATCGCGAACAAGGCGATGTCGGATGAGTTTCATTTCTCGAAGGAGAATATGGGAGACATTCTCGCGGCGTTTTTCTACGCGTATGCGATCGGGCAGGTGGTGAACGGACTGCTCACCGATCGGTTGGGCGGCAAGAAGGCGTTGCTGATCGGCGCGGCGGGCACGATCCTATGCAACATCGCGTTTGGCGCAGCGTCGTTCCTGGGCATGCTCTGGCTGTTTATCGTGCTGCGCGGCATCGATGGTTACGCGCAGTCGTTCGGGGCCCCGGGATTTATCAAGATCAACGCGTCGTGGTTTAGTGCGACGGAGCGCGGCACGTTTGCGGGTGTATTCGGTTTTATGATCAACCTCGGGCGCGTGGCGATCAACCAGCTCGGGCCGGCATTGCTGGCGGGGTTTGTATTTCTCGGGATGTGGCAGGTGCCGGCGCAGCATTGGCGCATGCTCTTTTTTGTGCCGGCGGGCATTGCCGCGATCGTCGCCGTGGCGCTGGCGATCTGGGCGAAGGATACGCCGGAGGAGGCGGGGTTTCACGAAGTCTTTAAGGGCGAGGCCGATCACGATGACAAAGTGAAGGCGGATCTGCGGGATGTGTTCGTCACGATCGTCTCGAACAAATTCGTCTGGATCATGGCGAGCGCTTACGCGTGCACGGGCGCGGTGCGGCAGACGGTGGACCAGTGGTTTCCGCGTTACATGCAAGAGGTGCACAAGATCGATTTGGACTCGCCGCTGTTTCTGGTCGTCGGATTCTTGATTCCGTTCGTGGCGTCGGCAGGGTCGTTTATTTCGGGCGTGGTGTCGGACCACTTGTTTAACGGCCGGCGGGCGCCGGTGGCGGCAGGGATTTACTGCATTGAGATTGTGACGATCTTGATCGCGTCGACCGTGAGCGGCGCGACGGCGATTGCGGTGGCGTTTGTGATGGTGGCGTTCACGGCAAACTCGACGCATTCGTTGCTGGGGCCGGCGGCGGCGATGGACATTGGCGGACGGAAGGCGGCGGCGTTCGCGTCGGGGTGTATCAATTCTTTTCAATACATCGGCGCGGGCGTCGCGATGCAGCTATTGGGACGGCTCTTGGACAAGACGGGCTACACTTATTTTTTCTATTTTATGATTCCTTGGGCGGTGCTGGGAGCGGTGTTGATGTTCAGCATGGCCGGGCAGCGGAATTTGCGGAAGGGGTCGGGGCATTGAGTGGCGGTAGGGAATGTGGGGCGGGCTTTATGCCCGCCTGAGCCCGGGGCTGGTCACTAGCGGGCATAAAGCCCGCCCCACACCCGGTGGTCTGCTACAGGTCGTAGAAGGGGGTGCCTTCGCCGGGGGCGACGATGGCCCATTCGCAGGCGGTGAGCGCGGCGAGGGCACGCACGGGGGCGAGGGCGGCGTGCACGGTCGCGGGGGAATTACAGTCGCGCGAGAGGTGGGTGAGGTAGACGCGACGCCACCGGGGGCTCGCAATCTCCGTGAGGAGGTCCCGCGCGGCGGTGTTGGAGAGGTGGCCGTGGCGGCCCGAGATGCGCTGCTTGAGCGACCAGGGGCGTTTCGTATCGGCGGCGAGGAGGTCGGAGCAATGGTTGGACTCGACGACGACGACGTCGCAGTCGCGCAGTTGCTCGCGGACGTTTTGCGGGGCGTGGCCAAGATCTGTGACGTAGGCGAGGGAACGGCGGGGTGAGAACAAGTCGTCGGCGTGGCCCGTGGTGAAGCGGAAACCGACGGGCTCCTGCGCATCGTGCGGGACGGCGAAGGTGTCGATTTCGAGATCGCGGTAGCGGAAGCGGGAACCGGTTTCGAAGAGCTGCCAGGCGGGGCGGTGCGTGGCGTCGAGTTTGGATTGGACGGCGCG
The DNA here is from genome assembly GCA_945871085.1 of Opitutus sp. GAS368. Lineage (GTDB taxonomy): Bacteria > Verrucomicrobiota > Verrucomicrobiia > Opitutales > Opitutaceae > GAS368. Next base: position 1,168 of record CAMBVX010000194.1, on the reverse strand, counting down.
CGACGTCGGGGCGTTGGCGAAGATTTGAATGTGCGGATGTTTCTTGAGGCCGTCGATGGCGGCGGCGTGGTCGCCGTGTTCGTGGGAGAGAAAAATCGCGTCGATGCGGTCGAGGCTTTCACCGGCGTCGGCGAGGAGGGCGGTGAGTTTGCGGGCGCTGAAACCGGCATCGATCAGGACGCGCGCGCCGTCGGTGAGGAGGAGGGCGGCGTTGCCGGCGCTGCCGGAACCGAGGATGCGGAAACGCATGGGCATGAGTGAAAGTGAAAGTGAAAGTGAGAGTGAAAGTGAGAGTGAAAGTGAGAGTGAAAGTGAGAGTGAGAGTGAAAGTGAGAGTGAAAGTGAAAGTGAAAGTGAGAGTGAGAGTGAGAGTGAAAGTGACGGGGGTGGTCGCGGGGCGGTTGCGCCAAAAACCCACGTGCTGAAACGCTCACGCGTTCTGCGACCAGCAGCAGAGAACCTCGATCCCGGCGGCGGAGCCGTCGCGAGCCCAGCTGTCGAGCTGGGCTTGGTCTTTGAGTTGTTGGCCGCGTTGGCGCGGGACGGCGGCGAAGACGTTGGTGCACTCGGCTAGGCCGGTCATGTCGCCCCAAAGTTTTTCGAACTGCGCGATGGGATAGACGTCCTCCTGGCCGTGGCCCCAGCGTTTTTTCACGTCCTTGAGCGTGACGTAGGTGGGGACGCGCGCGGCCATGGCGCGGACAGCGGCGGCAGTGCGGTTGGCGTCGGCGAGCTCGGCGCGGGTGAGGCCGAAGAGCGTGAGCAGGCGGTCGATGTCGATCCAGCAGGAGTTCGTATTGTAGTAAGTGAGATTGAACTCGTCGGATTCGCGTGGCAGGGCGAGGCCTTCGACGAGGCGCACGCGGCCATCGACGCGGGCGAGGCCGCCACCGTGATCTTCGATGCGGCGTGGGATGACTTCCCAGCCGAGGGTGGCGTTGGAGGATTGAAACCAGCCGACGAGCGCGGGATCGAGGGCGGCGCCGAGCGTATCGATATTGTGGACAAGGAGGGTGCGGAGCTGCGGGCGCGCGGCGAGGAGGCGGGCGAGCGTGCCGTTTTTGAGGAGGTTCGGAATCTCGAACCAGTGGCCGACGGGGTGGAGGCACTGACCGGGGAGGTTGTCGGTGTAGTCGGCGCCTTCGCCGACGGTGCGGGCCCAGTTGGT
>CAMBVX010000193.1 GCA_945871085.1 Opitutus sp. GAS368 | reverse complement strand
AAAGAGTGAACCGTCCACGTTGATGGGCGGTTCTTCCCCTGAGCACACAGAGTTTGTCATTGCGAAGGAGCCGAAGCGACTGCGGCAATCCACCGCGCGCTCCCTGATTGCCACCGTCGGCAAACCTCCTTGCTAGGAACACAAACGGTTTGTCATTGCGCGCCCGGCTCGGCGGGCGTGGCAATCCAGCTGATATTCCAATGGATCGCCACGTCGCTGCGCTCCTCGCGATGACAAACTGGGTTCATTGCTCTTTTCACCCACGGTGCCGCGCCTTGGTCGAGCACTCGCAATGAAAAAAATAAGGCCACGGCGTTAGCTCAATGACTATTGGTGCGACACCCGTGCCGCGCCGATGCCCCCTTCAACCGCGACTGACAACTCGGACAGCCGCCCTGCGCTAAACGCCCTTCGTTAAACGCAGCCTTCCTTTTTCGCGGCATTTTGTACCTCCTAGCGGCCATCTCATGACTTGGACCGAACTCGACTGGCCCGCGCTCGACCGCCTCCGCCAAAAATTCCTTACCAGCACCCCCGGTGCAGCCGCCGGCCTGTATTGGGAAACGCCCTCCGACCTCACTAGCTACGACTTCACCTACGGCGAACGGATCGGTTGGAAATGGGACCACGTCCTCCGTGAACTCCGCCTCCGCGCGTGGCAGCCCGCGACCACCACCCGCTCCGTCTTCGATTGGGGCTGCGGCAGTGGCATCGCCGCGCGTCGTGTCATTTCGTTTTTCGGTGCCGAAAAATTCGACACGCTCACCGTCTGGGACCACTCGCCGCTCGCCTGCGACTACGCCGTCACCGCCGCCCAAGCCGCCTTCCCGTCTCTCCGCGTCGCGACCGCCACTCCGTCGCTCAACTCCGCCGCCTCCACCTCCCCCATCGGCCTCCTCCTTATCAGCCACGTCCTCAACGAGCTCTCCCCCGACGCCCTCACCACCCTCCTCGCACTCGTCGCCCGCGCCGAAGCGATTCTCTGGGTGGAGCCTGGCACCCACGCCGTCAGCCGACACCTCGGCACACTCCGCGAGCAATTACTCGCCACGGCCTCCTTCCGCGTCGTCGCCCCCTGCACCCACCACAACGCCTGCCCCATTCTCGCACCCACCAACACCCGCGACTGGTGCCACCACTTCGCCCCGCCGCCCTCGGAAATCTTCGCCAATCCCGACTGGGTGAAGTTCGGCCAGCGCGCCGGCATTGATCTCCGCAGCCTCCCCTACGCCTTCCTCGCCCTCGACCGCCTCCGCGAAGCGCCCCCGCCCCCGGCCGATCTCGGCCGTGTCATCGGCCGCCCGGAACATTTTAAGCCCTACGTGCGTCTCCTGAATTGTGATTCCTCTGGCCTCGCCGAACTCGAACTCCCCAAGCGCACCGACCTCGCGCTCTTTAAGCACCTCGACCGCACCAAAGCCCCGCTCCTCTACCATTGGCGTCACGATGGTCACAAAATCCTTGCTGGCACCCCCGCTGCTCTGCCGTCCGTTTGATTTCCCCGTCGTCGTGGCTTCGTTCCCTCCGCCCATCGCCATGTTTCGCGCGCTCCTTCGCTCTCTCACCTTCGTCTGCGCCGTCGCCCTCCTCGTCGCGCCGCTCGGAGCTACCTCCGTCAGTCCGCCGACGTTTAGTCAGCTCACCGGTCGAGCCGAATCGATCTTCCGCGGCGAGGTCACGACCATCCGCACCGAACTCGTCACCCGTGGTAATGACCGCGCAATCTTCACCTACGTCACGTTTCGCATCCAAGAAATCCTCAAGGGCACTCTGCCGGCCGGCGCCAGTGCCGACCACACCGTCACCCTCGATTTTTTGGGCGGCTCCGTCGGTGAACTCACGATGGACGTCGTCGGCATTCCCCGTTTTTCCGTGGGCCAGACCGAGCTGCTGTTCGTCGAGAAAAACGGCCAGCAAATTTGCCCCCTCGTCGCGATGATGTTCGGCCGTTACCGTATCCAACGCCACGCCACCACCGGCGCCGAGTGGGTCGCCCGCGACAACGGCGCGCCCCTCACGTCGACCGATGACATCGCACTCCCGCTGGCCGCCCCCGCCCTCGAAGCCCGCCTCGCACCCCTGCGCGCCGCGCCGCTGACTCCCGCGGCGTTCTCAGCCCTGATCCGCGACGAGGCCCTGCGCGTTCACACTCCGTAGCGGAGCATCGGCCTCGCACCATGATGCTCTCCTCTCGCCGGCTCTACGCGCGTGGCCTCGCCCTCATCGCGCTGTGGGCTTTCGCCGTCCCGCGCCTCCTCGCGTATGCGCCCCTCGCCGGCATCCCGGCGTGGCCCGATGGCAACATCGTCATGCACCTCCAGCTCGGCGCGAGCCCCCGTCTCTCCGACGGTAAGACCTGGAACTCCGCCGGAATCGACATGCTCGCCGAATGGAACAAGCAAATGGTACGGTCGCAGTTCACCACCGTGACCGATTCATCGGCCGCGATCGGCGACGGTAATCGTGTCAACAACGTGCTTTTTTCATCGAACATTTTCGGTCGCACGTTTGGCCCCGATACCCTCGCGGTCACCACGGTCTGGACTCAAGGTGGCCGTCGTGTCGAGGGCGACGTCATCTTTAATAGCCGCTTCAGTTGGGATTCCTACCGCGGTCCGCTGCGCACCGGTGCGAACAACGCCGAATTCTCCCGCGTCGCGCTCCATGAATTTGGCCACGTGCTCGGTCTCGGCCATCCCGATGACGGGGGCCAGTTCGTCTCCGCCATCATGAACAGCCGCGCCGGCGCCCTCGACGCACTCGCTCAAGACGACCGCGACGGAGCCACGTTTCTCTACGCGTCCACCGCCGGCGTCACCGCTCCCATCATCACCGTGCCTCTCGTCGACCAGTCGCCCGTCGACGGTGACAGTGTGGATTTTGCCGTCGCAGTTTCCGGCACGGGCCCCTTCACCTACCAATGGTCCCGCAATGGCACCGTCCAAGGTGTGAGCACCGCCCAGTGGACTTTGAGCAACGTCGCCATCGCCAGTTCCGGCCGCTGGACCGTCAACGTCACGAACAGTCGCGGCTCCGTCGCGAGTTCGATGACCCTCACCGTCACCGCTCGCGCCGTCGCCCCCACCCTCACCCGCCAACCCTCCGCCGTGAACGCCCGCAAGGGGCAAAACATTTCCTTCGACGTCGCGGCCACCGGTTCCACGCCTCGCCTATTTCAGTGGCGAAAGGACGGCATCAATCTCGGCATCGCCACCGCCAGCGATACGCTGACCTTAACCGACGTGCAATTAGCCGATGCCGGCGCCTACTCGGTCGTGGTGAGTAATGCCGGCGGATCGATCACCAGCGCCGATGCCAGCCTCGCCGTCGCGCCCCCGGATACTCCCGCCGCGATCTCCTCCGCGCCCACCAGCACCACGGCTGCGATCGGCTTCGAGGCCACCTTCTCCGTCACTGTAACGGGCTCGGCGCCCACCACGTTCCGTTGGTCGCGCAACGGCGTCGCTCTACCCGGCGCGGCCGGCACCGTCGCGCCCAACAACCCCGTCGCCACCCTCACGCTACCACGTGTGGCCGCGGCCGATGCCGGCAACTACACCGTCACCGTCACGAATGCCTTCGGCTCCGCTACGAGCGCTGCGGCCACCTTGTTCGTGGCACCCGTCTCGACCGCCGGCCATCTGTTCAACCTCGCCATCCGCAGCCTCGCCGGCACCGGCTCGGAGACGCTCATCGTCGGTTTCACCTTAGCCGCTGCGCAAGCGACGGGCACGCCGCAACGCCTCCTCCTGCGCGCCGTCGGTCCCACGCTGGCCGCGTTCGGTGTTACCGGCACCTTGGCCGATCCCCGCCTCGATGTGTTTCGAAGCCCGAGCGCGACGCTGATCGTGTCCAACGACGACTGGGCCGGCAATGCCACCGTCTCGCTCTACGGCGCGCGCATCGGAGCCTTCGCCCTCGCCAACCCGACCAGCAAAGATGCCGCGCTGATTCATTCACTCACCGCCGGAGGCTACTCGGCCCAAGTTACCGGGGTCGGTACCGGCGTGGCCCTCGCCGAAATCTACGATGCCTCCGACGCCTACACCGACCTCTCCCTCCGCTTCACGAACCTCTCCGCCCGCACCCGTGTCGGCACCGATGGCGATATCCTCATCGCCGGCTTCGCTCTCGCCGGAACGTCACCCAAAACCCTTCTGATCCGCGCCATCGGCCCATCACTCGCACAATTTGGGGTAACGGGATTCCTCGCCGATCCGGTCTTGGAAATTTTCCGTGGCACCGAACAAATCGCGGAAAACGACAACTGGCCCGGCACCTCCGATCTTCAAAACTCCGCCGCCGCCGTCGGCGCGTTTTTCCTCCCCATCAACAGCAAAGACGCTGCCGTGATCCTGACGCTGCCCGCCGGGCCCTACACCGCCCAAGTGCGCGGTGCCCACGCCACCACCGGCGTCGCCCTGATCGAAGTCTACGAACTACCGTGACAGCGGTGCAACGTGCCGACGTAGGCCATGAGCTTGCGCGCGCGTAGACAGCGAGCTCGCTCACGCTGCGGGCGGGTAATACCAATCGCCCAAATGATTCAGACTTTGATTGGCCGGGTAGCCGCGAGCGCCAGCGAGTGGTCATCCGTCCACTCGCTGGCGCTCGCGGTTACCGAGAAGTCCAGAGTTCAAAGGACGTTGGTATAACAGGGTGTAGCGGTTTCACGCGTGAGGGTGAATTTTCAGGGCTGAGATGAACCCGCGAACTCCGTCGCAGCTTAATTCGCCGCGCCGGGATCGCCACTTCGCCCCAGCTCTCTCCGGATCGTTCGCGCTCCCACTATACCCCAGCCGAGCGGTCGCCATGCCGGTTTTTCCGTCACGCAGGGGCGCGCGGACCAGCGACATCCCGGCACTTGATGGCATCGTGGCCTAGCCTACCACCAGGCTCTCACCCGTCATTTGCACCGGCTTCGGCAGCCCCATCAACTGGAGCACCGTCGGCGCGATGTCGCCGAGCCGACCGCCGTTGCGCATATTTGTTTTCCCCGCGACCAAACCTTCGCCCACGGCGAAGACTTCGACGAGGTTCAGCGTGTGTGCGGTGTGCGGCCCATTCGTGACCGGGTCCCACATTTGCTCCGCGTTGCCGTGGTCCGCGCAGACGACGGCCTTGCCGCCCACCTGCGCGATCGCGGCGAGCAACTCGCCCACCCCCGCATCCGTCGCTTCGACCGCTTTGATCGTCGCCGCCAATGAGCCCGTGTGCCCCACCATATCGGGATTGGCGAAGTTCACCGCGATGAATCCATATTTCCCCGACAAGATCGCCGCCTTGGCCTCGGCCGTCACCTGCGCCGCCGACATCTCCGGTTGCAGATCATAGGTCGCCACTTTCGGACTCGCGGGACATGCGCGGTCTTCACCCGGAAACGGGTCCCCACGGTAATTGTTAAAGAAAAACGTCACGTGCGGATTCTTCTCCGTCTCCGCGCAGCGGAACTGCCCGATGCCGGCGGCGCTCACGACTTCGCCGAGGATGTTGATTAACTTCGCCGGCTTACCCGAGATGATGTGCACCGGGAGTCCCTTTTCATACTCCGTCATCGTCGCGTAGTAGAGATCGAGCTTCGCCCCGCGGTCGAACTCCTTGAAGCCATCCATCACAAACGCCCTGGTGATCTCGCGCGGTCGGTCGCCGCGATAATTGTAGAACAACACCGCGTCGCCATCCGCGAAGGTCGCGAGCGGCTTCCCGTCCGCGCCCACGATCCACGTCGCCGGCACGAACTCGTCGCCATTCTGTGTCGGGCTGAGCGGGTTCTTGTAGTAATGCGCGATCGCCTCTGCTGCGGTCGGCGCGGTCGCGACCGCTTTGCGACCGCTCAACATATCGTAGGCCTTCTGCACGCGCTCCCACCGGTTGTCGCGGTCCATCGCCCAAAAGCGCCCGCAGATTGTGGCGATCGTGCCCACGCCGATCTCGCGGCACTTGACCTCGACCTGCTGGATAAACGCCAGCCCGCTCTGCGGCGCGGTGTCGCGGCCATCCGTGAACCCGTGGATGAACACCTGCGCCTTCGTCAGGCCGTCATCCTTCGCCTGCTGCAAAATCCCGTAAAGATGCTCGAGCATCCCGTGCACGCCACCGTCGGAGACGATCCCCATCACGTGCAGCCTCGCCGTCGGCGACGCCTTCACTCGCGCCACCACTGCGTGCCACACCGGATTGGTCGCAAGTTGTTTTTCGGAAAACAGCTTATTCAGACGGACGAGCTCCTGATCGACGATGCGGCCCGCGCCGATATTTTCGTGACCGACTTCCGAGTTACCCATCTGTCCGTCGGGCAGACCGACGTCGAGCCCACTCGCGGAGACGAGCGTGTGCGGATACTTCGCCTGCAACGCATCGTCGCACGCCTTCTTGGCGAGGAACACCGCGTTGGTCGCGTTTTGCTCGGAGTGAGGATTTTTACCCCAGCCATCACGGATGACGAGGAGGACAGGTTTACGGGAGGTGCTCATGGAAGAATAGAGAAACTACGGATGACCACGGATGGAGCGGGGTAAAACATAAATCCTCACCAACGCGTTGCTTCAGCTTTTACCGTCGCCGCGGGGTGCATCGGGGCCTGACCACCGGTTGCGCCGCGCTGGGCTTGCCGCCGCGCGATCCCGCTGGCACCACAGGCCCCCGATGCCCGCACGTTCCCAGGCTCTTCACCCGGTTCCCTCCCGCCCGCTCCGCGCGCGCACCTACGCGGGCACGGCGCGCAATCTCGCCACTCTCGCTCGCGTGTTGCGCTCCGGCGGACTCGTCGCCGCTCCGACCGAAACGGTCTATGGCCTCGCGGCCAACGCCCTCGACGCCGCCGCCTGCGAGAAAATCTTCCTCGCCAAAGCCCGCCCCCAAACCGACCCGCTCATCGTGCACATCGAGGCGATCGCGGACCTCGCCAAACTCGCGGTCGTCAACCCCGCGGCCCTTGTGCTCGCCCAGAAATTCTGGCCCGGCCCGCTCACGCTCGTGCTACCAAAGACCGATCTCGTGCCCGCGATCGTGTCCGCCGGTCTCCCGAGTGTCGCCGTGCGCATGCCCGCCCATCCTCTTTTCCGTCGCCTCCTCCGGCTCGCCGGTGTGCCGCTCGCCGCTCCGAGTGCCAACCCGTTCGGCTATGTGAGTCCCACGACCGCCCGACACGTGCGCGACGGCCTCGGCGACAAAATCGGCCATATCCTCGACGGCGGCGCGTGCTCGGTCGGCCTCGAATCTACCATCGTGGATCTCCGCCATCCTCAGCGCCCGCGCCTCCTGCGCCCCGGCGCGATCACGCGCGCGCAGCTCACTCAGGCACTCGGCGTCCCCGTGCTCACTGCGCCGCGTCGCCGTACCCCAGCAACCGCCGTCGCCCAGATCGCCCCGGGCCTGCTCACGCGCCACTACAGCCCGCGCACGCCCGTGCAGTTGCACCGCCGCCTCACCGCGCGCGCGGTCTCCTCGGGCGATCCGCGCGAGGCCTGGGTGTTCATCGCGCAGCCGCCCACTCTGCCCCGCTCCCGCGTCAAAAACGCATTCTGTCTCGATCCCCACGGCGACCTGACCCACGTCGCCCATCGGCTCTTTTCTCTCCTGCGCGAACTCGACCAAGCCGGCTTCACTCGCCTTCACCTCGAACTCGCCCCGGGCCGAGCCGGCCTCGCCGACGCCATCAACGATCGCCTGCGCCGCGCCGCCGCCATTTGACATCGCCGGTTTCCTGCGGACGAATCTTCCCTCCATGCCCAAACGCGCTGTCCTGCTCCTCAACCTCGGTTCGCCCGATTCGACCTCGGTCCCGGACGTCAAACGTTACCTGCGCGAATTTCTCGGCGATGAGCGCGTCATCGACAAACCCGCCTCCGCGCTTCTGCGGAGCGTGTTGGTCAACGGCATTATCATCCCGTTTCGCGCCAAAAACTCCGCCCACGCCTACTCCACCATTTGGACCGCCGCTGGCTCGCCGCTGATCGTCACGAGCAAACTCGCCCACGCCGCGCTCCAAAAACGCCTGGGCGCTCCGGTCGACCTCGCCATGAACTATGGCAATCCGTCGATCCCCGACGCGCTGCGCCGCCTCGTCGCCGCGGGCGTCGATGAGCTCCTGCTCTTCCCCCAATATCCCCATTATGCGATGTCGAGCTGGGAAACCGTCGTGGTCAAAGTCCGCCGGGTCGCCGCCGAGCTCGCGCCCACGCTGAAGGTCGCCTGCGTCCAGCCGTTCTACGCCGAACCGGACTACATCGACGCCCTCGTCGCCAGTGCCCGCCCGTATCTGGCACAGCCCCACGATCACCTCCTGTTCAGTTACCACAGCATACCGCAACGCCATCTCACCAAGGCCGACTCCTCGAAAGCCCACTGTCTCGTCGCACCCGATTGTTGCAACACGTGTTCGCCCGCCCACGCCACCTGTTACAAGGCCCAGATCACCCGCACCACCCAGCTCTTCGCCCAACGTGCCGGGCTCGATCCCGCCCGCTGGTCCATCGCGTTTCAATCGCGCATCGCCGGTGAACCGTGGCTCACTCCGTACACCGACTTCGAATTAAAACGCCTCGCGGGCGAGGGTCGCAAACGCCTCCTCGTCATGACCCCGGCCTTCGTGACCGACTGCCTCGAAACTCTCGAAGAAATCCGCGTCCGCGGAGCCGAAGAATTTCAAGAAGCCGGCGGTGAATCGTTCACCACAATTCCGTGCCTCAACGACCATCCGGCCTACATCGATTTCCTCGCCAAACGCTGCGGCGCATGGCTGGATGCCAAGTAACTTGAGCGAGGCCACCACCAGTCGTAGCGCCCAGACTCTCGCGGCCGCTGCCGCGACTCCCGCAGTATTGATCCTCGACGCCGCCGGACTCATCACGTGCGCCAACGCCGCCGCCCGCTCCTTCTGGCAGGCCAGCGAAAACGACTTGGCCGGAAAACCCTTCGCGACGTTGTTCGCGTTTGAGATCGTCTCCAGCGACCCCGAATTCATTGAGGCCCAGTGGGACGCCCTCCTCATCAGTGCGCTCGACCAAACAGCCACCCTTTCCGCGCAACCCAGGGAGGGCGCCGCTCGCGAGGTCCGCGTGCGCCTCGAGAAAATTCTCCACCCCGCACCCGGCTACCTTGCCACCGCTCAGCCGCCCACTCCCCCACCGTCCATCGCCCCGGGTCTCGACGACACCGCTGCGGGCTTCGCACTCCTCGCCAACCAAGGTGCCACGGGTTTCTTCGACCTCCACCTCGCGGCCGGACGCGTGCACTTCTCCCCCGCGTGGAAAAAAATCGTGGGCTACGCCGACGCCGAGTTGCCCGACACGCTCGCGAGCTGGCATCAGCTCATCCACCCCGAGGATTCCTCCGCTGCGCCCGACAAGATCGGCAAGAAACTCACCGTCGGCGCACGCCCGTTCAACGTCGAATTCCGGATGAAGCACCGCCGGGGGCATTGGATCTGGATCCAATGCACCGGGCTCCAACTGATGAGTGCGACGGGCGAGCTCGAACGCGTCGTCGGTCTCCACCTCGACATTACAGAGCGCAAACAGCTCGAAGAGGAATCCCTCGCCAACGACGCGCGGCTCCAAGACCTCAGCGGCGGCGGACCGCTGGCCGCCTTCGAACTCGATTTCGCGGGCAAGATTTTCTGGTTCTCCCCGGCCTGGGAAAAACTCCTCGGCTACGCTGAAGGCGAGCTCGCTCCTGAGGCCGCCTCGTTCACCGCCGCACTCCCGCCGGAAGAAGCTCCGGGCGGGCTGGAAGCCTGGTTGCTCACCCGCGCCCCCGGCCATGGCTCTTTCGCGGAAGCTGTGCGCCTCCGCAGCAAAGACGGCCGCCCCGTGCCCGTGCTCTTCGGCGCACACCGCAGTCTCACTCGCAAACGCGACCTCGCCCGCGTCGTCGGCTTCGCCGTCGCCCTGCCCGCCGACCTCTCGGCCTCCACCTCAGCCGACAACAACGCCCTCCCCACCGCCCTCGTCAACGAAGCCTTGGGTGCCCTCGCCGAAGCCGTGCTGATCACCGACGCCCGCGGAAAAATCATTTTCGCCAACGCCGCCTCCACTCCCCTGCTCCGCCTCGCCCCCGACGCCGTGCGCGGCCAATCTCTCGGCGACGTCTTTCATCTCGTCAACCGCCAGAGCAACCGGCCCGGCGACGATCCCGTCGAGCGCGCCCTCTCCGCCGACCAACCGCTCCCGCTGATCAGCGCCGACGCCCTGACCTCACCGAACGAAGGCGAACCTCCGACACCCATCGTGTGGACGGCGCGAGCGGCCTTCGGCTCCGACGGTAAACCGCGCGGCGTCGCCATTGTTTTCCGCGACCCCGAGCAGATGACTCTCACGCCCGAAGAACTCGTCAAAGCCAACCGCTTCGAATCCCTCGGTCTCCTCGCCGGCGGCATCGCCCACGATTTCAACAATCTCCTCACCACCATCCTCGGCGCCGTTTCCCTCGGCAAAGACAACCGCGACTACACCGCCCTCGGCGACGCCGAACACGCGTGCCTCACGGCGAAGGGCCTCACGAAACAGCTCCTCTCTTTCGCCAAAGGAGGCGTGGGCACGCACACCGTCGTGGCGGCCCAAGAAATCCTCGCCGACTCCCTCAAAATCGCCGCCGCCGCTTCGAATGCCGAGGTCGCCCTCGATGTGCCCGCAGGCGTCGAGCCGGTCCTCGTCGACAAGCCGCAAATTCTCCAAGTCTTCCAAAACCTCATCGTCAACGCCCTGCAGGCCATGCCCCCGCCCCCGCATCGGCCCCGCCTGCAAATCCGCGCCGCCAACACCGCCTTGGCCGAGGGCCAAGTCGCCTCGCTCGCCCCGGGCGACTACGTGGAATTCGAAGTGCGCGACAACGGCAGCGGCATCAAGCCGGAGCACGTCGAGAAAATCTTCGATCCCTTTTTCACGACAAAAAAACACGGCACCGGCCTCGGTCTCGCCACGGTGCTTTCGATTGTGCGGAAACATGGCGGCCAACTCGAACTCGCGACCGAGGTCGGCGTCGGCACCGCCTTCACTATTTATCTACCAAAAGCTGAACAGCCCGTCGAAGTGCAGGCCCGCCGCGCGGCGTCGCTGCGTTTCGGCACCGGCCGCGTGCTGTTCATGGACGACGATGTGAAAATCACGGCCCTCACCTCCACGATGCTCACGAGTCTCGACTACAAGTTCGACACCGCGAAAAACGGCGAAGAGGCGCTCGCCCTCTATAAACGCTATCTGAACATTGGTCGCCCCTACGACGCCGTCATCATGGACCTTACCGTCATCGGTGGCATGGGTGGCGAAGAGTGTTTCAAGGCGCTCAAGGAAATCGATCCCGAAGTCCGCGCCATCGTCTCCAGCGGCTACGACAACGACGAGATGGCGCGCAAGTATCTCGACATGGGTTTTTGCGGCTACCTCACGAAACCCTACCGCGTGACCGACCTCGGCAAAGTCCTCAAAGCCGTCCTCGGTTAACCGATTGGCACCTCGCCGACGTAGCCGCGAGCGCCAGCAAGTGGTCCGATCCGCCGACGTAGCCGCGAGCGCCAGCGAGTGGTCCGATCCGCCGACGTAGCCGCGAGCGCCAGCGAGTGGTCCGACCCGCCGACGTAGCCGCGAGCGCCAGCGAGTGGTCCGAGCTAAGCATTGTATGCGCACGACTCCACGCTAACATCTCTTCACCACGCCTCGCGCTGCGATGAAGACTCCCGCCCTTTCCGTTCCCTCCTCAGTCATTTCGATCTTAAAAATAAAACCGCGGATCTTCCATTGCCTGAGTTCGGGTTACTCCCGACCCCAGGCGATCGCCGACGCGCTGTCCGGCATCACGGTCGGCCTCATCGCGCTACCCCTGGCGCTGGCCCTCGGCGTAGCGAGCCTGCCGGTCGGACTCGCCACCCCGTTTCCCGCTCCGGCCGTCGGCATCTTTACCGCCATCATCGGCGGCATCGTTGTTTCCCTGCTCGGCGGCAGCCGCGTCCAAGTCGCCGGGCCGACCGCCGCGTTCGTGCCCATCGTTCTCCTGGTGGCCAGCAAACACGGCTTCGACGGCCTGCTGATCGCGACCATCATGGCCGGAATCATTCTCGTGCTGATGGGCCTCAGCGGCATGGGCACGCTGATAAAATTCATTCCGTATCCCGTCACAAGCGGCTTCACGACCGGTATCGCCGTGGCCCTCATCGTCGGTCAGGCCGATGAATTTCTCGGCCTCGCCACGGACGCCCAAACGCCCACGGAATTTCATGGGAAAGTGCTCTGGTTGTTTTCCCGCCTGACCGCCGCCAATCCGACCACTCTGCTCATCGCAGCCGCATCCGCCGCCTTCATCATTTTCTGGCCCAAGTGGCGCGCCCGCCTCCACGCCGATCGCGTGCCGGGCGCCATCATTGCGATGATTGTCTCCGCCACCCTCGTCGCGTGGCTCGGTTGGGAAACGACCAACGGCGTGGCCACCGTGGGCTCGCAGTTCGGCCCCGGCGCCATTCCCCACGGTCTGCCCCCGTTCGTTTGGCCAGAGATCACCTTCGCCCGCATTCGAGATCTCCTCGG
>CAMBVX010000192.1 GCA_945871085.1 Opitutus sp. GAS368 | reverse complement strand
CCCAGACGGCGGTAGATTTTGCGAGGTTGTCGTCCTCCTTGGTGTGATTGGTGGTGGAGTCGCCGGCTTCGCGGAGGAGCGGCGGAGATATTTTTTGGCCGGCGGGATAGTCGACCATACGGCGCATGTGATCACCGCCGGAAGACGGGTCGTGGAGACCGGAGATGATCGTGGTGCGCGTGGGCGCGCAGACCGGCGCGGCGGCCCAAGCGTGCGTTTAGCGCTGCGCACGCGACGCGAGGCGGTCGATGTTGGGCGTGGTCGCGTAGGTGTCGCCGGAACAGCTGAGCTGCGGGCCGTGGTCCTCACGGGAGACCCAGAGGATGGTGGGCTGGGCGGCGGTCGCGAAGGCCGCGAAGGTGGAGAGGGAGAGAAGGAAAGAGAATGAGACCAACGTCCTTTGAACTCTGGACTTTTCGGTAGCCGCGAGCGCCAGCGAGTGGACGGATCACCACTCGCTGGCGCTCGCGGCTACCTGGCAAATCAAGGTCTGAATCTTTTGGGCGATTGATATGAGACGGGGAGAAGGGAGCGGGGGAGACGCAGGGGAGATTGATGGTGGGAGATGGGGCGGAGCGAAGGAGAGGCAGGCGATGAGTCGGCGCGGAGACGAAGAGCTTTTCGGAATGGCCTCACGCAAAGGGCGCGACGGGTTCGCGGAGGGCATGGTTGGTTACTTTGCGACCTCTGCGGCCTTGGCGTGAGGCAAGGCGCGTGCGTTCACTTAACCCAAAAGCGTGACCGTTGCGGAGACCGAATCCGGGCGATGCACCCGTGGCGGCGCGTTGGGGAAGGGCTTGGCGGTAACTATTTTTTCGCCGCGAGGAAGTGCACGAGGGCGGCGAATTCGTCGAGGGAGAGGGCGTTGGCGAGACCTTCGGGCATCATCGAGCCCGGCAGATGTTTTTCCTCTTTCACATCGGCGGTGAGCACGGTGGAGACCGCGCCGGCCATGTCGCGGAGGACGATTTTATCTGCGGTGGTTTCGGTGGCGAAACCCGTGCGCACCGAACCGTCTTTCATGGTGAGCAGGACGGTTTGGAAACCTTGGGAGATCGTATCGCTCGGACGCAGAATCGCGGTGGCGATCTGCGCGGGATTCATGATGGAGCCGATCTGGCCCATAAAGGGACCGAGGACGGCGCCGCCGGGTTGCAAGGCGTGGCAGGCGACGCAGCCTTGCTGGGAGTAGAGCGCTGCGCCGCGGGCGTGGTTGGGTTTCAGTTTTTCGACGGCGAGAATGATGTCTTCGAGGGCGGTGGTGGCGACGGCACCTTGCTGGGAGGCGATTTTCGCGAGATCGATGGTCGGGGCTTTTTCGGTGGGTGCGGCGGCGAGGCGGGTGCCGAGTTGGGCGAGGCCGAGGCGGTGGGAATCGTTGAGGCGAGCGAGGAAATCGCGCTGCGCGGGGGTGGCGCGCGCGGTCTCGGCGGCGAGGGCGGCGGCGATGCGCGGCGAGGCGGACCACGTCATGGGCTTGTAGTAGGGCCCGCGGGTGTCGGGCCGCGTGCTCCACCACGTCGTGCCATCGAACGGGGTCTCTTGTTGGTAGAGGCGCGCGAGGGTGGTGAGGAGTTTTGCACGCAGCGCGGGTGCCATGTCGGGCGTGAGTTTGGCGAGCAGGCCGTCAACGACGGCGGGCTCGTGCAGGTAGGATAAGGTCCAGAGAGCAAGGTCTTCGTTTTTCGTGCCGATGGCGGCGAGCGCAACATCGACCGCGCGGAGGCGGGTGAGTGCGTGCGCGGTGAGGTGAGGGACGACGATGGCGGAGTTCGGCGTCGCGTGGCGCGGAGCAAAGGAGGCCGTGGCATTTTTCAGCGGCGGGCCGCTCGAGACGAAGAATTCGACGGAGACTTCGGGGCCGCTGCTGGCCGGAGTGCGGGCGCGGGCTTCAAACTGCACGGCGCCGGGCGGCACGGTGTAGGTGACGTAGGCCGCGCCTTCGATGATCACGGTGGGGCCGGAGGGGGGGCGTTTGTTTTTCCGGCCGGCTTTCGCGGCGGCGGCCTCGGCGTCCGCGGCGTCGGGTGCAGTGGCGGGCGCGGCTTCGACGGTCGCGCGGCCGGCGGTGGGCTTGAGGGTGGAGAGGGCGACGCGGCTGCGATCCGCGAGGGTGAAGGTGGCGTCGGAGAGCGCGAGGCGCGCGGGTGGGGCGGCGTTATTGGTCGAGACGAGGTGGAGGCGGAGCTCATTGCCGGGTTTCGTGGAGAGGGTGACGTTGCTGGTGCGCGGGCCCTTGAGCGTGTCTTTCTGCGTGAAGTCGCCGTCGCCGGCCTCGTCGGGTTTGATGAACGGTTCGGCGAGGAGGGCGGTGGCGGCCGCGGGGTTGCCGAGGCGGCCGAGCGCGATGGCGGCGGCGGCGCGTTGGCGCGGCGTGCCGGTGCGGAGCGTGTTCGTGAAAGGCTCGAGTGGGAGACGGGTGTTTTTCAGGCGCGGCAGGCGGTCGGTGGCCGCGCGTAGCGCGAATTCGCGGAGTGGTTCGTCGACCGCGAGGGCGAGGATGGCGGCGGGCGACGACTCGAGTTGTGCGTAGGTCATCAGCGCGGCGACGCGTACGGCGAGGGTGGGGGTGGTCGATTTTGCGAGGGCGAGCACGGCGGTCTTGGCAGCGGCGGATTCCGCGGGGCGGGCGAGAATTTCCTGTTGCGCGTAGAAGCGCGTGGTGGCGCTGGCGGAGGCGAGGAGCGTGACGAGGTCGGCGAGTTTCGTGGTGGCGAGAGCGGGGAAGGCGCGGTGCGTCCAGCCTTTCGGGGTGAGGCGCGAGACGTAGCCTTTGCCGGGGTCGCCCTTGAAGCCGGCGCCGTCCCAAGCACTGACGAACATCTGGCCGGAGGGATCGACGTCGAGGTCGGTGATCTGGGAAATCTGCGCGAACTCCTCGACCTTTTGCGTGAACGTCGGGCCGTCGGGAGTGAGGCGGTGAAGGTAGATGGCTTTGCGGCCCCAGTCGGCCATGAGGGGTTGGTCGTTGTATTTGGCGGGCCAGGTGGGCTCGGAAAGGAAAAACGCGCCGACGCCGGAGCCGCCGCCGAGATCTTCGAGGGCGGGGAGGATTTCCGTGGAGAAATTCTTGAAGAGGCGCGGGTATCCGTAATCCGCGGACTGGATGAGATGGAGGAAACGGATGTTCCAACCGCCGCCGTCGTTGGTGTTGCCGCGCGAAAAGAGATTTAGGAACGGATCGATGGCGACATCGTAGTCGTTGCGCGTGCCGGTGGCGAAGAGTTCGAGTTCGGTGCCATCGGGGCGGACGCGCGCGACGCCGCCGCCCTGGAGGGTGACCTTGGCGCCGTCGGTGCCGGTGGCGTGGTGGAAACCAAAATCGCCGACGGCGATGTAGATCCAGCCATCAATGCCCATGCGGATGCCGTTCGTGGAGTGGTCGGTGCCGCGGTCGTTGATGGCTTTGGCGACGCAGATACCCTCGACGAGGATTTTCGCGGGACCGTCGGCGATGCCGTCGCGGTCGGCGTCGGCGAGGACGGCGAGGTTCATACCGGTGGCTTTGCCGTCGGGGCCGTGGGCGGTGTGAAGCACGTAGACGTGCGGGCCGACGGCGAGGAGGCCGCGGGCGTTGTCGATGGTGGCGAAGATCGTGTGGGAATCGGCGACGCCGTCGTGATCGCGGTCGATGAGTTTGACGATGCGGCCTTTGCCGGGGCCTTTGCCGAGGGAGCCGTTGAGATCGACGCCGGCGTAGACCTCACCTTGGGCGGAGACGCAGAGGGTCGCGACGCAGGGCGTGAGTTCGGGGCCGGAGAAGCGCGTGAGAACAAGGTCGGCGGGGACGGTGTCAGCGGCGCGGCTAGGCGCGGCACCGAGGAGTAGGGCGAAGCCGGAAAGTAAAAGGGAGAAGAGGGCGGCGGGGCGGCGGAGAGACGGAGGGATCATGCGGTGGGAAAGGGTTAGGGTGTCGGGGAGGGATGCGGAAGGAGGGAGGCAGATTGGTGAAGAGGAAGATTTCCGGAGGGCGGACTTTTGCGTGCGAGGTGTGGGTGAGCAAGGGTCGTGGTTTGGGGAATATTCCTATTCATCAATTTTCCTACCTCAACTCCAAGAGCGTGGGGCGGGTGAGTCGTCGACGGGGTGAGGACGGATTCGGGACGGGCTAGGAAGCTTGGTGAGGTAGGAAGATTTTCGGAAGAAGCGGTTTGGTGTGGGGAGGAGATGACGGTGGCGAAAGCGGAAGGTCGCGCGGGTTGAGAGGAATCAGCGGGTGACGGTTGAGCTAGCGAGGGCGGAGCGGGCGATGTTGCCCCACGGGAGGCGCGTGAGGGGGAGGGGCTGGGGCGCAGGAGCACGCCTGCCCGCGGTTGCGCCAGTGGTTGTGTCGTAAATACAAAGTGCGCGGAACCGGGTCCGGAAAGCTTCCGGACGAGTCGTCCGACGAAACGCTCGGCTTGGTCCGTCTCACCAAAACGACCGCCAACCTCCCGTGGGCGAAAGGATGGATCGACCTTGGTCCGAAAGCCGAATGAGGGAAGTCCGCGCACGTCTGGTTTGATGAGCGGGGAGGGGAAACGGCGCGGCTTCGCCGCCACCGTGCCACTCCTCGAATGGACCGCGCGAGCACCCGAACAGGAGGGCGGTGCTTGAACCCGCAGTCGGCGCACGAGTGAAATTCGCGCTGTGGTGCTGAAGCACCGCGCGACCCCAGCCCCGCGCTTCGCCAGGGAAGGGGGAAATAATTTCCGCTCGGTGTAAAATTTCCGGCGAGAGCCGGCGAGGAATCGCCGGCGGGATTGGCCGCGAGTTTGTGCGCGCTGGGGCGGGGAGGGCCGCTGACGTCGCCTGAGAAAAAGTGCGAAACAGGCGTTTAAGCACGGCGGTGCCCGCCTACTGCCGACTTTAGGTTTTCTTCTTCCGTCCCGGCTTCGATTCGATGTTCAGGTAAGTTTTGTTGAGCATCTGGCTCTCGTAGAGTTCGAGGAGGCGGACGCCTTCGCGGGGTTTCACGATATCCTTGCGCGTGGCGGCGTCGATCTGGGCCTTCATCTTTCGGCAGAGTTCTTCCTGCTGGTATTGCACGCCTTCGAGGACGTCGGCGATCCGACTGCCGCTAAGGGCTTCCTCAACGTAGAAGCCGTTGGGTTCATCATCTTCGAGGAAGACGTGGACCTCGTTGACGCGGCCGAAAAGATTGTGGAGGTCGCCCATGATATCCTGATACGCGCCGGTGAGGAAGACGCCGAGGAAGTAGGGCTTCCCGTTGAGCGGGTGCAGCGTGATGTAGTCCTTGGTGTCTTGGAGATCGATGAAGGAGGAGATTTTCCCGTCGGAGTCGCAGGTGATATCGGCGAGGATGGCGTTGACGGTGGGTCTTTCCTTCAGGCGGTGGAGCGGGGCGACGGGGAAGAGCTGCTTGAGCGCCCAGTGGTCGAGCAGCGATTGAAAGACGGAGAAGTTGCAGACGTATTGGTCGGCGAGGAGCTTGTTGAGATCGTGGAGCTCTTCGGGTTGGTAGCCGGAGTCGCGACCTTCTTTGGCGATCTGTTCGCAGATTTGCCAATAGATCGATTCGGCGGCGGCGCGATTTTCGAGGTCGAGGTAACCGAGGTTGAAGAGGGAAAACGACTCCTCCTTTTTTTGGAGTGCGTCGTGGAAACGTTCCAAACGGCCGAGCTTGCCCTTGTTTTTGAGCATCACTTCGAGATCGGTGACGACCTTGTGTTTCACCTTCGGCTGATGCTGCTGTCCGAGGGACTCGTGTTTGTTGATGCGCTCGAAGACTTCGACGACGAGCAGCGAGTGCGGGGCGACGATGGCGCGGCCGGATTCGCTGACGATGTCGGGCACGGCGACGCCGGACTCGGTGCAGATGTCGCGGATGTTGGAGACGACGTCGCGGGCGTATTCCTCCATCGAGTAGTTCATGGAACTTTCGAAGTTTGTGCGGGAGCCGTCGTAGTCGACGCCAAGGCCGCCGCCGACGTCGAGGTAGCCCATGGGGAAGCCCATCTTGTCGAGTTGGCAGTAGAAGCGTGTGGCTTCGACGACGGCGTTTTTGATCGTAATGATGTTGGGCACCTGCGAGCCGATGTGGAAGTGCACGAGGCGCAGGCAGGATTGCAGTTTGGCGGCGCGGAGTTTTTCGCAGGCGAAAAGGATTTCGGCGGTGTTGAGGCCGAACTTCGCATTGTCGCCGGTGGACATCGCCCACTTGCCTTCGCCGCGGGTGAGGAGTTTGGCGCGGAAGCCGATCATGGGCTTCACGCCGACCTCCTGGGAAATCTTGATGATGTCATCGACCTCGGCGAGTTGCTCGACGACGATGATGATCTTCTTGCCGAGTTTGCGACCGAGCAGGGCGAGGCGGATGTAGTCGTGGTCCTTGTAGCCGTTGCAGATGATGAGGCGCTGGGTGCCCTCGTGCATGGCGAGGGCAATCATGAGCTCGGGTTTCGAGCCGGCCTCGAGGCCGTAGTTGAAGTCCTTACCGGCGGTGACGATCTCATCGACGACCTCGCGGAGCTGGTTGACCTTGATCGGGAAGACGCCGCGGTAGCTGCCTTTGTAGCTCTCCTCTTTGATGGCCTTGGCGAAGCAGGCGTTAATCTGAACCACGCGGTGGCGGAGCAGATCTTGGAAACGGATTACCAGCGGGGCCTTGAGGCCCATACCGACGGCCTCATCGATGACGTCGAGGACGCGGATGCCGCGGCCGTCAGCGAGGGGCTGGACGTTAACGAAGCCGGCGTCGTCAACCGAGATGTGGCCGGAGCCCCACCGCTTGAAACCGTAGTGTTCTTCGGACTTGGCGACCGACCAGGCGGAGGAGGATTTGTTTTTCAACGAGGTGCGAGGGAGACGGGGGAGTTATGGCTTGCTTTCGAGAGACGGGAATTAGTTAGATGCATGTTTTCTTTTTTCAAATCACGTAACACGCAATGACGAAAATGTCCTCACTGATGACTTGGTCCGAACTTTTAGCCCAAACTGCCGCGCCGACCGGCGGTCCCGGCGGC
This sequence comes from Opitutus sp. GAS368, assembly GCA_945871085.1. GTDB lineage: Bacteria > Verrucomicrobiota > Verrucomicrobiia > Opitutales > Opitutaceae > GAS368. Next base: position 5,571 of record CAMBVX010000192.1, on the reverse strand, counting down.
GGCGCGGGTTGGCAGATTTTGGTTTTTTACGCGCTGATCGCGGGTGGTTTTTATTTCTTATTCATCGCGCCGCAGCGCAAAAAGCAGAAGGCGCTGGAGAAGATGCTCGCGGAGTTACAATCGGGTGACGAGGTCATCACGACGGGCGGGATTTTTGGCGTGATTACGAATGTGAAGGACGACCGTTTCGTCGTCCGCATCGCCGACAACACCAAGATCGAAGTCGGCAAGGGCTTTATCCAGTCGGTCACCAAGAAGCCCGGAGCGTCCGAGAAGAAATAATTTTTGTGCGACGGGTGACGCGCGTGGCCCGAGTGGCTGCGTGAGATGAGTGACGTTCCCCGGCTCGCCCCTCCCTTTTCAATAAACCCAAACGAACCATGCTCAAACGCCACCTCTGGAAGATCGTCTTCTCCATCGCTATCGCGGTGTGGGGAATTTCCGAACTCGTCCCCCTGCAAGATGCCCCGTCCTTCGCCCAGTTTGCGAAAGACCAAGCGACCGCCAAGACAGCCGATTTCGCGAAACTCGTCGATGAAGCGGCTGCGCGGAAAAAGGCCGGAACTGCGGCGAGCGAGTTCGTCGCCCTTAAACAGATCGGCAAGGAGAAGAAAATCGACCTATCACAGTATTTTCCAAACGTCCGCCTCGAGGCGACGCTCAAGAACATCGAGAAGCGCAATAACATCCTCCTGAACGAACTCCTGCGTCGTTCCAAGGCCCGACTTCAGCTCGGCCTCGACCTCGCCGGTGGTGTCGCGGTGACGCTCGAAGTCGATGAGAAGGCGCTCAAGCCCGACAGCGAGGAGGATCAAAAGGAAAAGATCACCAAGGCGATCGAGATCATCCACAACCGCATCGACTCGTTTGGCGTGTCGGAACCGATCATCCGAGCCGTCGGAGCCAATCGGATCGAAATCCAAATGCCCGGTCTTAACACGAAGGACGATCCAGGCGTGCTCGACGCGATCAAGAAGCCGGCGCGGTTGGATTTTCGGGTGGTTAACCCAAGTCTGTCTCCGGGCCCGGGCGTCGATACCCCGGCCGGTTACGAAATCTTGACGCTCGAAGATGAAGGGCGGAACGGGGAGATCATCACCGAGGAACTCTTCGTGCGTCGCATTCCGGAGATGTCCGGCGATAAGATTTCCCGCTCAAGCGCGCGGCCCGACATTTACGGCAAGCCCGAGGTCGTGATGAATTTCACCAAGGAAGGTCGCACCCGTTTCGCGGAAGTCACGCGATCGATCGCGGAAGGTGGTCAGCAGTCGGGCCGCACGGGCCGCCTCGCCATCGTCCTCGACGGCAAACTCTATTCGGCACCCACGGTGAAGCAGGAGATCGATAGCGAATCCGCCCAGATCAGTGGCGGCAACATGTCGGATCGTGAAGCGATCCAACTCGCGAATGTCCTCAACAACCCGCTCGCCGTCCAACTCGTCGTCAAAGAACAATACGAAGTGGGTCCCTCGCTGGCGAAGGATGCGGTGGATAGCGGGGTGCGTTCGGCGATGATTGGCACTGCGCTCGTCGCGGCGTTTATGATCACGTTTTACACGACCGGCGGACTGGTCGCGGTGGCGACGCTCGCGATCAACATCCTCATCATCCTCGGCGTCATGGCCAGCTTCGGTGCGACGATGACGCTGCCGGGTCTCGCCGGTATCGTGCTGACGATCGGCATGGCGGTCGATGCGAACATCCTGATCTTCGAGCGCATGCGCGAAGAACTCGCGGCCGGCAAGAGCCTCGCCGCCGCCAACGAGAGCGGTTACTTCAAGGCGCTCTGGACGATTCTGGATGCGCACGCCGTGCAGCTCATCATCTGCGCGATCATGATCTGGCTCGGTCAGGGACCAATCAAGGGGTTCGGCGTCACGCTCGCGATCGGTGTCATTTCGACGCTGTTCTCGGTCCTCGTCACGGCTCACCTCGTGATGGAGATGCTGATCGAGTCCGGCTGGATGAAAAAGCTCACGATGAACCACCTGTTGAAGAACATTAACGTGGACTTCATCAAGTGGGGTAAGCCCGCCTTTATCGGATCATGGCTCGTCGTGCTCCTCGGAGTCGGCGTGGTGATCTATAAGGGCAACGACATTTATGGAATCGATTTTGCGGGCGGCGACGAGGTCCGTGTGAGCTTCAAGCAGAAGATCGACTCGGGTAAGATCCGCGAAATCGCGAAAGCGAACGGGATGCCCGCCGTCAACGTGACCTACGTGAGCGCCATCGGCAGTGGCAGCGAGACGCTGAAGATCGAGACGCCGGAGGGTAAATCCGGGGTGCTCCTCACGGCCCTCCAGAAAGCCTTTCCGGCTTCGGCGCTCGAAAAAGTTGGTGAAAATCGGATCGGAGCTTCCATCGGCAAAGAAATTCAATGGAACGCGCTGAAGGCCGTCGGCGTTTCGATGGTGGTCATTCTGCTCTACATCGCGTTTCGCTTCGAGTTCGGATTCGGCGTCGGCGCGATGTTCTCCACGTTTCACGACGTCCTGATGACGATCGGTATCTTCGTGTTGTTCGGTCACCAGTTTTCCGCGCCGATGGTGGCGGCGATCCTGTGTATCGTCGGCTACTCGATGAACGAAACCGTCGTCGTATTCGACCGCATCCGTGAGGAGTTGAAGCTCAACCCGACCGGTTCGCTGCGGGACATCATCAATCTGGCGATCAATAAGGTCTTCGCCCGGACGATCATGACGGCATCGACGACCTTCTTGGCGGCGCTCGCGTTGTTCATTTTTGGCGGCGGCGTGCTGGCGGACATTTCGTTTACCTTCCTCGTCGGTATTGTGACCTCGACGTTCTCCGCGATCTTCATCGCGGCGCAAGTATTCTACTGGTGGCACAAGGGTGACCGGAAGCACGTCGAGGCTCATCAAGATGTCGCCCCGACTTACGAGTGGCAGGGTTCCAGCAAGGCATCCGAGTAAGTGGCTGAAAACAGAGCTCGATCAAAACATCGGGCTCTTTCCTTGGCCGCCGCGCGTTGAAGCCCACGCGCCTGTGCGGGCAAACCACCTAAGCGATGCACTGGACTCATACGCCGCTGCCGGCCGAAGAGGTCGAAGCGCTGAGCAAAAATGCCGGCATCAGCCGCGTTTTGGCGGAGCTGTTGTTGCGGGCCGGACCGCGTGATGCGGTGAGTGCAGCGGCGTTTCTCGAGCCGACCCTGGCGTCGATTCACGATCCGTTTCTGCTGCGCAACCTCGAGGCGGGGGCGACGCGGTTGCGCACCGCGATCGCGCGGCACGAGGAGGTCGTGGTGCTGGGTGACTACGATGTGGACGGCGTGAGCAGCACGGCGTTGCTCGTGATGGTGCTGCGGCGTTTTGGACTTAAGCCGCGGTTCGTCGTGCCGCGCCGTTCGGCGGATGGGTATGGGTTATCGCGCAGTGCGATTGATCGCGCGCTGGAGGGGGGGAAGCCGGATTTGTTTGTCGCCTTGGATTGCGGCACGAACTCGATTGAGGAGGTGCGCTTCCTGCGCGGGCAGGGGATCGATGTGCTGGTGGTGGATCACCATCGTTCGCGCGAGCAGGTGCTGACAGAGGGGATTTTGATCAACCCGCATGTCGAGCCGGACGAGAGTAACGCGGATGCGTCGTGGCGAAATCTTTGCACGGTCGGTCTGGTGTTTAAGCTCTGCCATGGGCTGCTCAAGCAACTGCGGTTCGAGAACAACCCGATCGCGTTTGCGATCAAGCTGCGGGACTATCTTGACTTGGTGGCGCTTGGAACGGTGGCGGATCTCGTGCCGCTCCAAGGAGAGAACCGGATCTTCGCGCGCCACGGACTGCGGATTTTGCAGACGACGAAACGTCCCGGGCTACGGGCGCTGATGGCGGTGGCGGGCGTGCGCCCGGAGAACGGACTGACGCCGACCGATATTTCGTTTCGGCTCGGACCGCGGATCAATGCGAGTGGGCGGCTCGCTGATGCGGCGTTATCGGTGGAATTGTTGATCAGTGATGATGCGCAATTTTGCGAGGACACGGCGGAGCAATTGGACACGTTTAACCGGGAGCGTCAGGACATCGAACGCGGGATCACGGAGGAGGCGGAACGGTTGGTGGAGACGGAGTTTTCGGCTTCGCCAGGGATCGTGCTGTTCCATGAAAGTTGGCACCCGGGTGTCGTTGGGATTGTGGCCGGGCGCGTCTCGCGCAAATACAACCGACCCTGCGTGGTGCTGGGCAACGAAGGCGAGATGGCGAAAGGCTCCGGGCGCAGCGTCGACGGGGTGAATCTCGTGGAGGTATTGGGCACGTGTTGCGAAAATCTGACGAGCTGGGGCGGGCATCCGATGGCGGTGGGGATAGCGCTGCCCAAGGTGTTTCTCGCCTCGTTTCGCGCTGGCTTCGCCGAGGCGGTGCGCGCCCATGCGGGGAGTGACATCGCAGAGGCACGACTGGATTTGTCGGCGTGGCTGACGCCCGAGCAGATCAATGATGGTTTGATGGACGAGCTCGATTTATTGCATCCGTTTGGGCAGGCCAACCCCGAGCCCATCTTTGGGGTGAGGGGAGTTGTGTTGCGGGCGCGTCCGGAAATTTTCAAGGAGCACCATTTCCGTTTTCATTTTGAGGATGGCCGGGGTCGGCGGATGCATGGCGTCGCTTGGAAGATGGCGCACCGGATGCCGCCTTTGGGCGTGCCCCTTGATTTCGCGGTCGATTTGAAATGGAATCATTTCAACCATCGAAAGCTGCTGCAGCTCGGGTTGAATGATTGGCGGAAGTCGGTTTAAGCGAGGTTCGCGGACGAGCCGGCGGTGGATCGGGGCGGGGCGGGTGAGCGCAGGGTGCTCCCGTCAGGAATTCCGGCGACGCCGAGAGACGACGAGCACGACGATCGCGCCGAGCCCGAGCAAGGCATAGGTCGAGGGCTCGGGGATGGGGACGAAATTGGTCAGAGTGACGGAGTTGGCCGCAAAGTTCACTTGGAAGGAGCCGAGTCCGTCGGTGGTGTTGAGGGCGAAACCGTTAAACGGCACGTTGGAGAACGAGCCGGCCAGACTGCCGGCGGAGAGGAAGGTGAATGACTGCGCGGACGTGACGGTCGAGGCGAAGCCGTTGACGAATTTTACGGCGAGGGTGCCCGCGACGGTGGCGGTGCCGGTGACAGTGAGGAAATCGTAGGTGACGCCTTGGGTGGTGCCGCCGAGTTCGGCGAGGAAGGTGGAGGTGGAGGCGAGCGTGAGGTTACCGGCGATCGTGAGGGCGCCCGGGGAAGTCCCGGGGGAGACGAGGCCGGCGGCGATGACGCTGGGCGCGGTGATGGTGCCGGTGCCACTCAGCGTGCCGGTGCCGAGATTGAGCGCGTTGGCGAAGCTGAAATTGCCGCCGGCCGCAACGAGTGAGCCGCCGGTATTGGTGAAGAGGCCATCGAACCGGATGGTGCCGGTCTCGACGCGGATGGTGCCGGTGTTGTTGAAGGAGCCGCCGTAGCTGTTGAAGTAGGTGGTGCCGGTGCCGACGGATTTGAGGAGGGTGCCGGAGTTATTGACGGTGGCGTAGTAGACGGTGCTGTTACCCTGGATATCGAGGAGGCCGACGTTGTTGATAA
>CAMBVX010000191.1 GCA_945871085.1 Opitutus sp. GAS368 | reverse complement strand
GCGCTAAACACCGCGTTGATCAGGAAACGCGTGCCCACGACATTGTCCTCAGGCAAATCGGCGACGAGCCGGATGTCGACGTGCCAGTGCTGGCTCAGTCCGAGAGGATCACGTTCGCGGCTCATTTGGAGACGGCACCGAGCTGGCCGATCACGCTTAACGGTTGGAACCAGGCCCGGGCGGGCACCGGCGCGCCGGCGGGGAGCTGGAGGCCGATCGAGGGCAGCCACTGCGCGAGATCGGGCACGAGAAACTCCAGATCGACGGCGGCACAGAGCGCTTCCTCCAGCCACGCCAACGGCGAAGGGAGATGTGCGCAGAAGAGCGCCCCGATGGGCTGGCCCGTTTGCATTTCGAAATAATCAATCGCCGGCCGGAGATGGCGCGTGAGCATGCGCACGAGCCGACGGCTGTGAGTGCGCAGCTCATCGGTCGGCGCAAACAATGCGTCGCGGGCCACCCCGATCCCAGGCGCCGTCAGCTCCTTCATCGCGGCCTCCATAATCGAGATGAGCCCATGCGGCAGTGTGGCGGGCGTGTGCACGCCGTCCTTGGCGATAAAATACACGCGCGTCTGACCGAGCCCGATTTCGCACACCACGACCGCATGCGGATAGGCCGTATCGCGCAGGTAACGAGTGAGTCCGCCGAGCAAGGGCACACTGCCGATTTCCAAGCGGCCGGGCCGGATATTGAGTTTGCGCAGCCGTTGCTGGATCTCCCGCACGCCGGAGAGGGGTAAGCCCACCAGCAGACCGGGCCGCGCCGTCGTCGTCGTGCTGAACTCCTCGCCTTCGATGGGGTGCAGGGCCGTGACGTGCCAATCCTTGACCGGGGGAATCTTGGCCGACTCGGCCAGCAGCATGGGTAAAAAATCCGGTTCAGCCAACCGCCGCGTATTGATCGTCTCCCGCTGGAGGACGCGCTCGATGGGGTGGATACCACAGAAACCCGTGAGGTAGCCCGGGGCGCGATTGGGGAAAGCGGTGCGCAGCCAATCCGCGATCGCATCGTCATCCGCTTTCGGCGGCAACTCGGTGAACATATCCACCATGAGGGGCTTGACCTCCAAATGCGCGAGGCGGGCAAGTTGCACCCCGTGATCATTCTGGTTGAACAGAACGCCACCGCGCTGTTTGCGAGTGAACATCGAGAGGACGGCCATGGGAGGGTGGGCGGCCAAGACTAGGGCAAAAACTCCCGGGGCTTGTCAATCCGACCGAACGGACAGCTCGGGCGGAGCGCAGCTCACTTTCTTGCCAATGTGGGGCGGTCTTTATGCCCGCCAAGGCACGGCGCGTGGCCGAATGGAAAGCCGCTCTTCCGCACCCGCACGTCTCACCCCGTCTACGGCAGCACGATCTTCTCGCTCGGATCGGTCAGCTCGCGCCACTCCGTGATTCGATACGGGGCATCGACACCGGAGAAGGTTGCAGTGCGAAGAGAGGTGTCGTAGCGCAGCGTGGTGCTGTCATCAAAGAAAACAGTCTCCGCGGATAATGCGCCGTAAATGGTCTGGGTTTTGACGCCAAAATAATTATTTTTCATATGGAGATAGGCATCGGGCATGTAGATCACTCCATAAAACGTGTTGTTCACAAAAGTCCGTAAGTAGTGATTGTTGTTCGAGCTAATCGTGCTCGTGCCGATGAGGATGCAACGTTTCGGGTCCATCGTGAGATTATCAATCCCACCCACGGCATTATCGCTTTGGATGTTGAGCAGACCATCAAAGTGGATCTCCAAGGATGCCGTCGCCGTGTTGTTGATCGTGATTTTCCCCGTATTTATGATTTCAAGTTTACCGCTGGACGAAGGTCGGATATCGATCACTACGGGCCCGTTAATATTTATCAAGTCGCTCGAACCTAGCGCGAGGTGGTCGTCCGTATAATAATAATACTTCCCGTCCGCAGCCGTCACCGTATCGCCTGGCCGTGGCAGGTCGGGTGGAGTGGCGGTCAGGAGATCGGCCACCGACAGCAGATTGAAGGTCGGGCTCCGGGAAGAAACGCTTTGAATGTCGAACTTGGGAATGTTTGGACTTCGACTGATCCGCGTCGGGTCGACCCGCGGGGAAGGGGTAGTTCCAACCGGCGTCGACGTGATGATGCCTGTGCTGGTGTTGACGGTGTATCGAGGCGCATACGGCGACACGTTGGACGAAGATGCGGCCACGTAACCATTCACCCTTACCCTCGAAATGGCCACGATCGCACTCGACCCAGTATTTCCTTTAGCCGCCACCACGGCAGAGGAACCAATATTGGGATTTGCCACGCTAAAAGGGGCAGTCGTCTGGTTGTAAGTCCCTAGAACAGCATTGTAGCTGTCGACATTACCGACATTGGAAAAGCTCGTCGCCAACTGCCCGGCTATCGCATTCGGAAACAACGGCGCCGGCGCGATCATCGCCCGCAACTGAGTCCTGATGGTGGTCGAGGCACTGTCCGTCAGCGTGGCCACACCTTCCGAATAAATGACGGGAGCACTCAACCAATACGTTGCATTCGGAGGAGCAAACCCCGTGTGAGCCGCGATACATCGATACGGCACTCCACCCGAATAAGCCACGGTATCCACGGAGTAAGCGGTGCCCACGTTCCATGACGCTGTCGACGCGGCAGTCCAGTAGGTGGCGTTGGGTGGCGGGGAAACGACGAGATTGTTTAGATTGTTGATGTTGGCGGCAATGCAGCGGTAAGGAATGCCGCCCCACAGCACGATGTTGCCGATTTTGTAGTTGGCGTAAGGATCCCACACCTGTGGAGCGGCGGTCCAAAAGGCCGTGGTGGATGGATCCTGATTGGTCGTCGTCGCCTTGCAGCGATACCAGACCCCCTGATACCAGACGGAGTCGCCCACGGCGTAGGTGACCAGCACGCTCCACGGCGTTGCTTTCTTGGCCGCAAGGTAGTGCTCCACGCGGACATTCACTCGCGGCGTGATGCCACTGCTTCCGAGCGAGAGTAGAGCTGGAAATGGGCCAGCTGCCACTGTGGTCAGAGCCACTGTCGCCGTGGATCCCGACAACGTCCAACCCGTTGAAAAGGTGTTCGCGTTATAGGCCTGCAATGCGAGCTCCAGCCCCATCTCAGCCAATTGCTTGCTCACCACCTTGGCATAGTCCCGATTACTCAGTCGCATGGACTGATTCGTCACCGCCAGGAAACTGGCCATCGCGATGCCCAGCACGGTGACGCAGGAGAGCGCCACCAACACCACCGAAGCTCTGTTCGACCGGAGACGCATCAGGGAAGGAAAGACTTGTTACGGAACAGCAACCGCGGCGACGAGACTTGATAAACCCGCGTCAGGGTGTTGTTCGCGCTATTGCCCGTTTGGGAGGTCAGCACGAGCGAGAGTTCTTTGATTCCGATCAAAAAATCCGTGTAGGTCGTGTAGGGTCGCCCGTAGGCGTCGTAGCAGGTGAACACGCACGTCAATAAACTGCTGTGCATCGTCCGGACGGCATTCGTCGTGCGATCAATCCTCACAAGGGACGTGGCGGGGACGGAAACACTGTACACCGTCACCGCGGCCACCGTGCTGTTATAATAGTAGGTCACATTCTGCGTGCCTCCCGTGGGGCGGGGCACCGTCAGGGTGATCTCCGAGGCGGAGGGACTAGTGATGGCCGAAGTCATTTGCACGTCCAGAGCGAGCGTCGAGAGGGTCCGCCGACCTTGGGATTCCAAGGTGGGCTCATTGGGCAGGCCAAACCCGATCGTGCGCGTGTAACTCCTCGCCACAAAAATGTAGACGTAAAGCACGCCGATCATGACCACCGTCGAAAGGCTGAGGGCGATGATCAGCTCGACGATCGTGAAGCCGGCGCGCCTTGTGATGGGATTCCGTCTCACGATTGCGGGTAGGAGAGCGGCAGCCCATACTTGCCATACCACGCCGACATGACGCGCGTATGAGTGGTATTCGCCCGCCGCAGGTTCGTGGCATAATCATCGGCGCCGATCGCCACCGTGCGGTTACCCTGAGTGACCCCGCTGGCAATGCGGCCGGTGACCAAGGTCCACGTCAGCGTAAAATTTACTTCGCGGATATTCGTGACCGGGTCGGGACTCGTCAACGTGCGTGCCATCGTGTAGGTCGCGCCGGAGTAGACGACGACATCCGAAGCCCCGGCCGAAGTGACGGCGGTCCAATAAGTGGAGTTGGGCGGAGTTTGGTTCCCATGCGCGAGCACGCAGCGGTAGAAAGCACCGCCGTGGGCGACTACCCGGTTCAGGGAGTAGGTGGCGGTGGCGCTCCAATTTGGCCAAAATTGGGGATCGATACGCACGGCCGTGCTCGACGTCGACAGCCCGCTGATTGTGGTCCAAGTGGAAAAATACAGATCATTGACCTCGTGGCTCAGCACCTGGGTGGCGAACGTCTGCCGCCGCGCATGATCCATCGTCGTCGCGGCGATCGTGACCGCTTCCATCATACCGATAAAACCGACCATCGTGATGACGGTGGCCATCATCACCTCGACCATGGTGAAACTGGCCGTGCGGCGGAGGGTTGGAAGGTGCTGGTTCAACGGGCGGGAGGGAGAAAGGAGTTAGGGTGCTTCACGTAAGTCGGCAAGGGGACAATGGCCCACCGCCCTAAGGAAGGTAACCTACCCCGCGCGGGCGGTTAAACTCACGACCCACCACCCGCCAAAACCTCCTCGCGCCCCTCGCTGGCTCCAAAGCGCCGCTGCAAACCGATCCCGTCCGTCAACTTGTCAGACGATTCGCCCCCACCGTCACTTCTCCCATGTCCGACGCGTCCCCTCTCCGCATCCTGATCGCCGACGATCAGGCCGACGTCCTGGAAGCCCTCGCCTCCTGTTGAAGAGCGAAGACTATGCCACCGAGGCCGTGAAATCTCCCGCCGCTGTGATCAAAGCTGTCGAGGCCCGCGACTACGCGCTGGTGTGGGTGGACCTCAACTAAGCGCGCGACACGACGAGCGGCCAGGAAGGACTTGAGCTACTCCAAAAACTCTCGGCCATCGACGCCACCCTGCCCGTCGTCGTCATGACCGCGTGGGTCAGTGTCGACGTCGCCGTAAAGGCCATGCGCCGCGGAGCCCGCGATTTCGTGACCAAGCCTTGGGACAACCCGCGCCTGCTGGCCATTGTCCGCAACCAAATTGTTCTCGGCCACGCCGTCCGCGCCTATCGCCGCCTCGAACAGGAAAACCAAGCGCTCCGCACCGCCGGCGGCAAAGGGCGGTCCGACCCTCATCGCCCAATCCGCGTCCATGCGCCCCGTGCTCGACATGATCGCCCGCGTCGGTCCGGCCGATGGCAACGTCCTCATCACCGGCGAAAACGGCACCGGCAAGGGGCTCGTCGCCCAAGCCCTCCACGCCGTCTCCGCGCGCGCAGCCAAACCGTTTGGCTCAGTCAACATGGGCGGCCTACCCGAGGGCGCCTTCAAACGCCAACTCTTCGGCCACGTGCGCGGAGCGTTCACCGACGCGAAATCCGACTGCGCCGGCCGCTTCGAACTCGCCGACACCGGCACCCTGTTCCTCGACGAAATCGGCAATATCCCGCTCTCCCAGCAGGCAAAGATTATCCGCAAAATCGAGACCGGGGAGTTTGAGCGCGTCGGCTCCTCCCGCACCTTTCGCGCGAATGTCCGGCTGGTCTCCGCCACCAATTCCGATCTGGCCGCTGAAGTTGCCGCCGGAAAATTTCGCCAGGACCTGCTCTTCCGCCTGAACACGATCCAGCTCCACTTGCCGCCACTGCGCGAACGCCGCGAAGACATCGAAGTCCTCGTGCAGTATTTTCTGAAGCAACACGTCGACCGCTACCGCAAACCGATCACCGGCTTCGATGGTTCGGCCCTCGATGCGATGCGCGCCTACCCATGGCCCGGCAACGTCCGCGAGCTCGATCACTCCGTCGAACGCGGCGTGCGCATGGCCCGGGCAAAGTGCTCCGCGCCCCCGACCTCGGCCTCAACGCCGCACAATCCGCTCCGCGCCTCGTCGAAATGAGTATCGAGGAAGCGGAGGCTTTCTTAATCAAAAAAACGCTCGCCCGTTGCGACGGCAACGCCCGCCAAGCCGCCGAAGAACTCGGTCTCAGCCGCAGCGCCTACGACCGCCGTCTGGAAAAATACGGACTGTGATTCCGTCCTAACCAACGTCGCTTTTCTTCCGCCTCCTCGCGGCCGCCCCATGCCCCCTCCCAAGCGCAGCAAACTCCGCCACGATCAGCTCGTCTTTTTCTACGCGCTGCTGGCCGGTCTGCCCGCCGTCGCCATTGCACTGTGGTTTCTCTGGCTCCAAGACCCCGCGCCCGCGCCGAAAGTCCAGTGGACGCTTTCTCTCCTCATCGCCGGTGGCTGGTTTGGTTTCGCGGCCGCCACACGCAATCGCGTCGTGCGCCCGCTCCAGACGAGGGCGAATTTACTCTCCGCCTTGCGCGAAGGTGACTTTGCTGTTCGCGCCCGCGGCGCTCGACGCGACGAACCGTTGGGTGACGTCCTGTTCGAAATCAATACCCTGAGCCACCCGCTTCAGGACCAACGCCTCAACACCCTGAAAGCCACCGCCCCCCTCCGCACCGTGATGGCGGAAATCAATAGCGCGATCTTCGCCTTCGACTCCGACCGCAAACTCCGCCTCGCCAACCACGCCGGTCAACTCCTCCTCTACAAACCCGCCGAACGCATCCTCGGCCGTGACACCGACGAAATCGCTCTCGCTCGCCGACTGCCTCGACGGCGAACCCGCACGCCTGCTCACGCGCGCGTCTCCCGCCGGCTCGGGCCGTTGGGGTATGCGCCGCAGTCCGTTCCGCGAAGGCGGCCGTCCCCACCACCTCGTCGTTATTGCCGATCTCAGCCGCACCCTGCGCGGAAAAGAACGGCTCGCGTGGGAACGGCTCGTCCGCGTGCTCGGCCACGAGCTCAACAACTCGCTCGCCCCGCTCAAGTCGATCGCCGGCAGTCTCAGCTCCCTGCTCCGCAGTCCCCAGCGCGCACCAGATTGAGAAGACGACGTGCGCAGCGGCCTCGACATCTTCGCCTCGCACTCCGAGAGCCTCGGCCGTTTCATGCAGGCCTACGCGCGCCTCGCCCGCCTGCCCCAGCCCACCGTCGCGCCGGCTGCATTCATGCCTCTGGTCCACCGCGTCGTTTCACTCGAACCCCGCCTCCCCGTGCAGATCCTCGCCGGCCCCGAGCTCACACTTTCGTGCGGCGCCGCCCAGATCGGACAGGTCGTGATCAACCTGATCAAAACGCCGTCGAAGCCGCCCCGGAACAGCGCGCCGAAGGTCGCGCCGATGCCGGCGTCCGTATTGCGTGGCACCAATCCGGCACCGCGGCGGAGCTCCTCATTAACGACGACGGGCCGGGAATCGCCCAAGCCACGAATCTCTTCGTACCATTCTTTACCACGAAGCCCGACGGCAGTGGCCTCGGCCTCGTCCTCTGCCGCCAGATCGCCGAAAACCACGGCGGCTCGCTCTCGCTCGCGAACCGCCCCGGTGACACGGGCTGCGTGGCGACCCTCCGTTTGCCAGTTTAGGTTCGCGAATTTTTTCGTCACTGCAGGGCGAAGTGACCGACCGGAGTGACGGCAAATGCTGCGCTGCTTTGGCCAAGATCTGCCGCGCATCGCCCACCGTTAGGCGTAGGCTCCCCCCCTATGAAAACTACGCTGTCAGTTTTCGCGCTCGTGCTGGCTATCGTTCCCGCCGTCTCGCCCGCCCAATCGTTCTATGTGGTTACTAAAAACCAGCAATTCTTGCAGACCTCTGCGGTGGGTGCGGTGGCCGATCCGCTCGGGGCGTTTAAGTTTCAGGCCAAGGCGGCGACCAATGTTACGTTGGCCCTGCCGGGCGGCGGCACGTTGCCGCTCGAGTTTGATAATCGGAACAGCGACTACGCGCTCAGGCAATGGTTCGGCTCCAAGGCGGCCATGGACGCCGCCTTCCCCAACGGCACCTATCTGATGACTGGTACGAGCATTCCCGCCCTCTCGATAAATCTCGCGGCCGACAATTATCCGGTGGTCACACCCCAAGTGACCAGCGTCAATAACGGCACCTGGAACAGCGACTTGCTCGTCGTCAATCCCGCGCAGGCTACGACCATCAACTTCAGCACGTTTTCCGGCTACGCGACGAGCGGCCTCGCCGGCCACATCAACTTCAGTCTGGTGAGCATGACGGACGACGGGAGCAATCGCGTGGACATCAGCACCGAGATCTTCTCCCGACCAATCTCGGGGCAGCCGGCGACGCCGACGCCGCTGACCGCCTACACGATCCCCGCGGGCAAGCTCGTCAGCGGTCGCGTTTATCGCGCCTGGCTGGACTTCGACACCATCATCACCATGGACACAACCACGGTCGCGGGCGCGCCGGTGGGCACACTGTTTTCCAAGGGAGTGACCTTTTACATCGGCGCGCAAAACCCCGGCACCTCAACGCCGCCCCCCGTGATCGTTGGGCCGCCCACCAACCGCGCTGCCTTCATCGGCGAAAGCGTGACCATCTCCGCGGATGTCACCATCGGTGGCACGCTCTTCAGTTTCCAAAACGGCACCAACTTTCCCCCCGTCGGCTACAACTGGAGCCACCACGGGAAAAATCTGGATCTGGGCGATTCGAGGGTTTCCGGCATCAAATACACCAACACCACCAACGGAATCGGCCTGACGATCAACGCGCTCACCGCAGCCGATGCCGGTGACTACACCGTGACGATCTTCACCGCCGGCGGCGTGGTCATGAGTGCGCCCGCGACCCTCACGCTCACCACCCCGATCCCGCCCGTGATCACGAGTCAGCCGCAAGGCGCCACGGTCAACACTGGGGCGACCCTCGCGCTCACTGTCGCCGCCACCGGCACGCCCACGCCCACCTACCAGTGGCGCAAGGATGGCGTCCCGGTTGCAGGAGCCATGTCCACCACGCTTGTGCTCGCCAACATCGCCGCCTCAGCGGCCGGCAACTATACGGTGGTTGCGACCAACCCCGCTGGGTCGGTCATGAGTAATGTGGCCGCCGTGACTGTGACGAGCGGGCCGAGCAGCACGGCGCCCGTGATCACGAGCCAGCCGCAAGGCGCCACGGTCAACGCTAGCTCGACCCTCGCCCTCACTGTGGCCGCCACCGGCACGCCCACGCCAACCTACCAGTGGCGCAAAGACGGCGTAGCGATCTCGGGAGCGACCTCCAACACCCTTGTGCTCCCCAGCGCCACCTCTTCGGCGGCGGGCAACTACACCGTGGTGGTCTCCAATTCCCTCGGAGCCATCACCAGCAACTCCGCGACCGTCTCCGTCACCACCGAGAGCGCGCCGGTTTTCGCGACGCAACCGCTCGGTGTGACGGTGAATGCCGGTTCCACCGTCGCCCTCTCCGCGACGGCCACCGGCAGCCCCACCCCAAACTACCAATGGCGCAAAGACGGCGAAGCGATCTCGGGAGCGACCTCCAGCACGCTTGTGCTCCCCAGCGCCACCTCTTCGACCGCGGGCAACTACACCGTGGTGGTCTCCAATTTCCTCGGAGCCGTCACCAGCAACTCCGCGACCGTCTCTGTCACCAGCGGCCAACCCAGCCGCCTACCAAATCTCTCTGTTCGCACCAACCTCGGCACCAGTCAGACCCTGATCGTCGGCTTCGCCACGATCGGATCAAAAAACATGCTCGTGCGCGGAGTCGGCCCCGGCCTCAGTGGGTTCGGTCTCTCGACATTCCTGCCCGATCCCACGATCGAACTCTACAATACCACTTCCGCCAAGATCGACGAAAACAACGACTGGAGCCCTGCCCTCACATCCGTCTTCGCCAATGTCGGTGCCTTTGGCCTCGCCGGCGGCAGCAAGGATGCGGCCCTGCAACGCGCCTGCAACGGGGCCAACACCGCCCAGATCAAGAGCGTCGGCACGGGCGTCGTGCTCGTTGAAGTTTACGACACCGGTGGTCCCGGCAAACTCGTCAACGTCTCCGCCCGCAACGTCGTCGGCACCGGCGGAAACATTCTCATCACCGGCTTCGTCGTCGACGGCACTGCGGCGAAGACGCTGCTCATCCGTGGCGTCGGCGCGAAGCTGACCGAATTTGGTGTCATCGGCGTCCTCGCCGATCCCAAACTTGAAATCTACAATGCCGCCGGTGTTAAGATCGCGGAAAACGACAACTGGAATGCTCAACTCCAAGCGATTGCGCGCAGCGTCGGAGCCTTCGACCTCACACTCGGCAGCCGCGACGCCGCCCTGCTCCTAACCCTCGCCCCAGGCAACTACACCGCGCAGATATCTGGAATCTCCGGCACTACAGGCGAGGCTATCGTGGAGGTCTACGACGTGCCGTAATCCACCGACCGGGGCCCTGACATTACTCTGTTAAGTTCATTGCCAAAAAACCCAAAATTCAGCTCGGGGGTGTCACGTAATACGTGACACTTTTTAGAGAAGTTTCTTGAGAGGAAAGTAACCGAGTAAGACTAACCATAGAATCGGCGCAGCCTTCGGCAAAATCTGCGGAGGCACCGCCACGTCTCGCGGTTATGCTACGCGATGCTCCCCCCCTCAGTTTCTCCAGAATTATCCGCTCATGGCGATCTGCCCCACGTGACGGGGCACGACGTTCTCACCAATCCACTCGTCAACAAGGGCACCGCCTTTACCGAGTGGGAGCGGGATCTGCTCGGCATCCGCGGTCTCCTGCCGCCGCGCGTCTTCACCCTCGAAGAGCAGTTGCAGCGCACCCTCCATTCCGTCCGCGGAAAATCGAGCAACCTCGAACGCTACATCTACCTCACGACGCTCCAGAACCGCAACGAAACCCTCTTCTACCGCCTCGTCACCGATCACATCGAGGAGATGGTGCCACTCATCTATACGCCGACCGTCGGTGAAGCCTGCCTTCAATACGGTTCCATTTACCGCCGGCCCCGCGGGATGTTTATCAGTCTCCGTGAACGCGGAAAAATCGCCGAAATGCTCCGCCATTGGCCCGTCAAAGGCGTGCGCCTGATTGTCGTCACCGACGGCGAGCGCATCCTCGGCCTCGGCGATCTGGGCGCGTTGGGCATGGGTATTCCCGTCGGCAAACTCTCGCTCTACACCGCCTGCGCCGGCGTGCACCCCAGCTACTGCCTGCCGATCACGCTCGATGTCGGCACCGAAAACGCCTCGCTCCAGACCGGCTCCGCCTACATCGGCCTGAAACAACCCCGCACCCGCGGCGCCGACTACGATGCGTTCATCGCGGAATTTGTTGCCGCCGTAAAAACGATCTTCCCGCAAGCGCTCATGCAGTGGGAGGACTTCGGCAACACCAACGCCTTCCGCCTTCTCGAAAACTACCGCCGCGTCCTCCCCAGCTTCAACGACGACATTCAGGGCACCGCCGCCGTCGCCCTCGCGGGAGTGCTCGGCGCCCTCCAACTCACGTGTTCGACGCTGCCCGAACAAAAACTCCTCTTCCTAGGCGCCGGCGAAGCCGGCACCGGTATCGCTGATCTCTACGTGGCGGCCGCGCAGGCCGCCGGACTCACCGCCGCCGAGGCCCGCGCCCGCTGTTGGTTCGTCGATTCCAAAGGCCTCGTGGTGAAAAACCGCGGCGACCTACTCGCGCATCACAAACTCCCCTACGCCCACGAGCATCCCTTTATCGCCACGCTCGAAGAAGCGGTGCGCGTACTGCAGCCGACCGCGCTCATCGGCGTCTCCGGCACTCCGACGACGTTCACGCAGCCGATCGTCGCCGCGATGGCGAAGTTCAACCCCCGCCCGATCATCTTCGCCCTCTCCAATCCCACCTCGAAGGCCGAGTGCACCGCCGCGCAGGCCTACACGTGGTCGGAGGGTCGCGCGATCTTTGCCAGCGGCAGCCCGTTCGCACCCTTTGAGCTCAACGGCCGGGTCCACGTGTCCGGCCAAGGTAACAATATCTACATCTTCCCCGGCGTCGGGCTCGGTGCCCTCGTCAGCCAAGCGCGCGAAGTCACGGACGAGATGTTCCTCGTCGCCGCGCAAACTCTCGCGAGCCTCGTCGGCCCCGATGATCTTTCCGTCGGCCGCGTCTATCCTTCGCTCACAAAAGTGCGCGAAGTCTCGCTCCGCATCGCCGTCGCCGTCGCCGAAACGGCTTACCGCACCGGCCTCGCCATGCGCCCACGTCCGACCGACGTCGTCGAGGATATCCGGAGCCGGATGTTTCAGCCGGTCTACCGGGAATATACCTGAAAACCCAATCCGCCCGCGCGCGGGCAGCCTCCTCGCCGAAGAATTTTACCGGCTGGCCAGCTCTGCCGATCTCGTTCCCCTCACGCCGGGGTGCGGGGAGTTGCGGTTTTCAGTGGGTAAGTCCGGCGACAGACATTCGCCGGTTCCCCCTGCAATCTCGGGAGGACATCGCATTCGTCAGGTCGTGTAGCGGCAGGCGTCCCTGCCTGCCAGTCCGGCGGGTGTGTCGCCGAACCCCACAGGCACGGAGGCCTGTGGCTACCGCAGGCTAAACGGCCAACTCTCCGGAAACAGCGCCGAACCAGAATTGCGGCTCTATCCGACGAAGGAGTTTCTGCGCCGGGACGGACAGGTCGTGCGC
>CAMBVX010000190.1 GCA_945871085.1 Opitutus sp. GAS368 | reverse complement strand
CAAAACGTTGAATGCGCCTCCGTTGGTTTCATCATTGCGGAGCCCGTCGCGCAACGCACCTGGTTGAAATCCAACCGCACGCCGACCGAAGATTTTTTCTCCGCGAAGCATCACGTCGCCGCGCTCGCGGGAGCAGCCGGAATTGATTTCGCCCGCCAACCGCTCGTGCCCGGTACCGCGCCGTTCTTCGGCTGGCAAGAAGGCCACGCGGCTTCTGCTGGCAATATCGAGCACGGCTGGACCGCCCGCTTCGGCCTGCTGGATCTCGCGATGGTCAAGTCGCTCGGCATCGAGGGCAAAGTCTACGCCGGAATCTTCGCGATCCTCCCGGAGAAAATCACTGGCGACGCCACCCGCCGTCGTTATGCCGATTTTAGTCTGCTGCCCGCCGCCCTGCGCGACATCGCGCTCGTCGTCGATGCGGCCACGCCCTCCTCCGAGGTGCAGAAAACCCTCGCGAAATTCTCCCGCGCTGCCGTAGGCAACGCGTTCGCGCTCGAGAGCGTGAGCGCCTTCGATGTCTACACCGGCCCCGGCGTCCCCGAGGGCAAAAAGAGCCTGGCCTTCTCCCTCGTCTTCCGGTCCGCCGAGCGGACGCTCACCGACGACGAAGTGAATGTCGTCTTCCAAGAAGTGCTGGACGAGATCGTGAAGACCTCCGGCTGGCAGGTGCGGAAGTAGTTCTCGGTTTCGTGCTCTAGCAGGCTGTCGGACTTAGGCCGTCGAAGGCATTTGCAGCTCGATATTTGATCTTTTTTAAAAATATTTTCGCGATGATCGCATTGTGGACGCCTTTAATATCTAAGTCCGACAGGCTGCTAGTTACGCGAACACTTTCGTGATCACATTTCCCGCCACGTCGGTCAGCCGTTCGTTGCGGCCGTTGTGGCGATAGGTGAGGCGGGTGTGGTCGAGGCCGAGCAGGTGCAGGATGGTCGCGTGGATGTCGTGCACGTGCGCGACTTCGCCTTCGGCGCGCAGGCCAACGGCGTCGGTCGTGCCGATGGCCTGGCCGCCTTTCACGCCGCCGCCCGCGAGCCACATGGAAAAGCCGTGCGGGTTGTGGTCGCGGCCGTTGCTGCCCTCGCTCATCGGCATGCGACCAAATTCGCCGCCCCAGATCACGAGCGTCGAGTCGAGCAGGCCGCGCGATTTAAGATCCTTGAGGAGGCCGGCGACGGGGAGGTCGCTCGCGCCACAGAGCTTGGAGTGGTTGCCCTCCATGTCGGAGTGGCCATCCCAGCCGTTGGTGTCGCCGCAGTAGAGCTGCACGAAGCGCACGCCGCGCTCAACCATGCGGCGCGCGAGCAGGCAGCGCAGGCCAAACTCCGCCGTGCGCGGCTCGTCGAGGCCGTAGAGGATACGCGTGGCGGTGGTTTCCTTGGAAACATCCACGACGTCGGGCGCGTCGCTCTGCATCCGGAACGCCAACTCGTAGGCGGCGATGCGCGCACCGAGCTCGGAGTCCTCGTCACCGGGTGCGAGCTGCCCGCGATTGACCTGGTTGATGAAGTCGACGGTCGCGCGCTGCTGCTGCGCGCTCACGCCCTTCGGCGTGTTGAGATTGAGAATCGGCGATTCGCCACCGCGCAGGATCGTGCCCTGGAAGGCCGCGGGCATGTAGCCGTTGCTCCACGCGGGCGCGCCGCCTTTCACCCAGCCCGTAGGATCGGGCATGACGACAAACGCGGGCATGTTTTGGTTTTCCGAACCGAGCCCGTAGGTCGCCCAGGCGCCGAGGCTCGGCCGGCCCATCAAAATCGAGCCGGTGTTCATCTGGTAGACCGACTCGGGGTGCGTGACGCTGTCCGCACGGCAGCTGCGGATGACGCACAAATCGTCGGCGCAACCGGCGATGTGCGGGAGGAAATCGGAAATCTCGATCCCCGATTGGCCGCGCGGCCGAAATTCCCGCAGGGGAGCAAGGAGCTTGTTCTTTGCGACGGCGCGACGCGTCTTAAACGTGCCGAACGACTCCGGGATTGGCTGCCCCGCGAGGCGGATGAGCTCGGGCTTCGGGTCGAGCAGATCGACGTGGCTCGGGCCACCCGACATGAAAAGGAAGATCACGCGCTGCGCCTTGGCCGGGAAGTGCGGCGCTTTCGGCGCAAAGGGATTCGCGTTCGCGTTCAACGCGGTGGGCGCGGCGAGCAGGCCGTCGCGGCTGAGCAGCGCGGAGAGGGCGAGCATGCCAAACCCGCCGCCGGCGTGCGCCAGGAACGAGCGGCGCGAGACGGGCGATGCGGCGAATCCGCCGGGGCCGGGGCAATAGTCAGTCGACATAGACAAAAGCGTTGAGGTTGAAGAGTCCGCGACACAGCTCGGCGAGCGGCGAATGCACGAGAAAATCCTGCGAGAGCCGGCGCTCCTGTCCCGTCGGCCCACGGCCGATGATCAGGCGGTAGGCGAGGGTCAGGCGCGCTTCGGGCGACTCGGCCTCACGCTCGACTCGCTCGGCGGTGCGCGCGGCGGCGGTAAGCACTTCGTCGGCGTTGAGCAGCGTGAGCGACTGCGGCGCGGTCGTGCTGCGCTCGCGCGCGGAGCAGCTCAGGTTGTTGTCCGGCGCGTCGAAAACCTCGAGAAAGGGGAAGCGGAGGTTGCGTCGCGCAAAAATGTAGAGGCTGCGGCGGGCGTGGTCACGCGGGTCGGCGCTCACGGTCCAGCCCTTGGCGCCGGCATAGAGTTCACGCGGGATCGGCGGGAACACGCCGGGCCCGCCGACTTGCGGGTTGAGCTGGCCGCTGATCGCGAGCAGGCCGTCGCGGATGACTTCGCCCTCAAGCCGAAGGCGGTTCATGCGCGAGTAGAGTTTGTTTTCCGGATCGCGGGCGAGCGTCGCGGGCGCGGCGGCGGTCGATTGGCGGTAGGTGGCCGAGAGGAGCATCACGCGGTGCAGGTGCTTCACGCTCCAGCCGCGCGCGACGAATTCCGACGCGAGCCAGTCGAGCAGCGCGGGGTGCGAGGATTTCTGCCCGCGCGTGCCGAAGTCGCTCGGCGTCGCAACGAGGCCGCGGCCGAAATGGTGCCGCCAGACGCGGTTCACCATCACGCGGGCCGTGAGCGGATTTTCCGGGCTCGCGATCCAGTCGGCGAGCGCGGTGCGCTGCGACGAGGCGGCGGGCGGCGCGCCGAGCACTTCGGGAAACGCGGGCGCGACCTCCGCGCCGGGTTGGTTGTAGTCGCCACGGTACAGGAGGTGGGTCTTGGCCGGCGGGCCGTTTTGCAACGCGAGCGAGGCGGGGAGCGGCTTCGGCTTGGGAAACGGTTTCAACTGCTCCTGTAATTTGGCATGGGCATCGCGCTCGGATTTTTTAAGTGCACCGGTGATCTCTTTGGCCGAGACGGCGACGAGATGCGCGGTCTCGAGCACGAGGTTTTCCTGCTCGGTGGTGCGCTGCTCCTTCGCGACGGCGTGAGCGGCCTGCGCCTCGGACGAGAGCGTTTTCAGTTTCCGTGCGAAGACGGCGGCCTGCGCCGGTTCCACGAGCGTAGCGATCTGCGCCTGAAGGTCGGCGGTCTGCTCGTTGTAGCGGGCCATCGCGGCCTCGTGTGCGGCGCGCTCGGTAGGCGTGGGCACGGGGAAATCGTTGCGAGATTTCGCGGGCGCGAAGAAAGCCTGCAGCGAGTAGTAGTCACGCTGCGCGATGGGCTCGAACTTGTGATCGTGGCAGCGCGCGCAGCCCATCGTGAGGCCAAGGAAGGCGAGCGACGCCGTGTCGGTCATGTCGTTGAGCGTGTTGCGTCGGCGCTGCACTTGGTCGGCGGAGTCCACCATGTCGGGGCCGAGGAGGTTGAACGCCGTCGCGATCAGCGCGTCGGGCTCGGCGGGAAACAGCTCGTCGCCGGCGATCTGTTCGCGGACGAAGCGGTCGTAGGGCTTGTCGGCGTTGAAGGCGCGCACGACGTAGTCGCGGTAGCGCCACGCGTGCGGGCGCACGGCGTCGTGCTCGAAGCCGTCGCTCTCCGCGAAACGCGCGAGGTCGAGCCAGTGGCGGCCCCAGCGCTCCCCATAGTGCGGCGACGCGAGCAGCCGCTCGACGAGGCGTTCGTAGGCATCGGGCGCGGCGTCGCGCCCAAACGCATCGATGTCCGCCGGCGTCGGTGGCAGGCCGATGAGGTCTAGCGTCACGCGGCGGATGAGCGTTTCCTTCGCGGCGGGGGGCGACAGCACGAGGCCCTTCGCCTCGAGCGGTGCGAGGATGAAATGATCAATCGGCGTGCGCACCGCGGCGGCGTTTTTCACCGCGGGCGGCTCGCGCCGGTGCACGGGCTGGAACGACCAGTGCGCGCGATCGGCGGAGGTGATCGCGAATTCCTTCGCCGCAGCGGTGGATTTGCTCGCGGGTGTCGTGCTCAACGCGCGCGCGTAGGGCGCGCCCGCGGCGATCCATTCGGAGATCTGACGGATGGCGGTGTCGGATAGCTTGTCCTCTTTGTGCGGCATCCCCGGCTCCTCGAGGTGCGCGACCATTTTGTAGAGCAGGCTCGCCGGTGGCTGGCCGGGCACGATGGCGGCACCACTCTCGCCGCCGCGCATGAGGGCATCGCGCGTCACGAGGTCGAGGCCGGCCTTGGTCTTCTCGCCGCCGTGGCACGACACGCAGTGCGTCTCCAGCAGCGTGAGCACGCCGCCGGCGCCGTGGCCGGGCGGGAGTTTTTCCTCTGCAACCAGCGTCGCGCCGAGCGCGAGGGTAGAAATCAGGACAGCGTGGCGTTTCATGCGGGGTGGGGCGTGGAGAGGCTGGAGCCTGCCGCGGGAAAATCAACGGAGAGTTGCGCGGCCCGCGGAAGATTTGCCCGTTGCCTCGCACGGCAGCGTTTGCCCTCCTGCGCGTTTTTCCTGTCATGTCCTCCGCCCCCCCAACTCGACATCGACCACATCGCCAAGCTCGCGCGCCTCGCGCTCACGCCCGACGAGAAAGCGAAGTTCGCCCAACAGCTCGGCGATGTGCTCCACCACATCGAGCAGCTCGCTAAAGTTGACGTTACCGGCGTCGAGCCCACGGCCCACGCCTCGCCCATCTTCAACGTCTGGCAAGCCGACGTCGCGCAGCCCGGCCTCACCGTCGCCGACGCGCTCCGCAACGCCCCGGCGCAAAGGGACAACATGATCGCCGTCCCGAAAGTCGTCGAGTAGAGCGGATTTCAGTCCGCCCCACGTTTCGCTTGCTCCGCCGCCCATGTCCACCGCCCTCCATTTCCGCACCATCGCCGACCTCGCCGCCGCTTCTCGGACTTGGTCTGTGCCCGGCCGGGCTGCGCGATCTTGCGCTGGTTGTGCCAACCGCCACGCCAGCCGTCGACGTGCAGAAGGCGCTCGCCAAGGCCGCACGGGCCGTGGTGGGTAACGCGTTCGCCCTCGAGATCGTGGGCGTGTTTGATGTCTACCAAGGCAAGGGTTTGCCTGAAGGCACCAAGAGCCTGGCCTCTAGCCTTGTTTTCCGCGCCGCCGATCGGACGCTGACGGACGACGAAGTAAACGCCGTGTTCACGAGGACTCAGGAAAGCATTCTCGCGGACAGGCAGATCGCGGTTCGGACTTAGGCTGCGGACGGGGCGGGACTCCGCAAGGTGCTTTTGACTTTACCGGCGGGAGGCGCTCTGCCGGTCTGCACGATGCCCAACACCCCCGCATCCCTGCAGGACATCGCGGCGCGACTCGGCGTGCATCCGAGCACCGTATCGCGGGCGTTGCGGAATCATCCCGCCATTTCCGAGGCGGTGCGGCTCCGCGTGCAGGCCGTGGCGCGTGAGTTTGCCTACAAGCCCAATCCGCTCATCGCCGCTCTGGTGCGGAGTCGGAAGGCGCGGCGGGCCGGGTCGTATCGCGCGAATCTCGGATATGTCTATACGGCGCCGGTCGGTCGCGTGACGGCGTGGCGCAAGGATTATGATGCGCTCTTTTCCGGGGCGCGCACGCGCGCGCGGTTTCTCGGCTACGAGCTCGAGGAGTTCAACCTCAGCGGCACGAGGTTTACGCCGCGCCGCTTCACGCAGATTCTGCTCACGCGCAATATCCTCGGCCTGATTTTGCCGCCGCTCTATTCCACGCAGGACGCGCTGCCGGTCGAGTGGGAGCATTTCGGCGTTATCTCGATCGGGCACTCGTACGCGATTCCCGCGAACCGGGTCGTGCATAATCACTTCACTGCGATGCGCACGGCCCTGGCCGCGTGCCGGCGGCGCGGGCGGCAGCGGATTGGTTTCGTGCTGCCGCGGCGGCTGCACGAGAAAGTCGGCAAGCTTTGGCTCGCGGGCTATGTGGTCGACCAGTTCGAACACGGCGGCCGCAGTGCGCAAGTGCCGCCGTTGCTGATCGAGAACGAGGCGGGCCGCGCAGAGTTTGCGGCCTGGCTCCGGCGCCACAGGCCGGATGCGATCGTCGGGCTGCTCAATCTCACGCCCTTGGCTCAATGGGTGAAAGCCGCCGGCCTGGCGGGTGAGGTCGAGCTCGTGACGCTCGACCATGGCGCGGCCGATGGCGGGTTTGGCGGGATCTTTCACGACCATCCGCGGATTGGCGCGACCGCGGTCGATCAGTTGGTGAGCCTGCTCGAGCACAACGAGCGCGGGCTGCCGGCGCATCCAACCGGGATTTATATCGAAGGCATCTGGGTCGAGGCGGTTGCGGCGGCGGCCGCGAAAACGGCGTCGTGAGCGAGGACGGCCCGGGGTCGGAGCGCCGGGACCGTTTCACTCTATGCAATCAAGTGCACAACGTGCCTCTTGCGGATTGGAGGGCAGGGTGACGCTATGACCGGCGAGGAAAGGCGCCGACTTCCCCCAGAGGCGACGCTCCCCACCAACCCCTCCCAGCATGAACGCGAACCCCGCCCTCCGCTCCTCACCCGTGTCACCTGCATCGAGCGTCTGGCGCGTGCGCCTTGCCGCCGCCGGTCTCCTCCTGGTTTTGTCGTTGTGGCCCGCCACGGCGGCGGCGCAACCGGCGGCCGCGAACGGCGCCATCGAAGGTCGGGTCTTCAACACCGGCACCCAAGCCTACGTGCGCAATGTCCGGATCGAGATTCTGGGCACGCCACTGCAGACGTTCACCGACACCTATGGCGCCTACGCGCTGACGCACGTGCCGACGGGCGCGGTCACGCTGAGGATTTTCTACACGGGCTCCGGCGAGCACTCGGTCCAGGTCAACGTGCCGGCGGGCCAGACCGTGCGGCGCGATCTGTCGATCTCCGGCGGCGCAGTGGCCTTCGATGACAAGGGCACGGTGGCGCTTGAGACGTTCGTGGTGTCCGAGACGCGTGAGAGGGACGCGCGGGCGATCGCGATCAACGAGCAGCGCTTCGCGGAGAATCTGAAGACGGTCGCGGCCGCGGATGCGTTTGGCGACAGTGTGGACGGCAACGTCGGTGAGTTCATCAAGAACATGCCGGGCGTGGTGCTCGATGGCGGGCGCGTTTCGATCCGCGGGCTACCCGGGAGCATGACGCCCGTGATGATCGATGGCAACGACCTGGCGAATGGTGCGGGCATTAAGGACACCCGCGCGATCGACATCAGCAATCTCGCGATCAACAACATCTCTCGGGTCGAGGTCACGAAAGCGCCCACGCCTGACATGGCCGCGAGCTCCGTCGGTGGCTCGGTAAACCTAATCAGCAAGAGCGCCTTTGAGCTGGCCCGCCCGCAGTTCAAGTATCGCGCGATGATGACGTTCAACGAGGAATACATGGACTTCTCGAAGACGCCGTATCCGCAGCGCGAGCCCAGCCTCAAGATCAAGCCGAGTTTCGATTTCAGCTACACGGTGCCGGTGAACAAGCGCTTCGGTTTCTCGATCAACGGCATGCACAACCAGCAGTTCAGTTTTCAACGCCACCTGCGCACGCAATGGAACAGCTCCACCGCCCCGTCGACCCCGGCCAACCCGTTCCCGGATCGCTTCGAGTTCAATGAAACCCCGCTGGAAAAGCAGCGGCAAACGATTGGAGCCACGGCCGACTGGCGTATTTCGGATCGCGATACGCTGTCCGTGTCAGCGCTGTATAACCCCTCCCGGTCGCAGTCCGCGAATCACGTGATGCTGTGGAATAACGGCGGCGTGCTGAATCAGAACGTGGGTTCCTACGGCCCGACCTTCGCCCTCGGTCGCGCCGGATCGGGCACGGTGGAGGGCACCGGCCACCACACCATCGTCCGCGACGTCACGACGCATTACAGCCTGCGTTACCGCCATCGCGGCGCGCACTGGAATTTCGACAGCAGTGCCTACTATGGCCTGTCGCAGAACCGCACCGGCGACATGGAATACGGCATGGTCGAGCGCGTCATCCTGTTTCGCCGCAACTTGACGATCAATTTCCAGGATATCCGCGGGGGCGGCCGGCCTTACAGCGTGTCGGCGCGCGACAGCACGACCGGAGCAAACGTCGACGCCTACACTCTCGCCGACGTGCCGATCGACGTCATTCGTTCCCGGCAGAACCGCGATACGGATGACACTCAGCGCGGCGCGAAGATCCACGCGAGCCGCGCTTTCGATCTCGGCGTGCCGGTGAAGGTGAAGGCCGGCCTCGACTATCGGCAGCAGATTCGCGATCACAACGGCCCGACGAGCCAGTGGTCGTTCGTCGGCCCCGATCGAGTGAAAGGCACGGCGGACGAGTATGCCGGCCGCTACGGGTTGAAAGCTGCGGTCAGCACGTCCCCCGGCTTCGGCCTGCCGCCGCGCGAGCGCGTCGACAACTGGAAGATGTATGAGCTCTTCAAGGCGCATCCCGAGTATTTCGTGTTCGACGAGGCCGCGTTCCTGCTCTCGCGCACGCGCGAAAGCTTCCTGCTCGACGAAACCATTCAGGCCGGATTCCTGATGGCCGACGCCTCGTTTTTCTCCAACCGCCTCCGGCTGGTCGGTGGCGTCCGCTACGAGGAGACGATCGACAAGAGCCTCGGCCGGCGCACGGATCCCACCCTAGGCTACCAAAAAGACGCCGCCGGCAACACGCTGCGCAACGCCGCCGGGGTTCCGCTCCCGATCACCGACCCGATCGAGCGCGCGCGGCGGATCAACATCGTGCGCGGCTCGTCCAACCGGAACAGCTACGACGGACTCTATCCCAGTTTCCACGCCAGCTTCGCGCTCACGAGCAACCTGCTGGCCCGTTTCAGTTATGCGCGCACGCTGGGCCGCCCGGACCTCCCGCGGGTGTTTCCCGACATCGACATCCGCGACACGAGCAATCCGCCGCTCATCGTCACGACGAGCTCGAGCCTGAAGCCGTGGGAGTCGGACAATAGGGACGTCGCGCTCGAGTATTACTTCAAGACCGTGGGCGTGCTCTCGGTCGGCGCCTTCCGCAAGGACATCAAGAACTACTTCGGCCTCCTCACGCAGGATGCGACGCCCGCGCTGCTCTCCGAATACAACCTGGGACCCGAGTATTCGAATTATCGATTCAGTCACTACCTCAACGTCGGCGACGCGCGCGTCAGCGGCATCGAGGCGTCCTACGATCACGTGCTGACGTTCCTCCCCCAGTGGGCGAGCGGCTTCTCGGTGTTCGCCAACGGCAGCCGGCTCCAGCTCGAAGGCCGCGATACGGCCGACTTCCGCGGCTTCGTGCCGAAGGTTTTCAACGCGGGCATCAGCTATGACCGCGGCCGGGTAAACGTGCAGTTGAAGCGCAACTACCGAGGCAAGCAGCAGCTCAGCCCGCAGAACTGGCCCAACTCGTTCGAGTTTCGCCGTGCGAGCGTGACCTTCGATCTGAATGCGCAGATCAAGCTGCACAAGCGCGTGTCGATCTTCGTGACCGGTCGCAACCTGACGAACGAGCCCACCGTGATGGAGTGGTCGAGCCCGGCTACGCCCGATTATGCGAAGATCCAGCGCTACATCGAGTCGGGCGCGCAATACGCTTTCGGACTCAAGGGCACCTTCTAGCCCGGAAATTTCACACTTACGCGTGAAACCGCTACACCCTGTTACCCACCCACTCCAAGTCTTGTCATTGCGAGGAGCGCAGCGACGAAGCAATCCAGCTAGCTGGATCGCCACGCCCTCGTTCCTCGGGCTCGCGATGACAAACCAGAGTGTGAAATATCCAGGTTAGGGCCGAATCTCTCGCCTTTCCCCACCTCCTTTCCACCCTGGAATACATCGCATGCCCCTCCATTCGTTCCGCCACTCCGGCCTCCGGCGCGCCGCCGTCTACCTTGGTATCGCAATTGTGGCGACATGCCGCCTCGCCGCCGAGTTGCCGGCTTTTCCGGGGGCGGAGGGTTTCGGCCGGATCGCCCGCGGCGGCCGTGGTGGCGATGTCTACCACGTGACTAATCTCGCGGACAGCGGGCCGGGGTCGCTCCGGGAAGGGATCGTATCGGGCGCCGGTCCGCGCACCATCGTGTTCGAGGTCTCGGGCACCATCCTGCTGAAGAGCGCGCTGCGGATTGAGCGTTCGTTTCTCACCATCGCCGGCCAGACGGCCCCCGGCGACGGGATCACGGTGCGCGATTTCTCCGTGCAGATGAAAAACGTGACTGACGTGGTCGTGCGCTATCTTCGCTTGCGCCTCGGCGACGAGAACAAAACAGCGGAGTCCAAAGGGGCCGACGACACGCTTGTGACGGACGATATCGACCGCGTGATTCTGGACCATTGCTCGTTGAGCTGGGCGATCGACGGCACGCACGACCTGCGTCGGGGCGGCAATTTCACCCTGCAGTGGTGCATCATCAGCGAGGCGTTGAACCAAAGCCTGCACAGTCGGGGCAAGCCTCACGCGATGGCCGCTTCCTATCGCGATCTGTCGGGCAACATTACGTTACATCACAATCTCATCGCGACGTGCCGCGACCGGCATCCGTCGCTCGGCAGCGCCACGAAGGGACCGCAGCATGTCGTCGATTTCCGCAACAACGTCATCTACAACTGGGCGTCGCCCGGCACGGCGAATTTTTGTGATCACTTCATCAATTGCATCAACAACGTTTGGCGCCCGGGCCCCACGACGGTTCTCGCAAAGCTTCCCATCGCGATGAAAGGCACGCTGCCCGACCTCGCGCGCGGTTACATGAGTGGCAATGTGTTTGAGCAGCGCGACGATCTCACGCGGGACAACTATGCCGCGCTCGATTTTAAGCGCTGGCTGAAACCGTATGGCAATTACGGTTACGCAGGAACGCTGGCCGACTGGAAAGCCACGGCGCCCGCAGACTTGGGCGCCGCCCTGCCCCAGACGCAGCCCGCGACGGAGGCCGCCGCCCTTGTGCTCGCTCGGTCTGGGGCGTCCCTGCGCCGGGATGCCATCGACGCTCGCGTGGTCGACGACGTGCGTCAGCGCCGGGGCAAGGTGATCGATTCCCAAAAGGAAGTCGGCGGCTGGACCACCCACCGCTCGTTGCCGCCGCCGCTCGACACGGATCGGGACGGCATGCCGGATGCATGGGAACTCGCCCACGGGCTCGATCCGAAGAATCCCGCGGACCGCATTCAGAGCGCGGAGGCGAATGGCTACACCCACCTCGAGCGATATCTGAACAGCCTGGTGGCGGTGAAAGACGTGCGCTAGCCACTGCGCTGGCCTATAATCCCTTGGCCTCCCGGTCCTTCTTCGCTGCGCCCAGGTTGATCCAGGGATTCCCAAAATCGTTTGGCATCTCGCGTGTTCTTCTGGCGGGCCTCCGTGGCTCCGGCTGCGCGTGTCCTTTTGTCGGGACGGTTGCGGCGCTGATGGCCGTAACCTTCGCGCACGCGGCGTCGTCGGGCGGGTTCAATGTCCCGCCCGGCTTCGAGGTGACGTCGTTCGCGGGCGATGAACTGGCCCACAACATCCACGCCATGACGGTGAACGCCCGCGGCGAGGTGGTCGTGGCGGGGCCCGGCTACGTCAAGACGCTGCTCGACACAAATGCGGATGGTATCGCGGATGGAGCGCGCTTGTTTTCCGCGTTTCCCCGCTCTGGGGCGCATGGGCTTTTTTTCGATGGCCACGATCTGATCGCGACGGGCGACGGGACGATTCTGCGGCTGCGGGATGCGGATGGAGATGGCGTCGCCGATGGAGCGCCCGAGGTGTTGCGGACCAGCATGGATCACGGTGAACACGGCACGCACGCGGTGCAGCGCGGGCCGGACGGCTGGTTTTATGTAATGGCCGGCAACGGTCCGCAGCCAGGTGCCTTTCAGGTCACGTCAACCGCGTCGCCGGTGGCGGAAGCACGGCAGGGGGCGTTGCTACGGTTCACGCCCGATTTCAAGACGTGCGAGGTTGTGGCCCACGGCTTCCGGAATCCCTACGATTTCGATTTTACCGCGGCGGGGCAGATCTTCACCTTTGAAGCCGATGGCGAGCGCGTCCACCATTTGCCGGGTTACGGCCCAACACGGATCTACGACATCGCGGTCGGCGAGCACCACGGCTGGATGTTGAACGGATCGCGTCGCTCGTGGAGCAAGCCGCTCGGCTTCTTTGATCGCGTCGACAGCGTGGTGGATCTCGGTCGTGGCTCGCCGACCGGGGTGTTGGTTTATCGGCATCGCCAGTTTCCGCTGCGGTATCGCGCCGGCGTGTTTGCGGCGTGCTGGTCCACGGGCGTGATTTATTTTGTGCCGTTTTCGGCGCGGGGCTCGACGGTCGAAGGTGAGGCAGAGCGCTTTTTGTCGCCGGCGGGTAACGACGGCTTCGCTCCCGTCGATCTGGCGGTGGCGCCGAACGGCGATCTCTTCGTGGCGGTCGGCGGGCGTGGGACGCAGGGCCAGGTGCTGCGCGTGCGCTTCACCGGCAGAGCCGCGGTGACGACC